>NZ_JAPUVO010000064.1 GCF_029255185.1 Propionivibrio sp.
GGTGCTGGTGATGCCAACATCAACCTGAAAACCATCAGCGGGAAAGCGCACCAGATCGGCTTTTTCGACGATGCTGCGGGCCAGGGCATCGTCGGCCGCTTCTGCCGGCGATGCGTCCTGTGCCGCGCAAGGTGCTAGGTACAGCAATGAGGCGAGAACGGCGAATAGTCTTGCAGCCTTGACACTTTGCTGGCGGATCGTCATGATTTCCATAGTTTTCCTCAAATTGTGCTGACCACTGACACGGTTGGCAGAGAGCCAGCCGATGAGCGTTGTCCGCATTGAACACGTGTGTAAGGATTATCTGCTCGGTGAGCAGAAAGTCCAAGCCCTCAAGGACATTACCCTGTCTTTCGACCCCGGGGTATTTCTGGCCATTGCCGGCCCGTCGGGCAGTGGCAAGACGACCCTGCTGAATCTAATCGGCTGCATTGACACGCCGACCAGCGGCAAGATTTATATCAACGACCAGGATGTCAGCGGCAGGACACCGGATCAATTGGCTGACCTGCGCGGCAGAACCATAGGGTTCATTTTTCAGACGTTCAATTTGTTGCCGGTTCTATCGGCTGCAGAAAACGTTGAATATCCCCTGTTGCAACGCAACGACATTTCACGGGGAGAGCGGGCAAAACGCGTTGCCTACTTCCTTGACATTGTCGGCCTGACAAAATTTGTCCATCATCGGCCAAATCAGTTAAGTGGCGGCCAGCGTCAGCGCGTGGCGATCGCCCGCGCACTGGCGATTCGACCCTCGATCGTTCTGGCTGACGAACCGACCGCCAACCTCGACCGTAAAACCGGTGAGGAAATCCTGAGTCTGATGAAACAGATCAACCGCACCTTTAAAACCACCTTCATCTTCTCGACGCACGATAAGCGCGTGATTGCCAAGGCCGATCGTCTGGTGCGGGTAAATGATGGTGAAATTTTCGCCCTCGGCGTGCGTTCCGATGCAAAGTGGTCACTCGCCCGAAATCGTCGTTCGTCCGATACCGTTGCCGCCCAACCCCAGATCGGCTAGTTGCCGAAAGGACATTTATGCTTCACCAGAAAAAATCGACTCAGGGTCTTCGTGTCAGGCCGCTCGTCTGTTTCGCCCTTGCTTTGGGCGCAGTTTCAGCCTGGGCAGAATCGGTGGACAGCGCTTCAAACACTCTGAATTTTTCGCGCACATATGAAAGCAGGCCGACACACACCTTGCTGGCCGCGGCAGGCGAGGCCAAACCAGGCAGTCGGGACGCGCTCTTTGGCGATGACGACGATGATGCTCTGCTCAAAGCAGGCGCCGCCAGTGCAGAGAAGAAAGCGCCGGCTTCAGGCAGCGGCATCAAGGGCTTTTTGCAGTACGAGATGGCGCGTGCCTACGACTCGCCGGTGCATTGGTCGAAGATGTTGACGCGAGCCGATGTCAGTGCGCAGGGCAATCTCGGAGATGGCATCAAGTGGAAGCTTGGCGCCCGCATGGACTACGATGCGGTCTTTAGCGCCACTGATTTTTATCCGAGCGCGGTGGCCAAGGATCAGCGCTTCAATCTGAATCTGCGTGAAAACTATCTGGATGTTGGCGCCGGCGACTGGGATTTCCGTCTGGGCAAGCAACACGTTGTGTGGGGCGAGATGGTCGGTCTCTTTTTTGCCGACGTTGTTTCGGCTAGGGATATGCACGAGTTCATTCTGCCCGAGTTCGACGTGCTGCGTATCCCGCAGTGGGCGGCGCGGGCAGAATATTTCAAGGACGATTTCCACGCTGAACTGCTCTGGATTCCGGTCGCCACCTATAACGAAATTGGCAAGCCCGGCGCGGAGTTCTACCCCTTTAATCCTTCTGCCATGCCCGGTATTTCCACACAGTTTCGCGATGAAGTCCGTCCGTCACGCACTCTCGCTAATACCAATTATGGCCTGCGCCTGTCGACTCTGAAGAATGGCTGGGATGTATCCGGCTTTGCCTACAGCAGCATGGACATTGAGCCGACGTTTTACCGCGAGGTCGTCGCCGTGCCGCAACCGACCGCCTTCTACGAGGCCCGGCATGACCGGATTAACCAGTTCGGCGGCACCCTGGCCAAGGACTTTGGATCGGTCGTACTCAAAAGCGAGGGGGTTTACACACGGGGTCGGAAATTCTACGTTTCGACGCCGGATGATGCTGACGGCGTGGTTCCACAAAACACCATCGACTGGGCATTGGGACTTGATTTCAGCTTGCCGGCTGAAACGCGCCTCAACATGCAGGTGTTTCAGCGTGCCTTTTTTAACCATGACCCGAATCTTCTCTCAGACAAGCAGGAGAACGGGTACAGCCTGCTAGTGAACCATAAACTGAACGATAAACTTGAAGCGCAACTCATGTGGATTGCCAGTTTCAACCGGACAGACTGGCTGCTACGCCCAAGAGTGACCTGGAATTTCGAACGGAATTGGCGGCTGGCGGTCGGTGCCGACGTCTTTAATGGACCGCCGCTTGGCCTTTTCGGTCAGTACGCCGGCAAGGATCGGGTGTATTCCGAGGTGCGTTACAGTTTTTGACGGCACTTCCAATTTCGCTTTTGTGGCTGGTGGGAATGTGAATGCGCCTTCCCAAACCTAAGGTTCTGTTTTTTGCCGAGGGCGCTACGCTCGCACATGTGGTTCGTCCTCTGGCGCTTGCCCGTGCGCTGGACCCGGATCGTTTCGAGGTGACCTTCTGCCGGCCGTCGGCCTACAAGTGGTTGACTTCCGACGTCAAGTTTCGCGTCGTCGACCTTGAGTGTCAGTCTGGTTCAGTTTTCGTGCGCCGTCTCGAAAAATTAGCCCGGCTATATGACTTCGCAACGTTGATGCGCTATGTCGATGACGATCTGGCCTTGATCGATGCCGAGCAACCGGATGTCATCGTCGGCGACTTTCGTCTTTCCCTGTCGGTCAGTGCCCGGTTGCGCGCCATTCCCTACATCACCGTCTGCGATGTGTATTGGAGCCCGGAGAACTCAGCGTCGTTGCCGCTGCCGGTGCTCGGCATCACCCGCTATCTCCCGATCTCGGTCGTAGAACCACTATTTCGCCCGATGTCGGGCTTCGCGTCGCGCTGGCACGCGCTACCTATGGAACGATTGCGTGCCCGCTACGGACTACCTTCCCTTGGGTTTGACTTGCAGCGTTGCTATACCGACGCCGATTTGCGCCTGTTCGCGGATATTCCCATGCTTTTTCCGAAGGTGTACCCGGGTGCCGATGCGGCCTACATCGGACCAATCACCTGGTTCCCGAGCCAGGGCGCTGATCCGGGGGTTTTCGATGATGACGGGCCACTCGTCTATGTGACGATGGGGAGTTCATGTAATTCTCGTCTGCTGGGGCGGATCATCTCGATCCTTGAGCAACTCGATTGCCAGGTGATGGTGACCACTGCCGGAAATGCGCTGACGTTCAAGCCGACCTCGGCGCGAACCCGCGTTTTCGACTATCTGCCCGACGACCTCCTCTGCCAGCACGCGCAACTCGTGGTGTGCAACGGCGACAGTGCGACGACCAACCAGGCCTTGGTCAACGGTGTTCCGGTTCTCGGGGTTGCACGTAATATGGACCAATTTCTCAACATGCAGGCCGTTGAACGCTTCGGTGCTGGACTTCTGGTTCGCGCCGATCGGGCCAGTTCATCTCGCCTGCACGAGGCAGCCGAGGAACTCTTGCGCGAATGGTGGTACACCGAGCGTGCCCAAAAGCTGGCGGCCGGCGTTTCCCCGGAGAGCATCGCTACGGTTTTTTCTCGCCATGTCCTGGCTCTGTGCGCCAACCCGGCCCCCGCTTGCTCTATCAAGGCGGAATGAAGGCTTGGCGTGCTTGCAGCGTCACTGACACTTGTTCTTGCGCGCTGGGTGCACACAAATGATTGGGTCAAAAGCGAACGCATCGAAGGGGAACAATCCCTGGAGAGCCTGAATGAACTGCGCGCGAAAGGTCATTCCGGCGCAGGCGACAGCAGGAAGTGCAGAGCCCGGAATAACAGTAACTCAATAGATTAGCGACAGAACAAATTTACCCTGGGGTACGGCCCCACGGGAATTGACGCTTCCGATTATTGCACCTGGTCTTCGCTACGCCGTCCGATGTTCAGACCCAGTTGTTTTAATTTTCTATAAAGATGGGTGCGCTCAAGGCCGGTTTTGTCGGCGACCCGCGTCATGTTACCGCGTTCGCCTTTCAGGTGATGTTCAAAATAAAGTCGCTCAAAAGCCTCACGCGCATCACGCAAAGGCTGATTAAATAACGGCAGCGCCGGCGGCGGTTTGGGCGCATCGCTGGCCTCGCGCAGCAGAATGCTATCTACGTCATCAACCGCGATATCGTCTTCTAACGCGCAGAGCGCGAGATTTTTGACGGTCGCCAGCAGCTCAGCCCATTCCCCCTTCCAATGGTGCAAGCGCAGCGCATTCAGAGCGCCGCTGGAAAATTGTCGAGGCGGCACTTCATTGCGCTCAACCAGGTGTGAGAGCACCAGCGAGGCAATTTCCGGCACTTCATCGCTATGTCCGGAAAGTTGTGGCAAGGTCACCCATACCTCGCCCAGACGCGCTACCAGCGCTGGATCCCAGCCGGCTTCAGTGAGTGTCGATAGAGCACGAGTCGAGGCGGCAATCAGTTGCAGGTTGTATTTTTCGAGCCGCTCTAGTGCATAAACGAGGTTTTTCTGCTGCAATTTTCCGAGTAGCGTCAGGTCGGCGATAAACAAGATGCCGCCTGCGGCGTTTTCAAGCATCTCCTGCGTCAGCGGCGCGCTAGACACGGAAAGGTCGAGCCAGGGTGTCTTGGGAGTTTGCAAAGTACGCGCGCAGATTTCAGCAATGCTGCCTGAGGCGCTCTTGAGGAGCAGCACGGCGTTTTTGGCCGCTGCCTGTTCCAGTCGCCTCTTGAGGTCCTTGAGCAGTGGCGATCGGGCAAAAGCGTCCAGGGTGAGTGGCGGTTTTTGCGGCGAGATTTCGTGCTTGAGAGCCTTTTTGACCGTGGCCAGCAATTTTTGCAGGGCAATCGGTTTTTCGAGAAAGTCGATGGCGCCGACACGCGTCGCTTCAACTGCGGAATCGATTGTTCCATGGCCGGACATCATAACTACCGGCATGGTTAGCAAGCCAGCAGCAGACCATTCCTTGAGCAGGGAAATGCCGTCGGTATCCGGCATCCAGATGTCGAGCAGGACGAGGTCAGGACGCCTCTCGCTACGACTCTTGCGTGCTGCTGCGGCGTTTTCCGCCAGCCAGACCGAGTGCCCCTCGTCCGCTAGAATTTCGGAGAGCAACTCGCGGATGCCCATTTCGTCATCGACGACCAATATTTGCGCCATGATCAGCTCTCGTTAATTGTTTCTGAATTACTTGGGTTGGATGTCTGTTGTACAGCCAATGGCAGTCTGATACTCACTTCGGCACCCACCGGTTGGCGGTTGTTTATTCTGATGCGCCCCTGATGTTCATCGACAATTTTCTTGACGATGGCCAAACCTAGGCCGGTACCACGTGTCTTGGTCGTCACGTAGGGTTCAAATACACGCGCCATGATTTCGGGCGGGAAGCCCGGCCCGCAATCGGTCACGGTCAGTTCTGCCATGCCATCGGCGAACTGGGTAAAAACGCCGATCTGCGCTTCGTCCGCACCGTCCTGCGCGTCTTCGGCGTTGCGTAGGAGGTTGTGGATAATCTGCCGCAACTGGCTCGCATCGCCATAGACGGCGGGCAATTGCGGATCCAGATCAAGCGTGATCTGGGCCTGAGAAGTCTCGTACAGCCCAAGCACTTCGCCAATCAGGGCATTTAGATCAATATTTGTCAGTTCGGGTGCGGGCATGCGGGCATAGTCGGAAAATTCGTTGACCATGTTTTTCATCGCTTGCACCTGATTGATGATGGTCTGCGTCGAACGGTTGAGCATTTCGGCGTCGCTAGCGCTCAGTCTGTCGGCCAATTTGGCCTGCAAGCGCTCAGCCGAAAGCTGAATCGGCGTTAGGGGATTCTTGATTTCGTGCGCCAGACGCCGCGCCACCTCACCCCAGGCAGCACTGCGCTGGGCGGCCACCAGCCGCGTGACATCATCAAAAACCGCAACATAGCCGCCGCTGCGCTTCTCCGGCAATTGCGTTCCGCGCAGCAACAGTATCTGCGGCAAGCCGCCGTTACGTTCGAGCTCAATCTGCGTCTGCCATTCCTTGCTGCCGTGCTCGGCGAAAGCGTCGCGTATCGCCCGTCCGAAAAGCTGTTCACGCGGCCAGGCTTCGACCGCCTCAGCAAGGAGACCGGTAAAATCATCGCCAAGAATGGTCTGCGCGCCCTGATTGACCGTGCGCAGTATGAAGCGACGGTCAAAAACGAGGACCCCCGCCGACAGATTGGCCAGTATCGATTCAAGGTAGGCGCGCGCCGATTCGACTTCGCTACGATGACGCTCGGTGTCGCGCCGCGCCTCGTTCAGTTGACGTGTCATCCGATTGAAGGACTGGGTCAGCACCCCGAGTTCGTCACGGCTGTAGATCGCCTGACGCGGTGTAAAGTCGCCGGCGGCCACCGCTTGCGTTCCCTCGGCGAGTATCGAAAGCGGCGCCGAGAGGCGGCGAGCCAGAACAAAGGCCATGGCGATGGCCGTGAACAGGGCCAATAGCACGGTGAGGGTCAAAGTCATGGCATAGATACGCGTTAGCCCCTCGCGTCCCAGCGAAAGTTCCTGATAGTCGCGATAAACCTGCTGTACGCGATCAGCATTGAGTGCCAGACTGGCGGGAACCGGCTGGGTCAATTGCAGGATGCGCGTTTCCATTCCCAATCCGACCGGCGATACGGGCACCAGAACACGCAGCACCAGATCTTTGTCGCCGGCGCTTTCGATTTCGCGATAGCCGCGTCCGGCCCGCGCCTGACGCAATTTGTCGAGCGTCGGCGGCGCCGGCATGTAGGTCCCCAGATCGCTGGTGGCGGTGGCCAGCAGCTGGCCACCGGTCGTGAATAAGGCAATAAACTGCACGCCGGTCTTCTCGCGCAGACGACTGAGCGCCAAGCGACGCTGCGCTTCAGACTGCTCGCCCAGGTCAAACGCCATGGTTCGCCCTTTTTCGGCCAGCTCGTCAAGCAGTGAATCGAGCACACTACGCCCCAAATTAAGTCCGGACTCAAGCGCTTTTTCAACACGCACGTCGAACCAGGTTTCAATGCTCTTGGTGACAAACTGTACTGAAACGGCGTAGATCAGCACCCCGGGCAATACCGCCATGAGACCAAACATCAGCATCAGCCGCAGCTTTAACCGCGAGCCGAAGACCTTGGTCCGATGCTCGTGCCAGAGGGCACGCACCTGCCAAACAATGAGGGCAAAAAGCGAGAGGGCAACAATCGCATTGAGTCCGAGCAGCCAGGGGTAATTGCTGGCAAACAGGGCCGTATTGGCACTGGCCGAGGCGAGCAGAAAGAGCAGGATGCCGCCAAATGAGGCCGCAACGATGATCAGGTACTTCATTTACTCTCACCGCTGGCAGGTATCGCCGGCACCGGCGGAGCGGGCACGGAAGCTGCTGCTGGCGGTGTTGATTGCAGCACGGGCGTTAATTCGGTCGGTGCAAAACTCCAGCGCAGCCAATCGGAAGACAGATTCCAGTCCTTGTCGGCCAGGGCACTCACCTGAAAGGTCTTGGGCATTTGCGTCAAATCCAGGCGCAGGCGTAGTCCGGCGACGTAAATCTGCTCGGCTTTGACTTCCCCCTTCTCAAGCACCTGCCAGTTCCGCAAGTGCGACATCGCACGCAGCACTTCATCCAGGGTGCCGTAGCTCTGGTGCAAAGCGCCGGTGGACAATCGATATTGGCGGGTCAGTGCATGATAGGAAAGTTGAAAGGTTTTACTGCGGCGAATGATTTGTTCGTCGAGCCAGTACCAGCGTGGACGGGTCAACTCGAAATCAACGGTAAAGTAAAGGACGACTCCCTTATTGACCGTGTCCTCAAGCCGCGTATTGAAGTTGATGTTGGCATCGGCAGCCAGGCTGTAGCCCTCGTCGCTGGCCACCAGTTGCAGGTTGCGGATGCTGATCTCTGTCGCTTGCACAGCATGCGCGGCAAGCAGAAAAATGACGCCATAAAAAACTGATCTAAACAGCTTTTCGCAACAGGGCATAATAAAAACCGTCGTTTTTTTCCTGAGGCAGCAGCTGCTCGTCAAGCAGGCGAAGGGCGCCCGCTTGACGAACGAGAAAAGCGTCGATCTGCGCCGAATTTTCCTCCGGAAAAACCGAGCAGGTCGCGTATAAGAGCTTACCTCCGGGTTTAAGCAAAGGCCAGAGGGCGTCAAGAATCGCCGCCTGGCTGTGAGCGAAGCGCCGGATATCGCTTTCGCGCCGCAAATGCTTAATGTCCGGATGCCGACGCACCACCCCCGAAGCCGAGCAGGGCACATCGGCCAGAATGGCGTCGAAAAGCCGACCGTCCCACCAGCGTTCAAGCTCGATGCAATCAGCCACCTTGACCGTAGCCAGCAGGCCCAAGCGGTGCAGATTCTCGTCGATGCGACGGGCCCGGCCGGCGTCGATATCGAGCGCCAGCAAATCGAGCTCCGCCGACTCGAGCAGATGCGCGGTCTTGCCGCCAGGCGCGGCACAGGCGTCGAGGACCCGTGATCCTGGCGCCGGGGCCAGCAGTTCAACGGCGCGTTGTGCGCCTGCGTCCTGAACTGAAACAAGACCATCAAAGAAACCGGGCAGGGTATCGACCGAAACTGGCGTCTCCATGATCAAGCCATGACGTCCGACCGGGCAAGCCGCAAGGCCTGCTGCTTCAAGCCTGGCCATATAATCAGCGGCCGTTCCGTGCCGCTGATTGACGCGCAAGGTCATCGGCGGCTGGCTGTTGCCGGCTGCGACAATCGATGACCAATGGTCACGATACGCACGGCGCAATCGAGCCAGCCACCAGGGGGGATGCTGATACTGGGCAACGTCGTCGTCGGCCAGCGCAGCAATGAGCGCTTCGCGCTGACGTAGATAATTGCGTAGCACGCCATTGACCAGTCCCTTGAAAACGCCTCCTGCCAACTCGCCGGCAGCAGCGGCCGCCTGATCCACAACCATCGGGCTTGAGTCGGGACGCGTCTCCAGTCGGTAAAGCGCGCCGAGCAACAGCGCCTGGGTTTCCGGATGGCTCACGGGTTTGCTCATCAAGCGCCCGAGGATAAATTCGCCCCAACCGTAGCGACGCAATACCCCGTAGGCGACATCCTGTGCCGCCGCGCGCGCGGCGGGCAACTCCCTGACCAGCACCAGCAAGGCTTCGCTCAAACTCTTCCCGCCGTGCACCTGGGCTAGAACACGGGCGGCCAGCAGCAAACTCCAGCCCAGCGAATCGGGAGCCAGCGCGCTGCTTACGAGCGATGCAGAAGGTGGCTTGGCTCCTTCTGTTGATGCCTCACGCGAACCGGATTTACGGACCCGGACAATACGCGGCGAAGGTGTGGGTGAACGAGGAGAGGGATGTGGTGAAGACAAGGCAACGTCTCGCGATAAGCATGGGTTGGCCGAGTTTAGCATGGTGCTGACAAGATCGGCTTGTGCCGTCCATAATGTGCCCGATGCATAGACCCTCACTTAAACGCTTTGCTTGGCTGTCGATTGGTCATGCCATGCTGTTCCTGCTACTCCTGCCACTGCCGGCACTGGCCTGGAACGCCGCCGGGCATCGGCTGGTCGCCTGCATTGCTTGGGATCATCTTGATCAACAGCCACGTTCCGTGATCTCGCAATTGCTGCGCGAGCACCCGGACTACGCCCGCTGGCGCCAGCGGGCTGGCGACGGCGATACTGACCGGTCGACCTTTATCGAGGCCTCGACCTGGCCTGATGATATCCGCAAGGACACCCGTTTCTACAGCGCTGGCGTCGACGCACCGACACCGACGCTGCCCGGCTTTCCCGACATGGAACGGCGTCGCGACTGGCACTACGTCAATCGTCCATTTGGTGATAGCCGTGAGGATCAGAGGCACAGTGCGACCATCTCCGGTCTGCTCGACAAACAACTCGTTACGCTGGCACAGACACTTGCCTCGCCCGGCACCACGAGAAGCGAGCGCAGCTATGTCCTGCCCTGGCTGATCCACCTCACCGGCGATGCGCATCAACCCTTGCATACCAGCCTGCGCTTGAACGCCGAAGGCAAGTTTGACAGGCTCGGCAATGGACTGACGGTGATTAACCCGTTCAATCCGCGCAAGTCGGCGACGACGTTGCACGCTTTCTGGGACGATCTGCCCGGCCCCGTCTGGCTGCGCGGCGAACGGCTTGATGCCGCCTGCCAGGCACTCAGCGCCTTATACCCTCGTCCAACGCCCTCGTCGTCCGCGCAGTGGATTGATGAAAGCTGGCAGGTCGCGCGCAGCAGCGCCTATCCACCCGGTGATGATAGCCAGCCCACAATCAGTGTGGAATTTAATGAAAATGCCCGGGCCATCGCCAACCGGCGAATCGCCGAAGCCGGTTACCGTCTCGCCGACCTGCTGCGTGATCTGCTCAGAGGGCAGTAGCGTCGCCAGCCTTGGCCAATGCGTGCAGACGGGCAGCGCGTTCTGCGGTGGCTGGATGGGTACTGAACAGGCTGTCAATACCGCCACCGGACAGGGGATTCATGATCATCATCTGTGCCGTTGCCGGATGCGCCTCGGCGGTAGGCATCGGAATTCCGCGAACGTAAGCATCGATCTTGATCAGCGCGTCGGCCAAGGCCAGAGGATCACCGCAAATTTCAGCACCGCCGCGGTCCGCTTCGAATTCCCGCGAGCGCGAGATGGCCATCTGGATCAACGACGCGGCCAGCGGCGCCAGCAAAGCCACGGCAATGCTCGCCAACGGATTACTCGGGCGACCATCAGCACCGCGTCCACCAAAAAACATCGCGAAATTAGCCAGCGCCGAAATGGCCCCTGCCATCGTCGCCGAAATCGTCGAAATCAGGATATCCCGATGGCGGACATGTGCCAGCTCGTGCGCCATCACGCCACGAATCTCGCGCGCCGAAAGCAGCTGGAGAATTCCCGTCGTTGCTGCAACTGCGGCGTTATCCGGGTTGCGCCCGGTGGCAAAGGCGTTCGGCTGTGCCTCGTCAATCAGGTAGACACGCGGCATGGGCAGTCCGGCACGCTGCGCCAAATCACGAACCATGGTGTAGAACTGAGGCGCCGAGGCTTCGTCGACCTCCTGCGCCTTGTACATCTTCAAAACCATGGTATCCGAGAACCAGTAGGCAAAGAGGTTCATCGCACCACCGAAAAGCAGCGCCATCATCATTCCCGGCGCGCCGCCAACATAACCGCCGATGATGCCAAACAGCGCCATGATCGCGGCCATCAGGATTGAAGTCTTCAGCCAGTTACCGAGCATTGTCGTGACCTCCGGTCAAAATTGTCAGATTTCCGGGCGGAAAACCCCGCCGGCCCAGGCACTACGTTGGGAGAAAACGTCCAGATTCAAGACGGAAGAGCGAAGATTGCCCCCGGTGAAATCGGCATTCCAGCCAGAAACTGGGCGGCCGGCAAACGCTTGCCGCCGGGCTTCTGCAACTCGGTCAGACGCAGGGTGCCGTCAGCACAGGCGACCACGATGCCGCATCGGTCGGTGGCAATGACCGTCCCCGGGGCGCCCAGCCCGCTACCCAATTGGGCACCCCAGATCTTGATCGGGTTGCCTTGCAAACGCGCTGCTGCCCCTGGAAAGGGATTGAAGGCCCTGACCTGTCTCTCCAACTGAACGGCTGGCAAACGCCAGTCGAGCCAGGCCTCCACCTTTTCGATCTTGGCTGCGTAGGTAACGCCAAGCGCAGACTGCGGACAAGGCACCAGAGGCATTTCGAGGGCCTGAACGATCAGCCGCCCGCCAAGTTCGGCCAGCTTGTCATGTAGGGTCGCCGCTGTTTCATCAACGGCAATCGACAGACTTTCTGCCAGCAACACCGGGCCAGTATCCAGCCCGGCATCCATTTGCATGATGCAGACACCGGTTTCGCCATCGCCGGCGAGCAGCGCCCGTTGGATTGGCGCCGCTCCGCGCCAGCGCGGCAGCAGTGACGCGTGAATATTGATGCATCCAAAGCGGGGCATGTCGAGTACCGCCTGCGGCAGGATCAACCCATAGGCTGCAACAATCATGGCCTCGGCCCCGGCCGCTCGTACACGTTCCTGGACAGCCGCATCACGCAAGGTTTGCGGCTGAAAAACCTCGACTCCTGAGGCTAGCGCCAATTCCTTGACTGGCGATGCATGCACCGCCATACCTCGCCCGGAATGGCGATCCGGCTGAGTAAGTACTAGCACTACCTGGTGTCCTGCGGCCATAACGGCGCGCAAGGCCTGCGCAGCGAACTCGGGCGTACCGGCAAAAACCAGCTTCATGCGGTAATCCGCGACTGCTTCAACATCTTGGCCTTGATGCGCGTCTGCTTGAGCGGCGAGAGATGTTCGACAAATACCCGCCCCTCAAGGTGGTCTATTTCATGTTGCAGGCAGACCGCCAGCAAACCGTCGGCGGCAACAGTTTGAGCCTTGCCATCAGTGTCGAGATAGCGCACGACGACATGCCCGGCACGCTCAACCTTGTCGTAAATTCCGGGCACCGAGAGACAACCTTCCTCACCGACCTGAACGCCAGCGCTCTCAACGAGTTCCGGATTGATCAACACCAAGAGCTGATCACGGGTCTCCGAGGCGTCGATGACGATCACTCGCAGGTGCACATCAACCTGTGTCGCGGCCAAACCAATTCCCGGCGCTTCATACATTGTCTCGGCCATGTCACGCGCCAGACAACGGATAGTGTCATCGATCTTTTTAACCGGAGCGGCAACAATTTTTAAGCGCGGATCCGGAAAACGAAGTATTGGTAGTAGTGGCATAAAAAGCTTGATCGAAGAAGTAATTACGTGCAGAATCCGACGCAACATCTTGAAAAACGGCGCAATACTCACACGTTGTATGCGCAGCCTGCGGCAAAAAGTGCAAGGCGGGGTGCGGTTCAAAATGACTAAGGCATCACCACAATCCGACGTTCCGCAAGCTCTAAAGAACGTTGCCGACCGCTCGTATGAGGATAACACGATGATTCGCATTATATCCGCGCTCATTCTGGCTGTGGCCGCCACACTGTGCAGCGCTGCCGAAACACCGCTCCAACTGGCTGATAGCGCGCCAGAACGACATATCGTTGTCCCGGGCGACACCCTCTGGGAAATATCCGCACAGTTTCTCAAGGAACCCTGGCACTGGCCCGAAATCTGGCGCATGAACAGGGAACAGATCAAGAATCCGAACCTGATTTATCCGGGAGATATCATTGTCCTTGATCGCGATGCCAGCGGCAATCCGCTGCTGCGCGTACAAAACAGCAAGCTGCGGCCCCGAATCTACTCCGAACAAATATCTCAGGCTATTCCGCCGATTCCACCCAACGTTATCGAACCCTTCATTTCCGCGCCATTGGTTATTGAAGTTAACGGACTGGAGAGCGCTGCTCGTATCGTCGCTACGCAGCAGGATCGGGTATTTCTTGGCAATGGCGATCTCGCCTATGTGGAAAACGCCGATCCGTCCAAAGCCCTTTGGCAGATTTATCGCCGTGGCAAGCCGATGCTTGACCCGGCCTACCCCGATCAGAACCCTTCCGACCCCAAGCAGGTTCTCGGTTACGAGGCTTTTTATCTGGGTACTGCAAAACAGACCAAACCAGGCAACCCTGCAATTTTCGAAATTCTGACGGCGAAGCAGGAAATCGGTCGTGGCGACCGTCTGATTCCGGCGGCCCGACCAGTCATGGTCTCGTACATACCCCATAAGCCGGACGCCTTGATCGATGGCCGCATCATTTCAGTCTACGGTGGTGTCGGCGCTGCTGGACGTGGTTCAATCGTTTCCATAAACCGAGGCGCTAAAGATGGCCTGGAAATTGGTCATGTACTTGCCCTTGAACGTAACCGCACGATTGTTGAACGTGATGAAACGGACCGCAAAACAAACGTGCAAATACCTCCAGAACGCACCGGCTTGGTTTTTGTTTTTCGCACCTTTGAGCGCATTTCATACGCATTGATCGTCCAGTCTGAGGGTGCCGTCGAGGTCAATGACTTCGTTCGCACCCCTTGAGCAATGACTGCCAGCGAGTCGCTATCGGCTTGGCTGCGCCTGACGCTTGTTCCCGGAATCGGCGGTGAGAGACAGCGCAAGCTGCTTGCCGCCTTCGGGCTTCCAGACGCCGTTTTCTCTGCTGGACGCAGCGCTTTGCGCGGGATTATCGGCGACAAAGCTGCCGACCTCCTGCTTGACACGGATAATGAATCTCTCGTTGAACTCGCCTGTGCGTGGTCAACAGGTCAGGATCAGCACATCGTCACACTGGCCGATCCTGAATATCCGCAAGCCTTGCTGGAAATCCCTGATCCTCCGACACTGCTTTATGTACGTGGCCGTCTCGAACTGCTCAACCGTCCGTCGCTAGCCATCGTAGGCAGCCGAAATCCGACGCCACAAGGCGAGCAGAACGCCAAATCTTTTGCCTCTGCCTTTTCCGAGGCGGGCCTGGTGATTACGAGCGGTATGGCCCTTGGCATTGACGCCGAAGCGCATCGTGGTGCCCTGTCCGTCCTTGGAGATACTGTTGCTTTTATCGGTACCGGTATCGATCGTATCTATCCGGCGCGAAACCGTGAACTAGCCCTGGAAATCGGCGTCAAGGGGGCTATTGTTTCCGAATTCCCGTTGGGTACGCCAGTCGCCGCCGCCAATTTCCCGCGCCGTAACCGGCTGATTTCAGGTATTGCGCGTGGGGTATTGGTCGTCGAAGCGGCCATGGAAAGCGGCTCCTTGATTACCGCACGTCTTGCCGGAGAACAGGGGCGTGAAGTCTTCGCCATTCCTGGCTCGATCCACTCGCCGCAATCGCGAGGTTGTCACAAACTTATCAAACAGGGCGCCAAACTGGTTGAAAGCGTGCAAGATGTTCTTGAAGAACTACGCTGGAACATTTCGGTAAAACATGGGCAGGCGAGTAACGCTCATTCAGAACCCAATGGGCTGCTTTCAATGATGGGATTTGATCCATGCGGGCTCGACGAACTTGCCACGCGCAGCGGCTTGACGGCCGACTCGCTTTCCGTGATGCTGCTGCACTTGGAACTCGATGGACGAGTTGCCAGTTTGCCTGGCGGCCGTTACCAGCAACTCCCCGACGCCTGAATCCCACCTGCCCGATGATTATACGACCGCGTTCAGCAGTCAAATGACCATGGCTTGCCAAGCGCGGCATACTGCTTTTATCATGCCCTGAACCGTGGCCCTGTCAGGCCATTCCGTAGTCATATAATGTCATCGCTCTCGCAGGCACAAAAAATCCATGAGCAAGAAGCTGATAATTGCCGAAAAACCTTCAGTCGCCGCTGATATCGCCCGCGCCTTGGGGGGATTCACCAAACACGACGATTACTTCGAGAGCGCGGACTGCGTTCTTTCTTCCGCCGTCGGCCACCTGCTCGAACTGGCCTGCCCGGAGGAATACGAGGTCAAACGCGGCAAGTGGTCCTTCGCTCACCTGCCGGTCATTCCACCGCATTTCGATCTGCGGCCGATCGAAAAGACCGAATCTCGCCTCAAACTTCTTACCCGACTGATCAAGCGCAAGGATGTCAGTGCGCTGGTGAACGCCTGTGACGCAGGACGCGAAGGTGAGTTGATCTTCAATTACATCGCGCAACACGCCAAAACCGGCAAACCGGTGGAGCGTTTGTGGTTGCAGTCGATGACTCAGCAGGCCATCAAGGATGGTTTTTCCAAACTGCGTCCCGGCTCCGAAATGCAAGGACTGGCCGATGCGGCTGTCTGCCGTTCTGAATCCGACTGGTTGGTTGGCATTAATGGCACTCGGGCAATGACCGCCTTCAACTCGAAGACCGGAGGATTTCATCTGACAACGGTTGGCCGCGTCCAGACACCAACCCTGGCGCTGATGGTTGATCGTGAAGACAAGATCAGAAAATTCATGCCCCGCCCTTACTGGGAACTGGAAGGATTATTCACCTGCGCCGCCGGCCAATACAAGGGAAAGTGGATTGACGAGAATTTCGCCAAGGGCAAAAACGAGGAAGACGAACATCAACGCGCTGACCGCCTGTGGAACGAGACTCATGCCAAGGCACTGCAAAGCAAATGTGCTGGCCAGACCGGCATAGTCAACGAGGAAGCCAAGCCTTCAACCCAACTGTCACCGCTGCTCTACGACCTGACCAGCCTGCAGCGAGAAGCTAATGGCCGCTTTGGTTTTTCGGCCAAATCCACGCTCGGCTTGGCGCAAGCACTTTACGAAAAACACAAGGTGTTGACCTATCCGCGTACTGATGCCCGAGCACTGCCCGAGGATTATCTTTCCACGGTCAAGGAAACGCTCAAGATGCTGACCGGAGAAGGTGTCGGTAAAGGTCACGATGAAGCACTGCTAGCTCGTTTTTCACCCTTTGCCCATCAGATTCTGGCACGCAATTGGGCGCTACCAAACAAGCGTATTTTCAACAACACCAAAATTTCTGATCACTTCGCCATTATTCCAACACTGCAAGCGCCGAAACACCTCTCTGAACCCGAGCAGAAGCTCTACGATATGGTGGTCAAACGTTTCCTTGCTGTTTTCTACCCGGCGGCCGAGTACATGATTACCACGCGAATAACACGCGTGGTCGATGTGCCATTTAGGACCGAGGGCAAGGTTCTGGTTAATCCGGGCTGGCTTGCTGTTTATGGCCGCGAAGGCCAGGATGGTGACGAAGGTAATCTGGTGGCTGTGCAGCCGAATGAGAAAGTACTTGCCGACGAGGTCGTGCTTATTGCCACCGAAACCCGTCCGCCTCCCCGTTACTCTGAAGCGACTTTGCTCTCGGCTATGGAAGGTGCGGGCAAGATGGTCGATGACGAGGAGTTGAAAGCCGCAATGGCCGGTCGTGGCCTTGGCACGCCCGCCACGCGCGCCCAGATTATCGAAAATTTGATTGGTGAGCAGTACCTGCATCGCGAAGGCCGCGAACTACAACCGACGGCCAAAGCTTTTTCGCTGATGACCCTGCTCAATGGTCTTGGCATTCCGGAGCTTACGGCTGCGGAATTAACTGGTGACTGGGAATGGAAGCTGGCACGCATGGAGCGCGGCGAGATGTCGCGCAATGCCTTCATGCAGCAAATCGCGGCAATGACTCAGCACATCGTCGACCGGGCCAAAAGCTATGACAGCGACACCATTCCAGGCGACTTTGGTGAACTTTCCACCCCTTGCCCAAAATGCGGCGGCTTGATCAAGGAAACCTATAAAAAGTTTCAATGTCAGGCGTGCGATTTTTCGCTTTGGAAAATTGTTGCCAGCCGTCAATTTGAGGCCGCTGAAATCGAGGAATTACTCACCGAACGTAAGATCGGTCCGATCACCGGTTTTCGCAATAAGATGGGGCGTCCTTTCAATGCCATCATCAAGCTCAATGCCGATAATCTGCCAGAGTTTGACTTTGGTCAGAGCGCCAATGGCGACGATGGCAATGGCGAAGAGGTCGATTTCTCAGGGCAAGAGTCACTAGGAACTTGTCCAAAATGTTCATCCCGAGTTTTCGATCACGGCATGGCCTACGTTTGCGAGAAATCGGTCGGTCCGACTAAAAGTTGCGATTTCCGCTCAGGCAAGGTGATCCTGCAGCAAACAGTTGAGCCTGAGCAAATGAAAAAATTGCTTGCCACAGGACGCACCGATTTGCTCAAGGATTTTATTTCTTCGCGGACTCGACGCAAATTCTCGTCTTTTTTGGTTCGCGGTGCTGACGGAAAAGTCGGTTTTGAATTTGAAAAGCGCGTCCCAAAAACAAAAGCAGCAGTCAAGACAGAAAAGCCTGTTGCTGACAAACCTCTAATAAAATCTCCGGCCAAAAGGGCAACCAAGAAGTCGGCCTAGTGATTTCTGGCAAGCACTGAGTTTGTCAGACCCTCGCTGTTTCACGTGAAACAAACCGGGGGATACTGGCGAAGACGGTGAAGATCTACCGCCTCAAGCCATATCCATTTCCCAACGGGTAAATCATCGGGTAGAGACAGCCCGCCAACCGATATGCGGTTCAATCCTTCAACCCGGTTTCCAGCCGCTGCGATCATTCGCTTGACCAGATGGTACTTGCCCTCAGTCACGGTCATCCTGAGCAAACGCTCAGCGCGCATTTCACACGCCACCGCGGCGATAGGGGCCGGCTCATCGTTTAGCTGAACCCCCGCCAGCAATAATGAAAGCTGTAAATCGTTGAGTGGATGTTTGACGCTAACATCGTAGACTTTAGGTATTTTTTTCTTTGGTGCGGTATAGGTGTGAATGAACTGTCCATCGTCGGATAGAAGGAGTAAACCTGTAGTATCTTCGTCGAGCCGCCCGACGGCTTGAACCCCTCGCGTTAGCACTGGGCGTGGCAATAGCGAATAAATGCTTGGGTGATGTTTCGGCTTTTGCGAACACTCATAATTTCCCGGTTTATTGAGCGCAAGATAGACGTTCTTGCGAAAAATCCAAGGCTCTTCATCAACCGTAAAACCAAATCCCGCTGCTTCGTATTCAGCAAAGGGATCGTCGCAAACATTGCCGCCTACTCGCACTCGCCCTGAATAAACCAGGGCACGGCATTCAGGGCGACTGCCAAAACCTTGGGATCTAAGAAGGCGCTCAAGTTGCACTGCCGACCTCTCACTTATCAGCAAACTCGACTTCCAGCACGCTAACCTTCCTTCGCCAGCTTATACATCAATATTTCGTGCTGCCAAAGCGTTCGTTTCGATAAAGTTGCGACGGGGTTCGACCAGCTCGCCCATCAGCGTAGTGAATATTTCATCCGCCCCGATAGCATCTTCGATCTGCACCTTGAGTAAACGACGAACTTTTGGATCCATCGTCGTTTCCCAAAGCTGCTCAGGGTTCATTTCACCCAAACCCTTGTAACGTTGCTTGCTGATTCCACGTTCAACTTCGTTAAGCAACCAGCGCATGGTTTCGGCAAAGCTTACTACCGCTTGCTTCTTATCACCACGTGCGACGAATCCACCAGGACCGTACAGCCCCGAAAGAATCTCGGCAGTCTTGCGTAATTGAACATAGTCGCCACTGACCAGCAGGTCCTCGTCGATCACACCGACCTTGAGGTTGCCATGGTGCATCTTCTCGATACGCAACTGCCAGCGCTCCCTGGCTTCATCGTATCGGGCAAGGATCTGTACACCGATCTTGCCACCGCCGACAACCTTCATCAAAGCCTCTGCGCTTTGCTGAGCAGCGATTTCATCCTGCAGTTCAATCTTAAGGTTGGCGTCAATCAATGCATGCAGAACCTGCGGATCAATCAGGTGAGAAAGTCGGTTGATAACGGCTTCGGCGAGCAAATATTCACGCGCTAGTTCTTCAAGGGCGAATCCGGAGATTTCCGGAGCGCCTGCTTTCGGAATCAGTACTGAATCTTCGAGGGCCAAGGTCAGTAAGAATTGATTGAGTGCCTGATCATCCTTGATGTAACGCTCTGTTTTTCCATGCTTGACTTTATAAAGCGGGGGCTGCGCAATGTAGATGTGTCCGCCTTCAACCAGTTCTGGCATCTGCCGGTAAAAGAAAGTGAGCAGCAAGGTGCGGATGTGTGCGCCATCAACATCGGCATCAGTCATGATAATCAGTCGGTGGTAGCGCAACTTTTCCGGCTTGTATTCATCCTTTCCGATCCCCGTGCCCAGCGCTGTGATTAAGGTGACGATTTCCTGAGAAGAGATAAGTTTGTCGAACCGAGCTTTTTCGACGTTCAGAATTTTTCCCTTGAGCGGCAAAATTGCCTGGAATTTTCGGTCTCGGCCTTGCTTTGCAGAACCGCCAGCAGAGTCACCTTCAACCAGGTACAGTTCGCACAAGGCAGGGTCTTTTTCCTGGCAGTCAGCGAGTTTTCCCGGCAAACCAATACCGTCAAGCAATCCCTTGCGTCGCGTCATTTCGCGTGCTTTTCGCGCGGCGTCGCGCGCTCGTGCGGCTTCGACAATCTTTCCAGTTATGACTTTGGCGTCAATCGGTCGTTCCTGCAAAAACTCAGTCAGTTTGACTGCAACGACTTCCTCGACAGCCGGGCGTGCTTCCGATGAAACCAGTTTCATCTTGGTTTGCGAAGCGAACTTCGGATCAGGCATCTTGACCGACAGCACGCAGGCTAAACCTTCACGCATATCGTCGCCAGTGATATCGACCTTGGCCTTTTTGGCGATCTCATGCTCATCGATATATTTATTGAGAACCCGCGTCATCGCCGCACGCAAACCCGTCATGTGTGTACCGCCATCCGACTGCGGAATATTGTTGGTGAAGCACAAAACCTGCTCGGCGTAGGTGTCGTTCCACTGCATCGCCACTTCGACACTGACTACTCCGTTGGGAATTATCGATTCACCAGACGAGCAAAAAATATTGGGATGCAATACCGACTTGGATCGGTTTATGTACTCAACAAATCCTTTGACCCCACCCAGAAAAGCAAAGTCTTCTTCCTTGCCAGTACGTTTGTCTACCAGGCGAATTTTCACCCCGTTATTCAGGAAGGAAAGTTCACGCAGACGCTTGGCGATAATCTCGTAATGAAACTCGACATGACCGAAAATTTCCTCATCAGCCATAAAGTGAACTTCTGTTCCGCGTTTTTCCGTTTTTCCAATAACTTTGAGTGGTGAAACTTCGACACCATTCTGGATTTCAATTAAGCGGTCAACAACAGCACCCCGGTTGAAATCGAGTTGATATTTATTACCCTCACGTCGGATCGTCAGACGCAGCCACTTGGAAAGTCCATTAACACAGGAAACACCAACGCCGTGCAAACCACCAGAAACCTTATAGGAGTTCTGGTTAAACTTTCCGCCAGCATGCAATACGCACATGACGATTTCAGCAGCGGAACGTTTCGGTTCATGCTTGTCGTTAAATTTGACCCCGGTTGGAATGCCTCGACCGTTATCAGTTACCGAGATTGAATTATCAGCATGGATGGTTATTACGATATCGTCACAATGTCCGGCCAGTGCCTCGTCGATCGCATTATCAACGACTTCAAACACCATGTGGTGCAGACCTGTCCCATCAGAGGTATCCCCAATGTACATCCCAGGACGCTTGCGGACAGCTTCAAGACCTTCAAGTTGTTGAATACTTGATTCGTCGTAAGCGGACTGGTCATTCTCTTCGATCATGCTCTATCCAATGTATGTTTCACGTGAAACTTATACTAACTTATTGATTTAAATTTGTTTTACTAAATTCGCATCGGCATAACAACGTATTTGAAACGGTCATTTCCTGGAATAGTCAACAATGCGCTCGAATTGGCATCGTTAAAACCCCACTCAACTGTTTCAACCGACGAATTATTAAGAACATCCAAAAGGTAACCAACATTGAAACCAACATCGATTAAATCACCGTTGTAATCGACTTCAATTTCTTCCTGAGCCTCTTCCTGCTCAGCATTCGCCGCCATAATCTTCATACTACCCTGAGTCAGAACCAGACGAACTCCACGAAATTTTTCGTTAGTAAGAATCGCTGCGCGGACCATGGACTGTAAAAGCGCAACACGATTCAAGGTAACAATGTTTTTCAGCGTCGCCGGAATAACCCGCTCGTAATCCGGAAATTTCCCATCAATTAATTTTGAAACAAGACTGATGTGGCCAAAATTAAATCGTATCTGGTTGCTTGCCAACTCAATTTGCAATGGCTCGTCGCTATCGGCCAGCAGACGGCCCAATTCAAGAACAGTTTTTCTCGGCAAAATCAGTTCCTGGCGCGGAGACGTCGCTTCACCATCAAGCGGCATGCTGGCATACGCCAAACGGTGACCATCAGTGGCTACCGCCCGTAGTTCATTTTCATCAACCAGCAGTAGTAGGCCATTAAGATAATAGCGAACGTCCTGTGCTGCCATTGAAAACTGTGTCTGTCCCAACAACTGACGAAACTGTTTCTGGGTAACCGTAATTTTTTTTATTTCGCCATCGGAAAGGGCCATCCGAGGGAAATCTTCGGCCGGCAGCGTTTGCAGCGTAAAACGGCTTTTTCCAGCTCTAAGCTGCAAACGCTTGTCTTCGAGATTCAAACTGACTTCGGCCATGTCCGGCAAGGATCTTAAAATATCTTGAAGTTTGCGTGCGCCGACAGTCACGGCAGCATCTCCGTCACCCGCAGCTCCCCCTGTTGAGGTAGTTATCTGAATTTCAATATCAGTCGCTAACAAAGTCAGCTTGTCAGCTTTTTTATCAAGCAACACATTTGACAAAATTGGTAAGGTATGTCTCTTCTCGACGATCCCTGACACCGACTGAAGTGGCGCCAGAAGCATGTCGCGTTGGGTTTTAATAAGAAGCATATATATAAATCCTATAAAGATAATATCAAATACAACCCTGTGAATATCTATAATTTATCTTTAATTATCAACTAATTACAAAAAAATTCAAGACTGTAGAACCTCTGTATTGAGCTGTGGATAAACTTTAACAAGTTATTCACACGCCTCGATTCGAAACCTTTTCCACTTTTTACACATAGCTTGTGATGGACTTATACATATGCGCACTAGCCCTTCAAAACCTGGAGGAGCACATGAACGTCGTGATTCAATTCGTTGTCCTTGCCGCGCAAAGTTTCAATAGTCCGTACAGCGTGCAAGACGGTTGTATGGTCACGACCGCCAAAAGCTTCGCCAATTGAGGGATAGCTTTGCGACGTCAGATTTTTTGCCAGCCACATAGCGACCTGTCGCGGGCGAGCGATTTGCCGCGTGCGTTTTTTTGAAAACAGATCGGAAACCTTTATTTTGAAGTAATCAGCAACCGTTTTTTGGATATTTTCAACAGTAATCTGCCGATTTACAGCGCCAATCAGATCCTTAAGAGACTCTTTTGCGAGATCAAGATCAATCTTTCGACCATGAAAAGACGAATAGGCCAGCACCTTTTTCAGCGCTCCCTCGAGTTCACGGACGTTGGATCTTAGATGCTTGGCAATGTAAAAGGAAACTTCATCGTCAAGTTTTACGTGTTCAACTTCAGCCTTCTTTTTGAGAATGGCGACGCGCATCTCAATTTCAGGCGGTTCGATCTGAACTGTAAGACCCCAGTCAAAACGGGTAATCAAGCGATCTTCAAGCCCTGAAATATCCTTCGGGTAGGTGTCACAGCTAATAACAATCTGTTTTTTTGATTCGATTAGTGCATTAAAAACAAAGAAGAACTCTTCCTGAGTCCGGTTTTTTCCGTTGAAGAACTGGACATCGTCAAGCAAGAGAACATCAAGCGAACGATAGTAACGCTTGAAAGCATCAAACGACTTTGTTTGATACGCGCGAACCACATCCGAGTAGTAATCCTCAGCATGCACGTAGCGAACGACCTTACCAGGATTCTGCTCGAGGATATGATTGCCAATCGCATGAATGAGATGTGTTTTGCCAAGACCGGCCTCGCCGTAAATGAACATCGGGTTGTAGGCTACACCACCTGGATTGATGGCAACTTGCACCGAGGCTGCGCGCGCCAGATCGTTGGCTTTTCCGACGATCAGGTTTTCGAAGGTAAACCCGGGAATAAGCCGAGTTTTTTCATAAAACGAGCGAGATTTGTCCAGTGGACGTTCCAGGACAGCCTGCGCACTGTTTGTCGTTCGGTCAGAACTGTTCGTTGCCGCTACGTCACTGGCGGTTTGAGATTTCTGTGGCGCCAGCGGAACAACTGCACGTTCCCCGAGCATTAGTGCGACGCAAACAGGTGCTGAGAAATAGGCACTGCCAAGTTCTTCAATACGCGCCAGGTAACGTTCCTTGACCCATTTCAGAATGAAGCCATTAGGGGCAAACAGGCGTAAACCATTGTTGAAATCTTCCTCACCTTCGAGGCGAAGAGGACGAATCCAAGTATTGAATTGCTGAGGAGGAAGTTCGTGTTCGAACTGGCTCAGGCAGGAAATCCAGAAACTACTCATAACTAGTGATTTAACACGATCCCGTTTAGGTGCTGCGATGGCAAAGTCGATAACTGGGTCGCTCTTCACACGAAACCACCCACGGCCAGGCAGGACACTATGGTTAGCTCGCCTAGGCTGGGATTGTTTCTGGATGTTTATTAGCGCTGCTTTCAGCCACTTGTAAGCGCTGAAAGGAGGGGATTCTAACCTGTCGGCTGAAAGTTATCCACAGCTTGATAAAAAATTTAGACTTGACAAGAGCAAGTCAGACAATGTCTAATTCCGCGTTTACTTTGTAATGACATCAAGGGTTTAATAATGAAACGTACCTATCAACCGTCGGTGATCCGACGCAAGCGTACTCACGGCTTCCTCGTCCGGATGGCTACCCGCGGTGGTCGTGCGGTGATTCGCGCGCGCCGCGCCAAGGGTCGTCGTCGCTTGGCCGTTTGAACGCCTACCGGCCTGCTGGAGGACACCAGCCAGCATCTGCCGCGTTTCCAAAGTACTGCCGACTGACAAAAACGGATGAGTTTTCATCCGTTTTTGGTTTCAGGAAGGCGCTAAGAAGCAGACATTTCCTGTTACATTACCGCCTTCGGGCGGCTGAAGAAACGATGGGTGCTCGCTTGGGTCTGGTTGTTGCCAAGCGTTTTTTGCGTCGTTCGGTGGATCGCAATCTGATCCGGCGACTGGCGCGCGAGAATTTTCGCCTGCTGCGCTGCCGGTTGCTCCCGCGTGACCTGATATTACGTTTGGCGGTTAAACCTGAAGCACTCGACCGACGCGCCCTTGCAGAAGAAATCCGGAGTTTGCTGGGAAAAATGATCTCACCTGAAGCATGAGCCAATGAAATTTTTGCTGTTGGCATTAATCCGCATTTACAAATATATGATCAGCCCTTTTCTTGGGCGCTGCTGCCGTTTTTTCCCAAGTTGCTCGGAATACACTGTCGAAGCGGTGGAAAAACATGGTGCGTGCAAGGGCGCACGCCTAGGCCTTAAACGAATATCTCGCTGTCACCCGTGGAATTCGGGTGGTTTTGACCCTGTCCCCTGAATTTTTAATCGTATAGGCCGTTCATGGATAACCGACGCCTGATCCTTCTTGTTGTTTTCTCTTTCTCGCTGGTCATGCTCTGGGACGCCTGGCAGAAATATAACCTGCCCAAAGCACCCCAATCGGCTGCGGTCAGCGCGACGGCACACGATTCGTCGATCCCGGTGCCTTCGGCTGCGCAGCCTGCCTCTGCGAGCTCGCCATCCGTGCCGGCTGTTGTCTCGGCGCCGACAATATCGAAGGGCGAAGTTGTTAGCATCAAGACGGACCTTTTCGTTGCCGACATTTCAACTCAAGGTGGTGATTTCGTTGGTCTAGTGCTGAATAACTACAAGGCGATCGACGCTAAGGAGACGAATTTTTCGCTCCTGGAAAGCAAACACCAGTATGCGGCGCAAAGTGGCCTGATTGGTGAAGGCTTGCCGAATCACAAAACGATATTTGCAGTGTCCTCCGATAGGCGCGAACTCGCTGCTGACGCCAAAACTGTTCAGCTTCGGCTGGTAGCCCCGGCAATCGATGGTGTCAAGGTGAGCAAGGTTTACACCTTCACTCGTGGCAGCTATCTCATCGATGTCACGTACGAGATTGATAATGGTAGCCAGAAGGAAGTTGCCGCGCATGCCTATTACCAGTTGCAACGTGATACGGTAGCGCCCGCCGGTGAAAGCCGGATGGTCAGCACCTTTACCGGCCCGGCGCTTTATACCGAGCAGGAGAAATATCAGAAGATCGATTTCAAGGATATCGAAAAGGGCAAGGCGAAGTTCAATACCAAGGCCGACAACGGCTGGATGTCCATGGTTCAGCATTATTTTGTGTCGGCCTGGATTCCGCCGGAAAAGCTGGCGCGCGAATTCTATGTACGCAAGCTCGAAGGTGGGGCTAATCCAGCGATTACGGCAGGACTGATCATACCGGCGCCAGTGGCCGTGCCCGGCAGCAAGGTTCGCCAATCGGTCTCGCTCTACGCCGGACCGCAAATTCAGTCGGTGCTCGATCAACTGGCCAAGCCCGTGGCCGAAGGCGGGATCGGTGCCCAGGGCCTGCCGCTGGTTGTTGATTACGGCTGGCTGACCATTGTTGCTGCACCGATTTTCTGGTGCCTCGAAGTCATCCACAAATTTGTCGGCAACTGGGGCTGGGCGATTGTCTTGCTGACCATTTGCATCAAGGCGCTCTTCTTTCCCCTGTCAGCGGCCAGCTACAAATCGATGGCCAAAATGCGCAAGGTAACGCCGCGCATGACCGCATTGCGCGAGCGTTACGGTGACGACAAACAGAAATTGAACCAGGAGATGATGAATCTCTACAAGACCGAGAAGATCAATCCACTCGGTGGTTGTTTGCCGATTGTGGTGCAGATTCCGGTCTTTATCGCGCTTTACTGGGCTCTGCTCGGTGCCGTGGAAATGCGCGACGCACCGTGGATTCTGTGGATCCACGATTTGTCCTCGCAAGATCCGTTTTATGTGCTGCCGATCATTATGATGGGGACCATGCTGATTCAGACCAAGCTCAATCCGACGCCGCCTGATCCAATCCAGGCCAAAATCACCATGATCATGCCTTTCGTTTTCGGCGGCATGTTCTTCTTCTTCCCGTCAGGTCTGGTGCTCTACTGGGTGGTTAACAATACCCTGTCCATAGCCCAGCAATGGCAAATCACCCGCATGGTCGACAGTGGCGGAAAAGCCGCCAACGACGCCAAGGCCTGATCCGGCGCCGCGCCTGGAGACTATCGCCGCCGTCGCCACGGCTCCAGGCCGTGGCGGCATCGGCGTCATTCGTCTCTCCGGCCACGGCCTCCAGGCCTTTGCTAGAGCGCTGAGCGGTAAGCAAGCGCAGCCCCGCTTGGCCACCCTGGCCGATTTCCGGGCGGCCGACGCGAGCCTGATCGACACTGGCCTGCTCCTGTATTTCCCGGCTCCTTACTCTTTCACTGGCGAGGACGTCCTGGAGTTGCAGGCTCACGGCGGCACGGTCGTACTGCAAATGCTGCTAGCGCGCTGCCTGGACCTTGGCGCTCGCTTGGCCGAACCAGGTGAATTCACCCGCCGTGCCTACCTGAACGGCAAGCTTGATCTGGCGCAGGCCGAAGCGGTTGTCGATCTGATCGACGCATCAACCGCAGCCGCTGCGCGCAGCGCTGTGCGGTCACTGCAAGGCGAGTTTTCGAAGGAAATTAACGCCCTGCTCGAGCAACTCACCGAACTGCGGGCACTGGTCGAAGCCAGCCTGGATTTTCCTGATGAGGACATCGATTTTCTCGAAGCGGCCGATGCCTTTGGCCGGCTTGAATGTGTACAAGAGAGGTTGGCTAAAGTTTTTGCCCGCGCCGAGCAGGGCCGGTTGCTGCAAGGTGGTCTGCATGTC
Organism: Propionivibrio sp.; assembly: GCF_029255185.1. Classification (GTDB taxonomy): domain Bacteria; phylum Pseudomonadota; class Gammaproteobacteria; order Burkholderiales; family Rhodocyclaceae; genus Propionivibrio. The sequence goes on from NZ_JAPUVO010000064.1 coordinate 27,466, forward strand.
GTCCTCGCGGGGCAGCCCAATGTTGGCAAGTCCAGTCTGCTCAATTGTCTGGCTGGAGACGAACTGGCGATTGTCACGCCGGTGGCCGGTACCACGCGCGATGCCGTTCGTAGCACGCTGCAGATCGAGGGCATTCCCTTGCACATCATTGATACGGCCGGGCTGCGGGTAACCGAAGATGAAATCGAGAAAATTGGAATCGCGCGCACCTGGCACGAAATTGACCGCGCCGATGTCGTGCTCTTGCTGGTCGATGCCCGCAGTGGTGTCGGCGATGCCGAACGAAGCATTCTCGCCCAGTTGCCCGCGCGGCTTGCGCGGATCACCGTTTATAACAAGATCGATCTGGCTGGTCGCACGGCGGAACGCCACGACGAGACCGATGGCCTGGCCATTTCGCTGTCGGCCAAGAGCGGCGAGGGGCTTGAATTGCTGCGCCAGGCCTTGTTGCAGATCGCCGGCTGGCATCCGGCCGAGAACGTGTTCATTGCCCGTGAACGCCACTTGCGCGCATTGACTGACAGCCGTCAGCACATTGCCTTAGCCCGTTCTCAATTGCCTCAACTCGAACTCTTCGCCGAGGAGTTGCGTCTGGCCCAGTTAGCTCTAAGTTCGATCACTGGCGAGTTTTCTGCAGATGATCTGCTGGGCGAAATATTCGGACGATTCTGTATTGGAAAATAGCCTTAACTTTCCCCTACTTGCCGTCATTGCGCTCTCGGCCCTATTTGCTGGCCTGATCGATTCAATGGTTGGCGGTGGTGGTCTGATCCAGATCCCCGCGTTATTTACCACCTTGCCCAAGGAGCTTCCGGCTACGCTCTTCGGCACCAACAAGATTGCCAGCATCTTTGGCACGGCGAACGCCGCCTGGCGCTATTCACGGCGGGTGAACATGCCTTGGCGTACCACCCTACCGGCGGCTAGTGCCGCCTTTGCCTTCTCCTATCTGGGTGCGATGGCGGTGGCCTGGTTGCCGCGTGACTTGTTGCGCCCGTTGATTTTGATCATGCTCGTCGGTTCTGCTGCCTATACCTTCTGGCGCAAGGATTTCGGCGCCTTTCACCAGCCGCAGCACGGTGGCCGTCGCGAACTGGTCTACGCCGTGATGGTCGGCGCAGCAATCGGTTTCTACGATGGGTTCTTTGGCCCAGGAACCGGGAGCTTCCTGATTTTTCTTTTTATCCGTTTCTTCGGTTTTGATTTTCTGCACGCCTCGGCCGCATCAAAAGTGGTCAATGTTGCGACCAATCTTGCCGCTATCAGTTTTTTTGTCCCCAACGGGTTTTTCTTGCCTTTTGCGGCGGTGCTTATGGCGAGTTTCAATATTCTCGGTTCGGTCATCGGCACCCATCTCGCACTGCGCCATGGCAGCGGTTTTGTCCGTCGGGTCTTTCTGTTAGTCGTTTGCTCCCTGATCCTCAAGTTTGCGTGGGATACCTTGTGAGCGAACCCATGTCATCAAGTACCAGCGCTGGCTGACGCGCAAGTGCCGGAAGGTCCTCGCGCTTGGCTTCGCCGCTTAATACGAGAATGAAATCAATCCCGGCATTTTCGGCCAACACCTTATCGGTACTCAAGCGATCACCGACCATCACCATGTCGTCCTGCCTGAATCGTTCAAGCAAGGGAGCGAGGATAAGAGTATTGGGTTTGCCAAAGACCAGTTCAGGCAGGCGCCCTGTTGCTGCTTCATAAAGTTTGACGAAGCTGCCGGTATCCGGTAACGGTCCCTGGCCTGAAGGGCAAACCAGATCGGGGTGGGTCGAGAAGAAATGCACCTCGGGGCGCTGCAGCAGCAGGCAGGAGGTGGCGAGTTTTTCGTAGGTCAGTTCGGTGTCGTAGGCCAGGACCACTGCCTGACAATTGGCATCTGCTGTAAAAACCACATTCGGCATCCGTTCGCGCAGGAAGGACTGGCAACTGGTGTTGCCCACCGGATAAAGGTACTTGATCCCTTGATGCTTTAGATAATCGATCAGGGGTAACAGGGGAGAGAGAATACGCCCCTGTCCAACATCAAGTCCGAAGCCTGCCAATTTTTTGACGTAGTCAGCAAGGTTCTTCGAGGTGTTGTTGGTCAGGAAGTAGATTTCCTTTTTTTCTTGATTGCGTTTGATGAAATCGATCGTACCCTGAATGGGCGTGTCACCGAGGTAGACGGTCCCATCCAGGTCGAAAACAAAACAGGTTTTCTTGAGTATGTCCACTTACAGTCCGGCTTGGTCACTTGCTTTCATTTCTTCGTTGCGTCGTTCTTGATCCCAGCCGAGTTCCACCGCCATCAGTTCAATGACCCGGGGCAAAGTAGCTTTGGCGGCTGCCGTATCAAGAAACGCCAGAGAGAGCCGCCGCGTCAGTACATCGCAGGCACGCTCGGCGAATTCGTGCCGCGTGGCGTATACGACTTCGGCCTCCAGATAGGGATGGTCGAGATGCAAACGTGACCCCAGACCGGATTGGGCAAGCTCTGCAACACGAACAGCTTGGTCGCCATAGGCATGATGCAGACGGTACGCTACGTCGGCAGCCAAGCCATAGGTTTGGATCAAGCCCTGTTCGGCCTGATGATTAAAATGCTCGGCACCAAGCAGCAGGAGTTTGTCGGTGTGGCAGGCGCGCGCTGGCGCCAGACCATAGCTATGAATCGCCTGATCAACGGCTTCCTCGGCCATTTTGCGGTAAGACGTCCATTTGCCGCCGGCAATGGTTAGCAATCCGGATGCGCTGACTTGAACAAGATGTTCGCGCACGAGCTGTGCGGTGTTTTTTGTTTTCGGTGCAAGCACTAGAGGGCGCAGTCCTGACCAGACGGATTTGATGTCGCTTCGTGTTACGGCTAGATCGAAATACCTGTTGATGTGGCGTAACAGATACTCAATTTCTTCTTCTTTGGCCTGTGGGTGATCTGTGATCTCCGCTGGATTTTCTGTCGTTCCGATTAAGGCGTGCCCTTGCCAGGGCAAGATGAAGAGAATCCGTCCGTCCTCGGTCTTGGGAATCATCAAGCCGGTTTCGGGGGGGGCAAAACTTTGCGCCAACACGATATGAATTCCGGAGCTGACTTTCAGAATCGGCTCGGCTGCAGCGTCGTCCATCTGCCGTAAGCGGTCGACGAAAGGTCCGGTAGCATTGATTACGCCGCGTGCGTGAATGGTGAATTCATTACCGTTGATCGTGTCGCAAACCTTGGCTCCGCAGAGTTTTCCGCTGGCTTTGACGAGGGACAAGACGGCAAGGTGGTTGGCCACCACTGCCCCATGTTGTTGTGCGGTCAGGGCCAGAGTAACGGCCATGCGGGCATCGTTGAACTGGCCGTCGTAATAGACGACGCCTGCTCTCAGGCCATCGGCCTTGAGCATTGGTAAACGTCGGAGCGTCTCCTGGCGACTGATCAGGTTACTGTGGCCGAGCCCTTTTTTGCCAGCCAGAAAATCATAGAGCAACAAGCCGGAGAATACGTAGGGGACATCAAGCCACCGGTAAAGCGGTGTAACCAGGGCGATCCGATTGGCCAGATGCGGTGCGTTTTTGAGGAAAGTTCCACGCTCAAAAAGCCCTTCCCTGACCAGATGGTACTGTGCACGATCAAGGTGTTTGATGGCCATTTCCAGGTAACGTACGCCACCGTGGACCAGCTTGGTGCTGCGACTGCTGGTGCCTTCGGCGATGTCGTTCTTTTCAATCAGGGCAACTTGCAGCCCCCGGCTTGCGGCATCGACGGCGATGCCGCAGCCCGTCGCGCCGCCCCCAATGACCAGGAGGTCGAATGGTTCTTGTCGCTGCAGGAAGCTCAGTCTGTGCGGTCGGTCCATGATTTTGACTAAATTGCTTCAAATTGTATGTAACAGAGAGCGATAACCATGCGACTGAGCCGTCTGCCTGACTCAAGGCGTGTTGCCCGGTTTTTCAGTGAGGAAGCATTCGAGCAGGCGGTTCAGATGGTGCCGTCCGAGTTCGGTGGGTGCGATATGCCCCGGCCGACGCACTATCAGTCCGCACGCTTCGGCTTGGCGCAGTTCGTTTTCGATACTGACGAGGGGAAGTGCGGTGCGTGCTTCGAAAAGCGATACGTCAAATCCCTGATTGAGGCGTAGCGCGTTCATCATGAACTCGAAGGGTAGATCGGCGCTGTCGACCGCGAATTCGTTGTCGATGAAAGTGGCCTCGGCAACCTTGGCCAAATACTGTTTAGGCTGTTTCCAGCGCATCTGTCGCAGTACCTGGTTGTGCAGCGTCAGCTTGCCATGCGCTCCGGCGCCAATTCCCAGGTAGTCACCAAACGTCCAGTAATTGACGTTGTGACGACAGTGCCGTCCCGTTTGCGCGAAAGCCGAGGTTTCGTAATGGGTAAAGCCCGCTATGGCCAGCCTGGCCTCGATGGCATCCTGCATGTCGGCGCAACAGTCGGGGTCGGGCAGAGCCGGCGGAGCCGCAGCAAAAGCGGTGTTGGCTTCGAGTGTCAGTTGATAGCAGGAAAGATGGGTCGGGGCATAGGCGAGTGCAGCGTCGACATCGTCCATTGCCTGTGCCAGCGTTTGCTCCGGCAATCCGTACATCAGGTCAAGGTTGATGTTGTCGAAGTGGCGGGTGGCAATTTCAATGGCGCGCCGGGCATCGTTGCCGTTGTGTATTCGTCCGAGAGCTTTAAGATGCGCTGGGTTGAAGCTTTGAATGCCGAGCGAGAGACGGTTGATCCCGGCGTCGCGGAAGGCGGCGAATTTTTCGCTCTCAACCGTTCCTGGATTGGCTTCGAGGGTGACTTCGGCGTCGGGAAGTAATGGAACGAGAGTGCGAATTGCCGTCAGCAAGGTGTCAAGCGATTGGCCGGAAAAGAGGCTCGGCGTACCGCCACCGAAAAAGATGCTCGACACCTTGCGGCCCCAGATCAGTGGCAGGGCCGATTCGAGGTCGGCAATCAAGGCTGCAATGTAGTCGGCTTCAGGAATCTGGCGGCGTGCTTCATGCGAGTTGAAGTCGCAATAGGGACACTTGCGTATGCACCACGGGATGTGGACGTAGAGCGAGAGCGGCGGCGGGCTGCGAAATTCGAGCTGTCCGGGAGCTAGGCGCCCCGGCTTGCCGTGGGCGACAATCGTGATTATTCGGGCAGCCTTGCTGTCAGGCATCAGCGATGGAGCGATTGACTGATAGGCGTTCAAGCAGTCGTTCCAGTGCCTGGCCACGATGTGAGCAGCGGTTTTTTTCAGCGGCGGAAAGTTCGGCCGAGGTCTGGTCGAGTTCGCGGATGTAAAACAGCGGGTCGTAGCCAAAACCTGCGCTGCCGCGCTCTGCCGTGAGAATCTCACCGTGCCACTCGCCTTCGGCAATGATCGGCTGCGGGTCGTTGGCGTGACGGACAAAAACGATGACCGAGACAAAACGGGCATTGCGGTCGGTGCGCTGACCGAGTTCGGCGAGCAGCTTCGCGTTGTTGCGCGCATCTGATTTAGCTTCATTTGCCGCAGTTTGCGCATAACGTGCCGACTGCACGCCGGGCGCCCCGCCGAAGGCCTCGACGCATAGGCCAGAATCGTCGGCGAGCGCAGGCAGACCGGTCAGTCGTGAGGCATGGCGAGCTTTCTCGAGGGCATTTTCGACAAAGGTGCAATGCGGCTCGTCGCTTTCCGGTACCCCAAGCTGCTCCTGCGGGATGAGTTCCCAGCCGAGCGGCGAGAGAATTTCGTCGAGTTCCTTGAGCTTTTTGGCGTTGTTTGAGGCGAGGACGAGCTTCATTTGGCGACGAGTGTGGCAAGAGCAGTTTTCTGCCGGGCGACCAGTTCGCTGATGCCGGTCTCGGCGAGATCAACCAGTTGGCTCATCTGCACGCGGGTGAAGGGTTTGCCTTCGGCCGTGCCCTGAATCTCGACGATGCCGCCGCTACCGGTCATGACGACGTTCATGTCGGTATCGCAGTCGGAATCTTCGGGGTAGTCAAGGTCGAGGACCAGTTCGTCCTTGTAGATGCCGACCGAAATGGCGGCGACATAATCGCGGATCGGATTTTCTGCCAGCTTGCCCTGGGCAACGAGTTGCGTGCAGGCATCGTAGAGCGCCAGCCAGGCTCCGGTGATAGAGGCGCAGCGAGTGCCGCCATCCGCCTGTAGCACATCGCAATCGAGCGTAATCTGACGTTCGCCGAGGGCCTTGAGGTCGGTCACGGCGCGCAGCGAACGGCCGATCAGTCGCTGGATTTCCTGGGTACGACCGCTTTGCTTACCCTTGGCCGCTTCGCGTGCGCTGCGTGTGTGCGTCGAGCGCGGCAGCATGCCGTATTCGGCGGTCACCCAGCCCTGCCCTTTGCCGCGCAAGAAGGGTGGCACGGACTCTTCAACACTGGCGGTGCATAGCACCTGCGTGTCGCCCATCTCGATGAGCACCGAGCCTTCGGCGTGGCGGGTGAACTTGCGGGTGATGCGGATGTTCCGAAGCTGCGCTGGTTGGCGTTGACTGGGACGCATGAAAATTCCTATTTTGAGAACTTCTGAATAGTTGAGCGGATTTCGTTGATCGCGCGCTCAATTTCTTCTTCGGTCAGCTCGGTCTTGTAGCTCGGATTGCGGCCGAAGGCATCGATTCTGGTGGTGATCGTGTCGCGCGACATTCTTTGCGTTGAAACGACGCTGGAAGGATTGGTCCCGTCTTCGACATAACTGTCTTCCCAGCGCACGGCAACAATCGAAAGGTTGTCGGCATTCGGTCCACCCCGAATATCGGCCTGGCCAAGGAGCATGGGAACGGCCTGCATCAGATTTTCGCTTTTCAAGGCGACGGCCAGCATTTCGCCCGGGATGACGCTCCACACGCCATCGGTGCACAGGGCCAGCACATCGCCAGTTTCCAAGGGGGTCTTGCGTGAAAACTCGATTTCAGGTGCTTTGTGCCCACCAAGACAGCTATAGACTTTGTTGCGATCCGGGTGCACGGCGGCCTGCGCGTCGTTGATCGCCCCCTGATCCTTGAGCAATTGCACGCGCGAATGATCACGCGTGTGGATTAGCACTCTTCCATCGCGCATCAGGTAAAGACGTGAGTCTCCAGCATGTGCCCAGTAGGCAATGTTGTCCTGGATGATGCAGGCGACACAGGTGGTGCGCGGCGAATCCTTGAGGTTGTGGGCGTCGGCAAAATCGGCGATGGCGCCATGGGCATTGGTCATCGCTTTCTGCAAGAACAAAAAGGGGTCAAGAATAGCGGGCGTTGCTTCGCGCTGAAAGGACTCAACCAGAACCTGCACAGCAATCTGTGCTGCTATTTCGCCGTAGTAGTGCCCACCCATCCCGTCGGCAACGACCATCAGTAATGCGTCGCGTGAATAACAGTGAGCCAGCCTGTCTTCATTGTTGGCGCGCTTACCGAGCCGACTTTCCTGGTAAATGGTGAATTTCACTTGGTGTCAGCCTTTCCAGTGAGTTTGCCCACCACCTGGCCAAGCCAGTTTTTTTGGGGCAACTTTGGTGGAGTCACCATTTCAGTCAGTGCTTTTTGCAACGCGAAGACACTTTGTGGTCGATAAAAATGGTTGAGGCACAAACACCAATCGACCGTTTCGAGTAATTGATCCGAATATTGCCCTTCCCAGCGCACCATGGCAGGAATCAGCCGATCCTTCTCGTTACGGATATCAGCGGCCTGGGGTGCCGAGCCGGCCATGCAGGCGTACATTGAGGCGCCGACACTGTAGATGTCACTCCAGGGGCCGAGCAATTCTCTCTGTTTATAGTGCTCTGGCGAGGCAAAGCCCGGCGTGTACATGGGTTTGAGCATAGGCGTATCGCTGGCTAGGGTCTGCCGCGCCGCGCCAAAATCGATTAGCACCGGGGTGTAGTCGTTGCGCATGTAGATGTTTGACGGTTTCAGGTCGAGGTGCAGCAGTTTGTGCGAATGCACTTCGCGCAAGCCATTAAGCAACTTGGTGAAAACGTTGCGGATGAAATTTTCGGTGATGACAGACCTGTTCTTCTGGATGAATTCCTGCAGGGTACGTCCTTGCTCGTATTCCATGACCATGTAAACGGTGTCATTGGCGCGGAAAAAATTAAGCACGCGAATGACATTCGGGTGCGACAGTTTGGCCAGTGCTCGACCCTCTTCGAAAAAACACTTCATGCCGTAACGAAAGGAAGGCAGGTGCTCTTCGGTAATGAGCGGCTTGATTTCACCCTCGCCACGCAAGGCAAGACTGTTCGGAAGATATTCCTTAATCGCCACAAACTGACCCGTCGGGTCGGTCGCCAGATAGACGATCGAAAACCCTCCCAGGGAAAACTGGTGCTCGATGCGGTACTCATCGAGTTGATAACCGGCAGGGAGGGCGTGGTTCGCTTGTTGCACCATCATCATCGAAGCTATCATGTGGTTGTCGGGTCATTTTCAGGCTTTAGTGCTTGACTGTAAAGCCGATTTCTTATCCCCACTACAATTCTTCGGAACTCCCATGATTTATAGCATGACCGGTTATGCCGCCAGCACGCTTGATGGTGGATGCGGCGCACTGCATATCGAACTGAAAAGCGTAAATTCGCGTTACCTTGATTTCCAGTTCCGTGTCTGCGAGGAGTTGCGTGTTGTTGAACCAATGCTGCGCGAATTGTTCAGCGCCCGATTGACCCGCGGCAAACTTGAATGCAGAGTGAGTTTCGCAGCGGCGACAACACGCACCCAGACGCTTTCCCTCAATACTGATTTGCTCCTGCGCCTGAAGTCCTTCGATGCCCAGATACGCAGTGAGTTGCCGCATGCTGCGCCGCTAGCGGTAAACGATGTTTTGCGCTGGCCAGGGATGTTCGGCGACGACTCGCTCGACATCGAGACGCTGCTTCCTTCCTGTCTGGCGTTGGCCAAGAACGCGCTGGAAGACTTTAATGCCAGCCGGGCGCGCGAAGGTGAGAAGCTGACGGCGGTGATTCTTGAACGGGTTGCCCGCATGCGCGAGCTGGTGCGCGAAGTAGCGCCACGAATTCCTGTTGCGCAGGCTGCATTTCAAGAGAAGCTCAAGCAGCGACTGGTCGACGCCGTCGGTAGCTCGGATGACGATCGCATACGCCAAGAAGTGGCGGTATTTGCCGTAAGAATCGACGTTGCCGAAGAGCTGGCTCGCCTGTCAACCCACCTTGACGAAGTCGAGCGGGTGCTGAACGCCGGTGGCGCCAGCGGGAAGCGCCTCGATTTCCTAATGCAGGAACTTAATCGTGAGGCCAATACGCTCGGCTCCAAATCCGTGCTCACCGAAGTTTCGCAGACGGCGATGGAACTGAAGCTGCTGATCGAACAAATGCGCGAGCAAATACAGAACCTAGAATAGGGATTTGTTTTTGCAATTGTCTTATTTTGGAATATATCCATAAAAACGGCGACACGGCGTAAAAGCTGTGTATAATTCGCCCCTCGCTGCAGACGCGGCTTGGCAAGACGACTTAGATTATTGTTTTGCGTGCTCTTTAAAAACATGACAATTGATAGGTGTGGGTTCTTGGTCTAGTTGATTATGCTTAGGCATAAGGCAACGAGATGTAAGCAACTCGCACGATGTAGAGAAAGTCTGACTA
>NZ_JAPUVO010000065.1 GCF_029255185.1 Propionivibrio sp.
GCAGCGCGTCGGGCAACATCCGGCCAGCCGTGCCAACGAACTTACGCCCCGAGTCTGGAAACAACTCTTCGCCGACAACCCGCTTCGCTCGCCTTTGCACAGTCTGCGCGCCTAGCCAATAACGCCCGATAGTTACCGGTTGCGCCTCAATACCGACCGAAGCCTTCTCGTTGTTCGGTGGTAAGAAGGCTGACCGGCATGGCATCAAAGCGCCTCGGCGCAGAAGGTGGCCGGCGTGACGATGCGCGTGCGGCCGAGACTGCCGCATTGCAGCAGGCCGGCGCGACGGTCGCCAGTGACCAGGTAATCGGCCTCGCCGGTCAGCGCTATCGCCAGCAGGAAGGCATCGTTCGGATCGCTGACCTCGATACCCTCAGGTAGATGAGGTAGATCACCCAGCACGATGGCGTGCTGCATGTTGTTGATCATGGTGCCGACACGATGTGCGGGCAAAATGGCCTTGATCTTCGGGTAACGGCTCACGCGGCGCAGTTCGTCGAGCTGCACCGCCCCTGTGACCAAATTGAAGCGCCCCGCTTGCCAGGCACGATAGATGATGTCGGGTGGGCTGTGCGGCGAAATCAGTGCGGCCAGCAACACGTTGGTGTCGAGTATGACGCGCATCAGTGCTCACGCGCCCACTGCACCGCCTCGTCGATGAGGTCGTTCAGTTCGGTCTCCCCCATACCGGCCGCAACGGACTTGGCTTGCTCGACAGCCTGCTCAAAGAGGTAGGAACGCACGGCCTCCTCAATGAAACGCGACAAGTCGCCCTTGCGGCCGCCACCTTGTGCTGCGATGAACATGCGCACGGACTGATCCACGTCCGGCGATACGGCAATGTTCCAGCGCACGGTATTCATGAAGCCCTCCAATCAGTGTTTGTGTGTATAGGTGTTTATACACCCCATAGGCAATTTCCGCAATGGTACGATAAAACGATCGTTTCTCTGGGCTGAAATGACGCGATCAAGCAGATTTGTCCGCAAGTCAACAAGCAGTACGCAGTAGTGGTTCGTACAATCAAAGCACGCCTTGAACTGGGGCAAACTGACCCGCAGATAAGCGCCGTACGCAAGATTGCAAAGACACTTGGTGTGTCGATTGAAGTTTTTGCCAATGCGCTTTCCCCAGAGGACGAAGAATGAAAAAAAACGACAGGCCGCATTCTGACTGCCATTTTTTGCGACGATATTCGCCATGAAGTCGGCAACAAGGTGTCGTTCATGGGGTGTTATCAAGGCGAGTTGTTTGTTCCAGCCGTGCCGACAGGGCTTTCAAAACTTTGCATTTTCGCTACGGCATTAACGCCGATCGCCCGGCCGTTTAAATCACTTACTTTTCGGGTGGTCTCGGATGAAAGTGGCCAGAGATGGCTGCGTTGGAGCCAGTGAAGTTCGACCAGCGCAAGACATTGGCTAAGAAGCCAAGAAAGAAGAAGGCCGAATCAGCGGCATAAATAAGGGCCATACGCGATGTTGTCCGACCGGCGCCTTGGCATGCGCCCATACAGACGTGTCAGTCCGGCGAGTCGTTCGGCATGCCACGGCGCGACCTGATGCCAACTGAAACGCCATTCCCATGAACCTTCGCCGACTCCGGGCTGGTTCATTCGGCAATTCGAATCGAGCCCGAGTATGTCCTGCATGGGGATGATTGAGAGCGAGGCAATGGAGGACAGGGCGATACGGATCAGGTCCCATTCGCTGAACTCTCCGCTGATTCCGAGATAGCGGCGAACATACTCTTTCTCGTTCGCGGCCAGTGCGTTCCACCAGCCCCAGGTCGTATCATTGTCGTGGGTGCCCGTGTAAACGACGGTGTTGGCCTCGAAGTTGTGCGGCAGATACAGGTTGTCAGGCTGGCCATCAAAAGCGAACTGCAGGACGCGCATGCCGGGCAGTCCCACTGCTTCGCGCAAGGCAAAGACTTCGGGCGTGATGACGCCGAGATCCTCGGCAATGATCCTCAGCCCACTCCGACCTTGACCGGCTGGCAGTGCCTGGCTCAAGGCCGTGAACAGAGCGCTCCCCGGCCCTGCTTTCCACTGACCATTTACAGCCGTTTTAGCGTCGGCCGGAATTTCCCAGCAGGATACAAAACCACGGAAATGGTCGATGCGAACGATGTCACAGAGCGCCAGCGTTCTGCGCACCCGTTCAACCCACCAGCGATAGCCTTGCTCTTCATGCGCCGCCCACTTGTAGAGCGGATTGCCCCAGAGTTGCCCGGTGGCGCTGAAATAATCGGGTGGCACGCCAGCGACGACGCGGGCTTGGCCTTGAGTATCCAAATCGAATAATTTTTGATTGGCCCAGACGTCAGCGCTGTGAGCAGAAACAAAAATCGGCATGTCGCCAATGAGTTCGATCCCTCTTTCGTTGGCATAATCCTTGAGCGAGGCCCACTGGCTGTGGAAGCACCATTGACAGAAGCGCCAGAAATTGCATTCGTCGGCCAGTTTTTTGCCGGCCTCATGCAAGGCTTTTTTATCACGTTGCGCCAGTGCTGCTGGCCACTTCTGCCAAACCTTGCCATACCTGTTGTCCATGGCCATGAATAGCGCGTAGTCATCAAGCCAGCCACTCGCGTCGGCGCAGAATGCCAGGAAAGGTTTGCGCGCGTTGCGTCGGACATCAGCGAAAAATTTTGTCGCTGCCAAACGTAGTCGTGACATCCGGAAGGGCTGCACCACAGAAAAATTGACGTGTGCGCCCGTAAATTCGAGGGCAGGAATGAGTTCGGCATCAGTTAGCCAGCCGGCGTTACGTAATTGCGCCAGGTCGATCAGCAACTGATTCCCGGCGAAAGCTGAAGGACTCATGTAGGGCGAATTGCCCGGTCCGATGTTGCCGAGCGGTAGAACCTGCCACAGGGTTTGCCCGGCGGCGACCAGCCAGTCGACAAAATGATAGGCGCTTGGCCCTAGGTCGCCTGAGCCATAAGGTCCGGGAAGCGAGGTCGGGTGTAGCAGAATTCCGCTGTGTCGATGAAGTGGCATGGCCTTATCCCTTATCCCTGCGCCATGAGTTGTACGCTGCGTGCCGCCAAGGTGCTGGTGGCCTGACGTAGCGACAAGGCAAAGGGCGCGTTGCTGCTGCTGTCGCAGAGTTGTTGCCAGGAACCTGGTGGCAGGTGGAAGGTCTGGGCGTCGGCATCACGATTGATCAGAACCAAAAGGGTCTGGGCATTGCCATCGGTAGTGTCGCCTGTGTTTTCGGGTGCAAGAAAGAAGGCTAGTGCGCCCCGGTGCGGCGAATGCCAGTCATTGCTGCTCATCTCGCGTCCGCTCGGATGCCACCAGACGATGTCGCGTTGTCCCTGGGTAGTGCTTGCACCAGTTAGCCAGGTGCTACGTCGAAGTTGCGGGAAGCGCAGGCGCAGGCTGATGAGCCCGGCAGTAAACTCAATCAGGTCGGCGTCAGCGTGTTGCCAGTCGAGCCAGGTCAAGGCGTTGTCCTGGCAGTAGGCATTGTTGTTGCCGGACTGCGTGCGACCGAGTTCATCACCCCCTTGCAGCATCGGTACGCCCTGGGCCACAAAAAGCGTGGTCAGCAGCGCACGTTGTAGATGATGGCGGCGCTGGAGAACCACCGGGTCGTTACTTTCGCCCTCATCACCGCAATTCCAGGAGAGATTGTGATCATGTCCATCGTGGTTATTCTCGCCGTTGAGTTCGTTATGCTTGTACTGATAGCTGACTAGGTCGCGCAAGGTGAAGCCATCATGCGCGGTGATGAAATTGATGCCGGCCTGCGGAGTCCTCCCAGAATGGCGGAAAATCTCGCTCGAACCGGCCAGTCTTTGTGCCATGGCGGACGGCTCGGCTTCGCCAGACAACCAGAAAGAGCGCGCCAGGTCGCGAAAGCGGTCGTTCCACTCGCTCCAGCCGGGAGGAAAGCGACCCAGATGATAGCCATCCGGACCCATGTCCCAGGGCTCGGCAATCATTTTGACCGACGCCAGCAAGGGGTCCTGTCGGACCGCTGCAAGAAAGCCGCTGTCGCGGGTGAGTGTCGCGGCCAGATCAAAACGGAAGCCGTCGACATGCATTTCGCCAACCCAGTAGCGCAACGCGTCCATGACCAGTTGTAATACTCTCGGATTGGCCAGGTTGAGGGTGTTGCCGCAGCCGCTGAAATTCTCGTAGAGATTACGGTCATTGGCCGGCAGACGGTAATAGCTGGCATTGTCGATGCCACGAAATGAGACCGTCGGTCCGGACTCGTCCGTTTCGGCGCTATGGTTGAAGACGACGTCGAGAATGACTTCGATTCCGGCGGCGTGCAGCGAACGCACCATCGAACGGAATTCGGCAATGACTGACTGAGCGCCTATGCGAGCAGCATAACGTGGTTCTGGGGCAAAGAAGGCGAGTGTGTTATAGCCCCAGTAGTTGGTCAGACCACTATTGACCAGGCGCTCTTCGTCAAGAAAATAATGTACTGGCAGGAGATTGACGGCGGTAATGCCGAGCTGCTTGAAATGCGCGATCATGGCCGGCGAAGCCAGTCCGGTGTAGGTTCCGCGCAGGGCTTCGGGAACGCCGGGATGTTGCCATGTCGCCCCCTTGACATGGACTTCGTAAAGGATCGAATCGGCCCAGGGAATCGCCGGCGGTGCATCCTGGCCCCAGTCGAAAGCTTCATCGACGACACAGGCTCTCAGGCCGCTGAGTGAGGATGGGGAGGCGGTATAGGAAAAAGTCCCGCTCAGTTCTCGCGCATAGGGGTCAAGCAGCAGGCGGTGTGGGTCGAAACGGTTGCCGGCCAGGTCAGGACCATGCACGCGGTAGGCGTAGCAAAGACCAGGAGTGGCGCCAGGCAAATAGCCGTGCCAGACTTGATCGGTGCACTTGGGCAATGGCAGCGTATGCAGGGTTCCGCCAGCAAAAATACACAATTCCACCCGCTCGGCATTGGCCGAGAAGAGGGTGAAATTAACTCCGGATCCATCCCAATGCGCCCCCAGCGGCCAGGGCCGCCCTGCTTGCAGGCCAGCGTTAAGATTTACGTTTCCCATTCGAAAAACACGGTGGCCAGCGGCGGCAGTATCAGCGAAATTGACCATTCACGGTCGTGTGCTGGGGTCGGTTCGGCTTCTACGATACCAAACGGGTTGCCCACATTGCTTCCCCCGTAATATTTGGAGTCGGTATTGAGGCGTTCGCGGTAGAGGCCCGGACCGGGAACGCCCAGCCGGTAATTGTGGCGAATGACGGGAGTGAAGTTGCAGACACAAAGCATCGCACGCGAACGGTCATGGCCTCGGCGGATGAAGGCGAGTACCGAGTTGTCGGCATCGTTGGCGGAGATCCACTCAAATCCGGCCGGGTCGAAATCAATTTCGTGCAGTGCCGGGGTGTCGCGATAGAGCCGGTTCAGATCGACGATCAGGCGGCGTATTCCTTCGTGTTGCGGGAAGTCAAGCAGGCTCCAATCGAGCGACTTTTCGTCATCCCACTCGTTCCACTGAGCAAATTCGCCACCCATGAATAACAGCTTCTTGCCCGGATGTCCCCACATGAAACCGTAGAGCGTGCGCAGATTGGCGAACTTTTGCCAATAGTCGCCGGGCATTTTGCTGATCAGCGAGCCTTTGCCGTGTACCACCTCATCGTGCGACAGGGGCAGAACGAAGTTTTCGGTAAAGGCGTAGAGCAGACCGAAGGTGAGCTGGTTGTGGTGATAACGGCGATGGATCGGTTCGTGTTTCATGTAGTCGAGGATGTCGTGCATCCAGCCCATGTTCCACTTGTAATGAAATCCCAGGCCTCCCATCGACGGCGGGCGGCTCACCGCCGGCCAGGCAGTTGATTCCTCGGCAAAGGTCGCCGCGCCAGGACACTCCTGCCCAAGCGTCTCGTTCATGCGGCGCAGGAAATGAACCGCTTCGATGTTTTCACGGCCACCGTAGATATTGGGTATCCACTGCCCGGCTTCGCGGCTGTAGTCGCGATAAAGCATCGACGCCACGGCGTCAACACGCAGTCCATCAATGCCGTAGTGCTCGATCCAGAAAAGGGCGTTGCCGACCAGATAGTTGAAGACCTCGCGCCGGCCGAAGTTGTAGATCAGCGTCCCCCAGTCCTGATGCATGCCTTCACGCGGGTCGGCGTGTTCGTAAAGTGGCCGTCCGTCGAAGCGGGCCAGACCGTGTTCGTCGGTCGGGAAATGCGCTGGCACCCAGTCGATGATGACTTCGAGCCCGGCCGTATGGCAGGCCGAAACGAAGTCGCAAAAGCCTTGTGGTGAGCCAAAGCGTGCCGTTGGCGCGTACAGGCCGAGCGGTTGATAGCCCCACGAGCCGTCGAAGGGGTGTTCGGAAATCGGCAAGAGTTCAAGGTGCGTGAAACCCAGTTCGACGACGTAAGGGATCAGTGTTTCGCTGATGCGCTGCCAATCCGGGAAACCGCCGTCTTCGGTTTTCCGCCATGAACTAAGGTGCACCTCGTAGATCGATATCGCAGTGTCCAGCTTGCTGCCGGCGGCAACGCTTGAGCGTGACGCGATCTGCGGCAAGGCACAGACGATCGAGGCGGTCGATGGACGCATTTCGGCGGCAAAGCCATAGGGGTCGGCCTTGAGCGGAAGCACCTGAGCATCCTGCGAACGGATTTCATACTTGTAACAGGCGCCTTCGCCAACGCCTGGCAGAAAGATTTCCCAGACGCCACATTCACGGCGCAGGCGCATGGGGTGGCGACGGCCATCCCAGGTATTGAAGTCGCCGACGACGCTGACCCGTTGTGCATCAGGCGCCCAGACGGCAAAGGCAGTTCCGTGCACGCCGTCGATCTCACGCAAATGAGCACCCAGGCATTCGAAGGGGCGCAGATGGGAGCCTTCGGCAAGCAGCCAGACGTCAAGTTCGCCGAGCACTGTCGGAAAACAGTAGGGGTCCTCGATCTCCTGGACGCCGCCCGGCCAGACGATGCGCAGGCGATACTCGAAATGCTTATTGTGGCCAAGAATGGATGTTTCGAAAAACCCCGAGGCCTCGCCCAAGGCGTCAATTTTGCGTTGCGGGAGTTCGATCAGAACCTGCCCGCTCTCGGCATCGATAACAAAAACCGAGTTGGCGCCAGGTTGCAGCGTGCGCAACCAGAGGCGGCCCTTGGTGTCGGCGTGCAGCCCGAGAACGGAAAACGGGTCGCCATGTTCGCCACGGCAGAGGGAAATAACGGCTGATTTGTTAAGCATTTCAGGCTTTCTTGAGTAGTGAGCTCATGTTCCATGTGTCGACAGCGTAGTCGCGGATGGTGCGGTCAGAGGAAAAACTGCCCATGCCAGCGACATTGAGAATGGCTTTGCGCTGCCATTCGGCGGGTGTCAAAAACAGCGTGTCAACCCGGGCTTGCGTTTCGATGTAATCCGCATAGTCAGCGAGCAACAGGTAGTGATCGCCGTAATTTACCAGGCAGTTGAAAACGTCGTGATAGCGTTTCTTGTCGTTGGGTGAAAAAAATCCACCGTCGAGCTTGTTCAATGTTTCGTTGAGCATTGGATTATTCAGGTAAATGGATTTTGGATCGTAACCTGATTTGCGGATGGCTTCGACCTGAGGCGCTGTGTTGCCAAAGATAAAAATGTTTTCGGCACCCACGTTGTCCCGGATCTCGATATTGGCGCCATCCTCGGTGCCAATGGTGAGTGCACCGTTCATCGAGAACTTCATGTTGCCGGTGCCCGAAGCCTCGGTTCCTGCTGTGGAAATCTGCTCGGAAAGATCGGCTGCCGGCATGATCAGTTCGGCGATCGAAACGCCATAGTTGGGGACGAACACCACTTTCAGGAGGTCCTGCGTGCGCGGGTCGCTGTTGATCACGCTGGCGACGTCGTGAACCAGCCGGATCACCTGCTTGGCCATGTGATAGGACGATGCGGCCTTGCCCGCGAAGATCACGCAACGTGGAGCGGTATCGTCAGCCAGTCCGTGCAGAATCGCGTTGTAGCGGGTGATTACGTGCAGCACGTTGAGAAGTTGCCGCTTGTATTCGTGAATACGCTTGACCTGCACGTCGAACAGACTGTCCGGATTGAGAATGACCTCAGTCTCGCGCTTGATGTAGTCAGCCAGTCGCAGTTTGTTGCAGCGCTTGACGGCGGCAAACTGCTTGCGAAAATTCTTGTTCTTGGCGAGCGGTCGCAGCTCCTTCAGGTGGTCGAGGTTCAGTCGCCAGTCTTTGCCAAGATGCTCGTCAAGCAGGCCGGCCAGTCCAGGGTTGGCTTGCGCCAGCCAGCGGCGGGGTGTGACACCGTTGGTTTTGTTGTGAAAACGTTCCGGGTAAAGCTTGGCAAAATCGGCGAAGATCGTCTTGACCATTAGATCAGAATGCAACTGCGAAACCCCGTTGATCCGATGGCTGCCAACGATGGAGAGGTGGGCCATGCGCACCCGTTTGTTTTCTTCGCTGCCGTCACCGTCATCAATGAGCGAGAGGCGGCGAATCAGATCAATGTCACCAGGATAGCGCAACGCCACTTCCTTGAGGAAATCCTGGTTGATGCGATAGATGATGCGCATGTGGCGTGGTAGCAGATAGTTCATCAGGCCGATTGGCCAGGTTTCCAGGGCCTCGGGCATCAGGGTGTGATTGGTGTAGGAGAAAATGCGCGTGCATTGACTCCAGGCTTCAGCCCACAGCATGCCATGATCATCGCAGAGCAAGCGCATCAGTTCGGCGACGCTGATTGCCGGGTGGGTATCGTTGAGATGAATGGCAACCTGATCGGCCAGATTGTGCAGGCTGCCGTACTCCTCCAGATGATGAAACAAGATATCCTGCAACGATGCGGAAACGAAAAAATATTCCTGCCGTAGACGCAGTTCGCGACCGGCGGGTGTGGTGTCGTTTGGGTACAGTACCCAGGAAATATTCTCGAAGCGGTTTTTGAATTCGGCGGCGCGCGCGTAGTCGCCTGAGTTGAAGGCGTTCAGGTCAATTTGCGCTGGCGCTCCGGCTTTCCACAGGCGCAGGGTGCTGACCCGGTCGGTGCCATGGCCAGGAATGACGTAGTCGAAGGCCCGTCCTTCCACCGCTTCCGCGGGGTTCCATTCGGCCCACTCGCCGTGGTGTTCGGCGCTGCCGCCAAAATTGACGGTAAAACGGGTTCCCGGGCGCGGAAACTCCCACGGCGTACCGTCGGACAGCCAGGAATCGGGATGCTCAATCTGCCCGCCATTGATGATCGATTGCGCAAACATGCCGTACTCATAGCGCATGCTATAACCCCAGGACGGCAGTTCCAGCGTCGCCATCGAGTCGAGGAAGCAGGCCGCCAGGCGACCAAGGCCGCCATTGCCGAGCGCGGCATCCGGTTCGCATTCAATGAGGTCGGTCAGCGAAGGGCCGCCAACTTTGGCGAAAGCGGCTTCTGCACTGTCACGCAGATCGAGCGCCGAGAGTGCGTTGTTCAGCGAACGCCCAACCAGAAATTCCATGGACATGTAGTAGATGCGCCGCACCTTGTTTTTGCGGTCGTCGACCTGAGTTCTCACCCAACGCTGCGCCAATTGATCGCGAGCGACCAGTGCGAGTGCTTTGTACAGTTCCTTGGTATTGGCCGTAATGGGCTCGGCAGCAACCGATTTAAGCAGCTTGTCGTCGATTTCAGCGTGCAGCGCAACGCCATCAATCTTGGCAATTTTAGCTTTCTTTACATCAGACATCGGTCAAGTACTCCAGAAAGATGAACAAAGTCTGGCACGGGGTCAGAGGCTGTGAATCAAGCCGGAATCCAGTGCCTTCCTCTGATAGAACAATCAGACAAACGAGCTAGACCCCGTGCCCTGCACTCCCTTCGGTCGCTTTTGCCGGGGTGACGAGCGTGGAAGGCAGGCAGTAATAATTTTTCATAGCCTCTCAGGCTGAGCCAGCAAGGTTGGTAGCATTACATAAGTTGTGGTGGCCGCCAAGTGCGATGTAAGTCAGCGCTTGGCGCGCGATGGCTTTGGCAGCGGAATATACACAGGTCATACGCAATTGTGTATGCAGTCAAACGCTCTTTGAGCAAACGCTGATGTATAGTTCCAGCCTCTGCTGCAACAAAAAGTTCACCTACTTTGGAGCAAGGATAATGCGCGAATTTTCCGGAACATGGATGCGCCATTCAGGGGACTTCTGGGGAGGCTTCGCTGCCATGCTGGTGGCTTTGCCGGCAGCGGTGGCCTTCGGTGTCACCGTTTATTCGGCGATCAGCCCGCATTACGCAGCGTTCGGTGCGTTGGCCGGCATTCTGGGGGCGACCGCTCTCGGACTCCTGGCGCCAACGTTTGGCGGTACGGACCGCCTGATCAGTGCGCCCTGTGCGCCTGCGGCGGCTGTGCTTTCAGCATTCGCCATCCAATTGGTAGGGCAGGGAGTGCAGCCGGTCGCCGTGGTGCTGATGATGACCGTGCTCGGCATCCTCACCGGCCTGATCCAGACGCTCATCGGTTTTCTCGGCTTTGGCAGGCTGATCAAATACATTCCGTATCCGGTGGTCAGCGGCTATCTCTCCGGCGTCGGCCTGATTCTCATCGGCAGTCAGTTGCCGAAGTTTGCCGGAGCACCCATTGGAACGTCCTGGCTGGACGTGTTGATTACACCGCAGCATTGGGACTGGCGTAGTTTGGCCGTAGGCGGTGTCACCGTCGTTGCGATGCTGGTGGCGCCAAAGCTGACCAAGGCCGTGCCGGGGACGATCATCGGCATTCTTGCCGGCATCCTGACCTACGCGGGTATTGCCAGCACCGATCCCTCGTTGCTTGTACTGGACGGAAATACGCTGGTCATTGGTCCGCTCGGGGCGACCGGCGAAGGCTATGTCGAACTGATCACCAATCGTTGGAATCAAATTGGCGAACTCAAGCTTTCGCAGGTGGCAGGACTTGTTGGCAGTGCGATCACGCTGGCTGCACTGCTCTCCATTGACACCCTGAAAACCTGTGTTGTACTCGATCAGATGACACGCACACGTCATGATCCGAATCGCGAACTGGCTGCGCAGGGGTTTGCCAATGTGGTGGCCTCAACGATTGGCGGCATGCCGGGCGCCGGAACCATGGGCGCCAGCCTGGTCAACCTCTCCAGTGGCGGCAAGACGCGGATTTCCGGCATCGTCGAAGGAATGATGGCGCTGATTGTGGCCCTGCTGCTGGGTTCCTTTGTCGCCTGGATTCCCATTGCGACCTTGAGTGGGGTTCTGATCGTCGTCGGCTTGCGCATGATTGACACCGATCCATTGCGCTTCCTCGAATCGCGGTCGACCGTGCTGGATTTCTCGGTGGTGCTGGCAGTTGTTGGCGTGGCGATTTTTGTCGGGCTGATTGCCGCCTCCGCCGTCGGGGTCATTCTCTCGATCCTCCTTTTCCTGCGGGAACAGGTGGGCGGCAATGTGGTGCGGCGCAAGAGCTTTGTCGGCCAGCGTTCGTCGACCTGGTTCCGCCCGGAAGTCGAAATGAAGATTCTTGAACAGAAAGGCAATACTGCCGTCATTTTCGAGCTGCAGGGCAGTCTGTTCTTTGGCACAACCCATCAACTTTATCTGACACTTGAACCTGAACTGGCGGTGACCGACTATCTGATACTCGACATGCAGCGTGTGCAGTCGGTGGATGTCACCGCGGCACACATGCTCAACCTGGTGCGCGATGTCCTGTCCGAACGAAATGTTCCGCTCTTGCTCTCCAATGTTCGCGAAAACTTGCCCAATGGCCGAAATCTGCGCGAGTTTTTTGAACTGGCCGGGCTGGTTGCGAATGGCACAACGGTGATTTTCATGCCGTCGCTTGAGGCGGCCATTGAATGGGTTGAAGATCGCCTGCTCGGCGAGATGGTCAAAACGGACGCCAATTTACCGCCGCTTGAGCTACACCAGATCGAACTGTTCAAAGGCAGCAAACCCGATACGCTGACTGATCTCAAAGCCTGCATGGAGTCGCGCTCATGCAAAGCCGGAGAGACTATTTTTTCGCGTGGCGATTCCGGGGCAGATCTCTACCTGCTTCGTAGTGGTGAAGTACGGATCATGGGCTACGTGGGCGGAAGTTCGCGCTTGTGCCACATCGCCACCTACGGCCGCGGCGAGTTTTTTGGCGGGCTGGCGTTTCTCGATCAGCAGCCGCGCAGTAACGATGCCATCGCATCAACCGATGCGGAACTCTACGTACTGACGCATGAAAAATTCAGCTACCTGGCCGAAGCACACAAGCGCATCGCCTTCGTTCTGATTTCACAGATCGCCCGTACGCTGGCTATACGTCTGCGGCATACGGACAACGAGTTGACGCTGCTGCAGGAAAACTGAAAGGCCCCAGAGAGCGGCTCAAGCGCGCCACTTGATTGAGCAGCCCATGCTCGCCACCTGTTCGGCCGGGCCACGACCGCTAGCGGCAATCTGGCGCATGGCGTCGACCAGTTCGCGCCGCGCATCGCTTGCCGCTGGCGCCGTACGGCTCGAATCGAGACGGCCGCGGTACTGTAGTTGCAGTTCCTTGTTGAAGCCGAAAAAATCCGGTGTGCACACGGCGTCATAGTCGTGTGCGACCTTCTGGGTCGGGTCGTAGAGGTAGGGGAAAGAGAAATCCAAGGTTCTGGCCAGCGTTTGCATGTTGGCGAAGGAGTCTTCCGGATAGGCCTGCGTGTCGTTGCTCATGATCGCCGCGACTCCGAAGCCCATCGCTTGCAGTTCCAGTGCGTCGCGACAGATGCGGTCGATGATGGCCTTGACGTAGGGGCAGTGGTTGCAGATGAACATCAACAGCAGGCCACTGGGGCCGCGCAGCGTGTCCAGAGTCTGTTGCGCACCGGAGGTGTCGCTCAGTTCAAAATCCGGTGCTTTCCAGCCGAAATTGCACAGCGGGGTGCTGATGGCCATAAATGCAATCCTCCTGTGGGCGACGATGACTGCCTGATGTCCCTATAATATCATCATGATGACGCCACGTTTTTACTGCCCCATGCCCCTTGCCGCCAATGCACGCATGGCCTTGCCGGAAAATGCGGCAAGGCATGCCGGCCGGGTGCTGCGTCTGCGCGTCGGCGACGATCTTGTGCTGTTCGATGGCGCCGGCGGCGAGTATGCTGCGCGGATCGCTGAAATTAATCGCGAGCAGGTGACGGTCGATGTGCTGCAATGGCGTGACGCGGAATGTGAAGCACCGATCAAGGTGACGCTGGTGCAGGCCCTGCAGTCCGGCGAGAAGATGGACATGACGATGCAGAAAGCCGTCGAGCTGGGTGTGGCACGCATCATTCCGGTGGCATCGCGGCGCAGCGTGGTGCGCCTCGATGGCGAGCGTGCGC
The DNA here is from genome assembly GCF_029255185.1 of Propionivibrio sp. Taxonomy (GTDB): domain Bacteria; phylum Pseudomonadota; class Gammaproteobacteria; order Burkholderiales; family Rhodocyclaceae; genus Propionivibrio. The sequence goes on from NZ_JAPUVO010000065.1 coordinate 13,289, forward strand.
TGCGCCGACTTCTTCACTGGCGCGCTGTGGTGCTATCGGCCTGCGAGCAGTGCGGGCGTAACCGGGTGCCGGAGGTGGCGGCGCTGGCCGGGCTTGATTGCTGGCTGGGGCAAGCGGCCGGCAAGGGTGTGTTGCGCTTGATGCTTGCCCCCGGAGCGACGCAGACCTTGGACAGTATTGCGCCGCCAGCACCAGGAGGGGCGCTTGAATTGCTCATTGGTGCCGAGGGCGGGCTGGCGCCTGAGGAAATCGAGATGGCCACACAGGCCGGTTATGTCCCGCTTCGGCTTGGGCCGCGCATTCTGCGTACCGAAACTGCCGGGCTGGCCGCGTTGGCAGCGATACAGTGTTTATGGGGTGACTTCAGAGAGAGAGCGGATCATGTTTGAATCGGCAGAGCTTGGGCACAGGATAGCCAAGGAAACTTTTCGCGAGGAGGAGCCCAAGCTGCGCGCTGCGCTGCTCGATGCGCAATTTGATTTGCGCGAGAACGGGAAATTTCCGGTCGTCATTCTGATTAGCGGCGTTGATGGGTCGGGCAAGGGAGAGACCATCAATGTGCTCTACGAATGGATGGACCCGCGCTTTCTATCGACCCTCGCATTTTCGGCGCCGAGCGACGAAGAGCGCGAGCGGCCCTATATGTGGCGCTACTGGCGGGCTTTGCCGCCCAAGGGCCGAATCGGGATCTTTGCCGGCTCCTGGTATTCAGACCCGATCCGTGATCGCATTCTTGGTCAACTGGACAAGGGCGATCTGGATCAACGCATGGATCAGATCAACCGCTTCGAGGCGATGCTGGTCAATGAGGGGGCGCTGGTTCTCAAGTTCTGGTTCCACCTTGCCAAGGATGGCCAACGCCAGCGCCTCAAAGCGCTGGAAAAAAATCCTCGGACCGCCTGGCGGGTAACCAAGACGAGTTGGGCGCGCCTGAAAACATACGACAAGCTGCAAGAAGCGGCCGGCCACGTGTTGCGTATGACCAACACGCCGTGGGCGCCGTGGATCGTCGTCGAAGGAACCGACGATCGCTATCGTTCGCTGACTGTCGGCAAGATCGTTCTTGATGCCTTGCAAAAGCGCCTGGCCGACCAGCGCGATCAGAACTTCCCGGTGGCGCCGCCGTTGGCGCCGAAGATCGATTTCCTTGATGTGCTGACAGCGCTCGATCTGACGCAGAAGCTCGATAAGAACGTGTATGAAACCCAACTCGCCAAGTGGCAGGGGCGACTCTCCGAACTCGTTCGTCATCCTGAATTCTGCAAGCGCTCCTTGATCCTCGCGTTCGAGGGGTCGGACGCGGCGGGCAAGGGAGGTAGCATCAGGCGCATCACGGCGGCGATGGATGCCCGCCAGTATCAGATCATTCCCGTCGCCGCACCGACCGAAGAGGAGCGCGCACAGCCTTACCTCTGGCGTTTCTGGCGACAAATTCCGCGTGTTGGCCGGGTGAGCATTTTTGATCGTACCTGGTATGGCCGCGTCCTCGTTGAGCGGGTCGAGGGCTTTTGTTCCGAAGCTGACTGGTTGCGGGCCTATACCGAGATCAATGACTTCGAACATGAGCTGCACAAGGATGGTGCAATTGTCATAAAATTCTGGTTGCAGATCAGCGACAAGGAGCAGCTTAAACGTTTCAAGGAACGCGAGAAGATCGAGTTCAAGCGCTTCAAGATTACCGAGGAGGACTGGCGCAACCGCGAAAAGGCAGAGGCCTATCACTCGGCCGTATGCGACATGGTTGACCGGACGAGCACCAGTACCGCACCGTGGACGCTGGTTGAAGCCAATGACAAGAGTTTCGCTCGGGTGAAGATCCTGCGCACCATCTGTGAGCGTCTGGAAAGCGCCTTGAATGATGTCAAATCAAAGGTCAAAGGTAAATAACGCTATGTCCGACGAGTTAAGTCCCGCCCACTTTGTATCCCTGTTCCGCTCGGTTGCGCCCTATGTCAATCTTTTCCGTGGCAAGACCTTTGTCATTGCCTTCGGCGGCAAAGCGATTTCCGGGCCGTTGGCGCGCACTCTGGCCTATGACGCCAATCTACTTGCCGCCCTCGGCGTGCGCCTGGTGCTGGTGCATGGGGCACGTCCGCAGATCGAGGAGGAGCTCTCCGAAAAGGGCATCAAATCGGTTACCCACGGAGGCTATCGGGTGACTGACGCAGCGACGCTCGATTGCGTGATCGATGCGGTGGGCAGTGTGTATCTGGAAATTGACGCGCTGCTATCGCAAGGCTTGCCCGATACGCCGATGGCCAACAGCACGATTCGCGTTATTGCCGGTAATTTCATTACGGCCAAACCCCTTGGCGTGCTCGACGGTGTGGACATGCAGTACGCGGGGAGCGTTCGTAAGATTGATGCCGATGGAATTCGGGCCCAGCTTAGCATCGGCAATATCGTCATTCTTTCGTGCCTGGGCGCCAGCCCGACCGGCGAAATATTCAACCTGGCGATGGAAGAAGTCGCCGAGGCGACGGCCAGCGCCATCGCTGCCGACAAACTTATTTTTCTGACCGATAGCCAGGGGGTGACGGATATTGATGGCAAACTGCTCGACGAGCTGACCTCGGATATGGCTGAACGCTTGGTGACAATCGGTGACTGGCTGTCGCCGGATCTCAAGCGTTATCTGCCCTGCGCCGTGCGCGCTAGTCGTACCGGTGTTGGTCGGGTGCATTTGATCGGATTCAACGAGGACGGCACCTTGCTGCGCGAACTTTTTTCGCGCGAAGGCGTGGGTACAATCATCACCCGCGAATCGCTTGAGATCCTGCGTGACGCCCGTCCGGATGACATTAGCGGCCTCGTCGCGCTGATCGAACCGCTCGAGGAAAATGGAAGCCTTGTTCGTCGTTCGCGCGAACTGCTCGAACGTGAGATCACCCGCTTCTCGGTGGTTGAGCACGATGGCTTGATCGTTGGTTGCGCTGCGCTTTATCCCTATGGCGATGATCAGGCCGAACTAGCCTGCGTCGCCGTGCATCCGCACTATCGTCGCTGGGGTTATGGCGAGCAGTTGTTAAAGCGCATCGAAGTGCGTGCGCGCGCAGTCGGAATCAAGCGCCTGTTCGTGCTGACCACGGTAACCTCACACTGGTTCAAGGAGCGCGGGTTTGCCGAGCAGTCGGTCGATCAGTTGCCGGCAGAAAAGCGCCTGGTCTATAACCTGCAACGCCGATCCAAGGTGTTCGCCAAACCCTTGTAAGCCCCTTTATAATCCCCCGCTCTTTTAACGAATCTTCTGCATGTTTCACGGAGTCAATTTCATGGCAAGAATGGTCAATTGCATCAAGCTCGGTCGCGAGGCCGAAGCGCTGGACTTTCCGCCCTATCCAGGGGAGCTTGGCAAGCGGATTTATGAGGGCGTGTCAAAAGAAGCGTGGCAGCAGTGGATTCGCATGCAGACGATGATCATCAACGAGAATCGCCTGAATCTGGCTGATGCTGCACATCGCAAATATCTGGCCGAACAGATCGAGAAACACTTCTTTGGTGAGGGTGTCGATCAGGTCCAGGGCTACGTGCCGCCGAGCGCCTGATTTCCCGGACAAGCCCCGTGAGGGGCGTCAGGTGCAAGCTCAACTGTTGGCGATTTTCGCTTCGACTTCGTCGGCCGTAGCATGCCGCACGTTCAGTCCCTTGACCATGAAGACCACGTATTCTGCGATGCTACTGGCATGATCGCCAATTCGCTCGATGGCCTTGGCGATCGACAGAATGTCCAGCGAGCGCGTGATGGTGCGCGGATCTTCCATCATGTAGGTGATCAACTGGCGGGCAACGGACTGATACTCGGCGTTGACCAGGGCATCCAGATGCAGCGCGTCAGTGACCAGGCGAAGATCAAGACGGGCGAAACCGTCAAGCGACATGCGCAACATCTTCAAGGATGTTTCGGCCATATGACTCAACTCGATATTCAGCGTGCCTGCTGCCGGCTGGCTGGTCAGCGATATGCCCAGGCGTGCAATCTTGCGCGCCTTGTCGCCGACGCGCTCCAGATCGGATATGGCCTTGAGTACTGAGACGACCATACGCAAATCAACCGCTGTCGGTTGCCGCCTGGCGATGACCTGATAGCAAGAAGCTTCGATCTGGATTTCCATTTGGTTGATCAGATCGTCGTCGCGAATGACCGATTCCAGAATCAACTGATCGCCGCTGTAGAGACCTTCGATCGACTTGCGAATCTGCTCTTCAGCCAGGCCGCCCATTTGCAAAACGCGGGTGCGCAGGCTTTCGAGTTCAAGATCGAAATTCTTAGACGTGTGGTCGCTCATTGTTTCTGCTCCAGAATTGTATTGCCAGGAAATATCGGCTCTTGAAGTTTAATGCATCAAGATTACGGTTATGTTTCAGCAGGCGTTGAGTGTCCGTACCCCGTCGCTGGTGCCGAGCAAACAGACATCGGCCGGGCGGCAGGCAAACAAGCCGTTGGAGACTACGCCAGTGATCTGGTTCAAGCGTGTTTCCAGATCGACCGGGTCGAGAATTTGCAATCCATTGACGTCCAGAATCAGGTTGCCGTTGTCGGTGACGAAACCTTCGCGTAGCACCGGGGCGCCGCCAATTTTGGTGAGTTCGCGCGTGACGTGGGCTCTGGCCATCGGAATGATTTCAAGCGGCAGGGGAAAGTTTCCCAGTACCGGCACCAGCTTCGATTCATCGACGATACAAACAAATTTTTTGGCGACGGCGGCAACGATCTTTTCGCGCGTCAAGGCGCCACCGCCGCCCTTGATCATATGCAACTCGGCATTGATTTCATCAGCACCGTCGATATAGACCGCAAGCTCCGATACCTCATTGAGGTCGAAGACCTTGATGCCGTGCCCTTCCAGGCGCTGCCGGGTGTCTTCGGAACTGGCTACGGCGCCGCTGATTCTGTTTTTCATTTCGGCCAGCGCTTCAATGAACAGCCTGGCTGTCGAGCCTGTGCCCACACCGACAATTTTGCCTTCAACCACATAGGCCAGTGCGGCGCGAGCCACTGCTTGTTTGAGTGCGTCCTGGTTCATTGTGCGGTGTCCTGTCGGCATGGGGAAAGCCAGCATTTTAGCCAATTTAGCCAATTTACGTTTCGTGTGACACCACGGACTCCAATGACAAAGTGCTAAGTTGTGAGTGCGGGGGAAGAACCCATGCGGCGAGCGCCGGCAACAGCACCAGTGCACCGACCAGATTTGCCAGGAACATGAATGCTAGCAAAATCCCCATATCCGCCTGAAACTTGAGATCTGCAAAACCCCACATCGCGACGCCCGCAGCCATTGTGAGCGCCGTGAAGGCGATCGCGCTGCCGCGCTGACGCAATGCGTCGGCAAACGCCGTGTGCAATGGCATACCAGTGCGCAAATGATTCTGCATGTGCCCATAAAGATAAATTCCGTAATCGACGCCAATGCCAATCCCAAAAGCAATGACCGGCAAAGTCGACGGCTTAAGTCCGATGCCAGCGCTTGCCATGAACGCCGTGCACAGCAACGCGGCAAGTGCGAGCGGCAAGACCATGCAAAGCGTTGCTCTGATACTGCGAAACGCAATTAAACACAGCAGAGAAATCGAAGCGAAAAGCGCCGCCAGTATTTTATTTTCGGCCGCCGCGATAGTTTCGTTGGTTGCGGCCATGATGCCTACGTTACCGCCAGCCAATTTGAACTCGACGTGCGGACTGTGTGGCGCGGCTGCTAAGGTTTTTGCTTCGCGGATTGCTCGACGGATGGTGTCGGCCAGATGATCTTCCATTGAAACGATGATTTGCATTGCGCTGCAATCGGAATTGAAGAGTCCGCTGTGAGTGCCAAGCGGGCGAAGGGCTGCAGCAAGGGCACGAGGGTCGCTCGGAAGTCCATGCCATTTTAAATTGCCCTGATTTAAAGCGACATTAACTCGCTTTGCAATCTGTGTCAGGGAGAGCACCGACTGTACGCCGTCGACCTCTTGCATATGCTCGCCAAAGCGATCGATAGCGCTCATCACCTCATAGTCCAGGCATGCCGATTCGAGACCATGCGTTTGTGCCACGATGGATAGCACATCGGCGCCGATTGAAAAATTGCGGGTAATAACTGCCGTATCGAGGTTGTAACGGGAATCTTCGCGCAATTCGGGTATGCCGGTTCCGAGATCCCCTATTTTCATCTCGCGCGCTTGCCAGAATGCAGTCGCGAGTACCAGGGACGTGGCGATTAAAACCCAGCTTGCGTGCCGCCGCTTCGCCAAGCCGGCGAGCTTATGCCATATCGACGCATTGCAAAGACGCACGACCGGGACGCAGCGGCGCGGAAGAGCGGTTGCAGACAGCAAAATCGGCAGCAAAACCTTGTTGGCCACGAGCATCAACAGGATGCCAAGGCTTGCAGTGATTGCGAATTCGCGAACGATTTCTATTTCGATGAACATGATCACCAGAAAGCCCGCGGCATTGGCCAGCATCGCGAGCGCCCCCGGAATGAAGAGCGTTGAAAATGCGCAGCGCGCGGCAGTAAGACTGTCGGCGCCTCCTGAACGCTCTGTCATCCATGCATTTACCATTTGTACGGCGTGTGACACGCCGATCGAAAAAATCAGGAAAGGAACCAGAATTGACAAGGGGGCGATGCCGTAGCCTAGAGCGGGCAGTGTGCCGAGCAGCCATAGCACAGGCAGTAGTGCGACGAGCAAGGTCAGTGCGGCAAGCTTCGCTGACTTGAAATAGCCATAAAGCAATGCGGAGGTTAGCAGGAAAGCCAGGCCGAAAAAAAGAATCATCTGTCTAGCGCCATCGGCGATGTCACCTATCGCTTTGGCAAAGCCAACGATATGGACGCTCAGTTCGGGCGTTTCATATTTTTCCCTAATGTGTTCAAGCTGGCGGGCAATTTCTGGATAATCAAGATGCCCAGCACTTGCCGGATCGACGTCGAACAGTTCTGCACGGACCAGCGCGCCATTCAACTCTTTGGCTACCAGACCGCCGATCTCGTTCGATTTAAGGATGTTCTCGCGCACGGTTTGCAGTTCGGCGGGCGTGCCGCCAAAGCGCGCCGGAACAATCGGCCCAGCCAAGAAGCCTTCTTCAACGATTTCGATATAGCGTGCATCGGAGGAAAAAATCGAGCTAACCCTGGAACGATCTATTCCCGGCATAAAGAAAATGTCATCGCTCAGATTCTTTAAGGCTGTGAAAAACTCCGGGGTAAAAATATCGCCCTTTTTTTGCATCAGCGCCACGAGTACGTAGTTGGCGCCGCCAAAGGTACCTTGATACCGTGTGAAGCTTTGCATGTACGGATGGCTCAGCGGGATCGTTTTTTGAAACCCGGCATCGACTCGCAGCCGGGTCGCAGAGTAAACCAAGCTCAAGGTGATCAGAATAAAAATCACCAACAGCATAAGGCGGCGTGCGAGAATCCACCCGCCTAACGCCTTGCCCGCCAGCGAACTTTTGGTTTCAGTCATCGCTCAGGCGGCTTAATACCGGCCCACCTTGGCCGACCAAAAGCACTGACCGCGCCGCAAGCGGAAGGACAGCGGCATAGTCGTTGCGAATTGATGAGGCCAACCGGCTAAACGTCTTGCCTCGATCGCGACTGATCAGTACGGTTCCGACACGACCGCCGAGCACGACTGTCTTGGAGCCTACCCAGCCGCCGCCGAGAAGAGAGGCTGAGCTATTGCTGCGACTTTCTCGCCAAGTTACACCGTCATCGCTGGAGCGCAGAATGTGGCCGCGCAGGCCGAAAATCAGAACCTCGTGCGCAGCGAGCCGGAGCACTCCAAAATAAGAACCTTCATAGGGCGTTTTTCGCCGGATCCACGTTGTGCCACCGTCATTTGAGCCATAGAGCAAGCCATCCTCGCCGGCAATAAACACCTTTCCGTCGACGCCTCCGGCGATTGCATTGAGATGGCGGTCTTCACCGTTCAAGATAACTTGGGCGTGCCAGGAATTCCCTCCGTCGTCCGTTCGAAAAAACGCGCCATGGGCGCCGACAGCAATACCATGTCGCGTGTTCATGAACCAGACATCAAGCAAGGTCACGGCAGTCTGGGGCGCTGATTGCCGTTGCCACGTTATACCGCCATCGTTACTGTGCAGGATGACCGATTGATGCCCAACTGCCCAACCGTGTTCAGTGTCGACAAAATACACCGCTGTCAAGGTGGCTTCGGTCGGCGTTGCAGCACGCCGCCAGGTCTTGCCCTGGTCGTCGGAAATGGCGATGTAGCCCTGCTCACCCACAGCGATAGTGCGATCACCGGCGCGCACCACATCGAGCAAAACGATGCGTGCCAGCGTGCGCGGTGCAATGGGAACGGGAACGGGAACGGTGGAAGCAGCCTGGGCAACACCGAGGGCGCCAAAAGCCGCGGCAAAAATCAGAACTGCGACGGTAGACGGCCCTGCAGTTGGGCATGCCGGCATGTCAGCGTCAACGCGTGCCGAGTTCGCGCAGCCGGAACGGCGTAAAGTCGGCCGCGCTGCGTTTTAAAGGTTCGTAGACTCTGGGTTCTTCGTTGCGCAAACCCATAACGTCATAGCGACCGGACTGCAGGTCGTAATGCGCTTCGACCGTTTGATAGTACATTGGAATATTGTAGAGATTGATCGAGTGTGCCTCGGCAACTCGCCACAGTTGACCATGCGCGTCGTATTTATCGGTCAGGACGGCCGCCCAACTGTCTTCGTCAAGATAGAATACCCGCTTCGCGTAAATATGTCGCACGCCCGGTTTGAGCTGCGCTTCAACCACCCAGACCCGGTGCAATTCATAGCGCCCGTACTCGGAATTGAGATGTCCTGGCCGAATGATGTCAGAGTGTTTGATGCTGTTGCCGGTAATCTTGTAGGAATTGTAGGGGATATAGACTTCCTGTTTGCCGATGAGCTTCCAGTCGTAGCGGTCGATCGCCCCGTTGAACATGTTGAAGTCATCATAAGTGCGCATGCCATCGCTCGCTTCGGCAGGAAAGTCGTAGGCAAACTCGGGGGCGAGCTGCACACGGCGCTGGCCCGGCGAATAGAGCCAACTGCGGCGCGGTTCTTTGACTTGATCGATAGGCTCGTAGATCAACAGCAGTGTCCCGGCCAGGCGTGGCGGCGAGAGCAGCAGCTCAAAGAAATTCATCATGCGGTTGGGCTCACGCGCCGCCGGCGGTTTAGCCAGGTTGGCGTAGGAAAAATCGTATTCGAAGGTTTGGCGAGCAGGCGTGTAGTCGCCATTGCGCAGGACTGGAGCCTCCGTCCAGGTCGTTCCATAAGTGTCGCCACGGTAGCGCAGCAGATGATTCCAGATGGCTTCCTGGCCATCGTGCGGAATTGGAAATGGGACGCCGCTGGTCGTGTTTAAAACACTGTTGCCGCCGGGAGCGAGTTTGGCATGGGTTGCTGCAGAGAGTGTGTCGTCATAAAAGGCCTTGGGAAACGAGGCACTGCGGCGTGTCGGATAGACGACGATTTTGTACGTCGGGTATTTTTTGAGCATCGCTACCTGGCCCGGTGTCAAGTGCTCCCGATACTGATCCACGTTGTCTGCCGTGATGGTGAACAAAGGGCGGTCGTTGGCATAGGGATCCGGGTAATGCCCGCCTGGCTTGAAGTCGGCAGGCGGTTTCGTCAGGCCGCCATCCCAGGCCGGTATGGTGCCCGCCGCATTGGCGGCGGCGACCGCTCCCACAGGCGTGAGACTTTTTCCCAATTGAGCCGCGTCGCCGGACCCAGTTTGGGCGTGCGCATTCGCCAATATGAGCACCATTACCGTTGCGGAGAAAGCTGATGCAGTTAGGCGTTTGACCATTTTTGCACTTCCTTAATTGAGTTGAGCGCTACAAAGCCTGGCTCAAAAGGCATAGCTCAAGCTCGCTGAAACGAAGTCTCTATCCCTCAGCCCATTCGTGTCGACCGAATCGTTAAAGGTTCTGCCCCCCCAAAAACCGGTATAACTGATATCGCCGCGCCACTGCCCTTTGAAAGTGGCGCTCAGGCCTACGCTGACGGACTTGGTCCCTTCATTCCAGGTCGGGCTCACGCCGCGCACGGCTTGCGAAAAGGCCAGGTGTGGAGAGAGCTGTACCGGCCCGATCGCATTGTTGTAATCCGCCCTGAACGAAACCTGGTAACCCCAGGAATTGCGAGTGGCAAAGCCCTGTCCAGCGCTGCTCGTTGGCGCACCAAAAGACCCTGCCGGGGTCGTTTCGCCGTAGCCGGCAAAATTAACTCCGGCGTCGAGGCCGAGTCGGGTGTAGGCCGCCTCGCCGAAGACAACAAGCTGGTCGGCCCCCAGAACATGGGAAAACCCCTTGCTCGCGGACAGGTGCGCCTGCTGCATGGACACGCGGCGATAGCCGCTGATTTCTGTTCCCACCGGGACACTATTGGCCGCTGCGCCCAAACCGGTGACGCTGTTGGGCAGGCCGATGGCGGCCAGAATCAGCTCACCGACGGAAACCTGCAAGGGCAGATTCGGACGGTACGAGTATTCGCCTTGCAACGCGATGCCGGCGGGGCCGGTGGTGTTGAAACTCACGCCGTAGAGGCGCACGTTTTTGGGGTACTCGACAAAATAGTCTGCGGCAGCGCTGGTGGGCGCTCCGCTGCCGTCAAAAGGAGGAAAGGGAATGCCAGCGACGTTCACGCCGCCCCGATGCAGCGAAACGATAGGCGCGCGATAGTGGTAATTGACGTAGTAAAGTCCAAACTCGGTGTCTTTAAGTGCGGGCGCCAGAATGCGCAAGGCCAGCCCGTATTCGCCATGGTCAGGGGCGTCGCGGTCACTGCTACGACTGATGGTTTGTGTGCCGAAAGGTGCTGGCGGGAAGTGTTGATCCGGGCCGGTTAGGTACAAGGTATGGCCATCGCCCCCGACAATATCGGTGGTGCTGAAAAAAGTGCCGCGCGGATCAATCTCGATTTTTTTAAACTGCGCTGCGACATAGGCCTCGGCGTGGACATTGCTCGAGATTTCCTGTGATGCCCATAGCATAGGCGTCGGCAGCAGCGCCTCCTTGAGTTCCGATCCCGGAGCACGCAGCTTGGCCACATCGACCGGGTTGATCACATTGATGCCGTTCGGGATATAGAAACTTTCCCCCCAGCTGACCACCTGGTTCCCCAGGCGCACCTGCGTTGTGCGCTCGCCTAGGCTGAAAGTTCCCTTCAGATAGGCGTCGAGCAACCTGAAGTCGCGGCCCACCAATTCCTGGGCGCGGTCACCCAGGGTATATCCACTGCCGCGCACGCCGCCAACTACCGGCGCCGGCCCGGTGCGATTGAAATTTTCAAAATCGTAAAAGTAATTGGCGCGACCGAAGAATTCGAAGTTGCGATAACGCAGGTCCAGTTCATGCGTCGCGCTAAGCCGCGAGGACACGAGCTTGCCTTTGTCGTAGTTGAGGTTGCCGTCATCCGCGTTGTTGCTGCCCTTGCCGCCATTGTCGGCTCCGACGCCGTGGGCATCCCTGCTTGCCGCTCGCCATGCCGCGCCATAGGACATTGTCGTATCGAAGTAGCCGTTGACGCCGTCCGGATCCCCGATGACAACGCCGTTAACCCAGGGGGCATAGGCCGCCATGATCAGCGAAAACAATACACCATGCCAGCGCAACGCGTGCCGTCTATTAGTGGTCATGACAACTCCCAATCGCGACTTCATTACTGCACAAAAATACCTTTCCGGTCTCCCCGCTCCAGCCGGGTGATCCTAGCACATTACGGACTAAACAATACTCTCTCTTTCCATCGCTCAGGGCAATTGCATCAAAATGCGACATTGCATCAAAATGCGAATGCCATTGTCGTCGACCCACAGAAATAATCGTTTACGCTCAATGAGTTACAGAGGGGCTGTTCACAGCGTTTGGAATTGTGTAGTTTTCTGTCTTTTTGGGGTGACTCATGGAGACGGAGAAGCAAGA
>NZ_JAPUVO010000066.1 GCF_029255185.1 Propionivibrio sp.
GGCAGGGCAATGCAATTGCCCACTCAAGTTCCGTGCCAGAATAAAATTCCTTGGAAATAGTGGGTGCTGTGCAAATGATCGCACAATGCGAGCAGAGAACAGCGGACTGTCAGCGTCACTTGTTGGCGCGATTTGTCACATGTGCTTATTCCGGCGCTTTATTTTCCGCCTTCAATAAGGAGTCCAACGCATGACAAAAACATTTGCCACCGAGCGCACCATCCGCATCATGGTCGGCGCCAACCTGTTTCAGGGCGGCTTTACTCGCTTCTGCCCGGCCGGGGCTATTATGCTCAGGCTGGGGATAAAACGCAACGATGGCGAGGCTTACGGCCGCTGAAGCGACTCAGAGGCGCATTATCATCACGAAAGGGAACTGCAATGAAAATCGGATTCATCGGTCTGGGTCTCATGGGGCGTCCGATGGCGCTCAATCTGCTCAAGGGCGGGCACGAGCTTAGCGTCTGGGCGCGTCGCGCCGAGTCGATGCAACCCTTGCTCGCTGCTGGCGCCAGTAGCGCTGCTAGTCCCGCCGACCTGGCTGGGAGGGTCGACCTATTGGTGACGATGGTCGCTGATGCGCCCGACGTGCGCGAAGTCATGTTCGGCGAAAAAGGGGTTAGCAAGGGCGCGCAGGATGGCCTGGTTGCCGTCGACATGAGCACCATTCTGCCAGCGGCGGCGCGTCAGATCGGCGCAGAGTTGCAATCTCTGGGCGTGGATTTTCTCGATGCACCGGTTTCCGGCGGGGATGCGGGCGCCATCGCTGGCAGCCTGTCAATCATGGTTGGCGGTGGCGATGCCGCCTTTGCCAAGGCCAAGCCGGCATTTGCCTGCATGGGCAAGGTCATCGTTCATGTCGGCGGTTCCGGCGCCGGTCAGGTGGCCAAGGCGGCCAACCAGATCTTGACCGGGGTGGGCGTGCTGGCGGTTGCCGAAGCACTCAACTTCGCCGCGAAGAGTGGCGTCGATCCGGCCAGGGTGCGCGAGGCGTTGCTGGGTGGTGCCGCCGCATCGAAAATTCTTGAGAACCATGGGCAGCGCATGCTCGATCGAAATTTCAAGCCGGGTTTCAAGTCATGGATGCACCAGAAGGACATGAACATCGTCATGCAGAGTGCGTATCAGCTCGGGCTTTGCCAGCCGGCGAGCGCAGCGGCGGCGCAAATGTTTAACGCCATGGTCGGTTCCGGGCTGGGCGAGGAAGATTCGGTGGCCATGCTCAAACTGCTTGAACGGCTGTCTAACGTCGTTGGGGAGTTACCGCTGTCGCGCTGAAATAAAACGATCGGCTGCTAGCGCGTGCGTAGCCGGTCAAGCAACGATGACAGGCCGTTGTGATCGAGTTCGTGCATCAGGGCCAGCAGCGCGCCCAATTCTCCGGGCGGGAAGCCTTTCCGGGCAAACCAGTTGAGGTACTGTCCAGGCAAATCGGCGAGTAGCCGGCCTTTGTACTTGCCATAGGGCATAACGCGGTTGACCAGCAGTTGCAAGCTTTCGGAATTCATGGATTGCAGCGGCCAGTGAGCTAGCGGCTTATTTTTTACATATTTCCTGAACGGCACGCCGCATCTCGGCATCAAGAGCGTCGGTGTCCGTGCCATAGGCGCGAATCATCTGGATTTCTTCGATGACATCAAAATTGGCCTCGACCGGGCTGCTCGGCGATTTGCTAGCAACGAAATGCTGCGCTTTCAATTTCGCACGCTTCAATTCATGATCGCTCAGCCCGGTTTTTATGCCAGGTGGAATTATGGCGCCAAATTCAATCAGAACTTTGACAACCTCGGTTTTGCCGCCAAGAATGGCCACCGACAACGGAGACGTCGGGTCCAGATTGTCCGGAAAGTTAACCTTGGCGCCGCGCATGGCCAGTTCGCGAACAATCTCCGCGTAGCCCTTGAAACAGGCCATGGCCAGCGGCAGACCAGGAGTTCTCTGGCCATCATGCAACTCGACTTTGGCGCCGGCGTCAAGCGCAGCAATAACTTCAGATAGCAGGCCGGTACGAATCGCTTTAAGTAGGTCGACAGCTTGGGTCACAACAATATCTCCACGGGGTAGGTCAGACTCTACCCCTTTTTTCCGGCGGCGAGTTTCTTAAGCGGGGGCGCAGCCAGCAAAGCACGAAGCTGGTCAAAGGGCATCGAACGGGCAAACAGATAGCCTTGTCCTGCGTGACAGCCGATACGTTCCAGCAAGTCGGCTTGAACCTGCTGCTCCACGCCCTCGGCAGTGACCTGAAGCTGTAGGCTGTGGCCGAGTTGCACCACGGTTTCAACGATGCGCAGGCTGCTGTTCGAGAGCATCATCTGATTGACGAAGGACTGGTCAATTTTTAGCCGATCAACGTTGAGGCGCTCAAGGTAGCTAAGCGATGAGAAACCGGTGCCGAAATCGTCGATGGCAATGGCGATGCCCCGTGCCTTGATTTGGTTGAGGGTGGCCAGCATGAAATTGGCGTCGAGCATGGCGACAGATTCGGTAATTTCGAGTTCGAGTTGCCTAGGGTTAATCCGGCTCTCGCTCAATATTTCATCGACGCTATCAAGAAATCCCGGATGCCGGAACTGGACGACGGAAACATTGACCGACATGTGCAGACCACCCACCTCCGCCGGGCCGTCGCTAACCAGGCGCTGCAAATCATGACAGGCGGTGCGCAAGACCCATTTGCCAAGAGCGACGATCAGCCCGGAACTTTCGGCCAGCGGAATGAACTGATCGGGCGGGATTGAGCGCCCCTCGTCGTTACGCCAGCGCAGCAGGGCTTCGACCCCGATCAGGCGCTGCGTCTTCAGACAGAATTGTGGCTGGTATTCGACAAACAGCCGCTGCTGATCGAAGGCTGCGCGCAACTCACGCAGCAGGCGCATGCGTGCTCGGGCTTCAATCTCCATGCTGCGGGTGAAGTAGACACCCTCGCCACGGCGATGATGTTTGGCCAGATTGAGCGCGACAATGGCCGACTTGATGGCGTCGGAAGCGTTACCGTCGACCTCGCTCAGACGGGTCAGACCGATGGTAACCGACAGTCTTTGCTCAGTGCCTTCGGCGACAAAGGGGTCGCGAAACAGCGGCAGCAGGGTCTGCGGCGTGATTGTTTGGACATCGCCGAGCACGCCAAAGGTGTCGGGTGCCATCCGTGCAATGAGCGTGCCCTCAGGCAGCTTTCCGATCAGCAGCAGGGCGACGGCCTTGAGCAGAGTGTCGCCGTAGCGGTAGCCCAGCGCGTCATTGAGGTGCGAGAAATGGTCAATATCGACCAACGCAACCGTCGTGGTCAACGGCTGTGCGGTGAGCGCGTTGCCGACCGCATGCATGAACGCCAGCCGATTTGGGATATTCAGCAGCGGGTCGCGATAGGCTTGTTCATGCAGTTGATCGAAGAGTTCAACATTGTCCAGAATGATCGCGATATTGGTACCGAAAACGTCGAGCAGACGCCGGTTGATCTCATCGAGCGGGCGACCGGTTTCGAAATAGGCCGCCAACTCGGTCCCCGATTTGCCGAAGAAGAAGAGCACGCTTGCGTTGTCATTGGCTAGATTCCGGCGCTCGTCGAGGGCCCGTGTCAGCAATGCAATAAGCGCCGGCTTGCGCAGGTCGACCAGCGGCTGGTCGATGCAGCGCGCAAAGCGGCCTGCGGCGGCAATGATGCGAATCTGACTGCCAGCACTGACCTTCTCGCGTGCACAGACGAAACCTTCTGGAGATAAGCCGAGCAGGCCGGCAATTTCATTGATGATGGCGGCGGCAAAGTCGTGCATATTTGGATGCGTCATCATGCGGCTGCTAGCCTTGATGATCTGGTCAAGACCACGGCGTCCGACGCTCAGGGCGTGAATCTGCGCGTAGGAACGAAGCGCCGACGTCAGCGTGGCATAAAGCCCGTCGCGAGCGAATCCCGAGCTGGTTTTGTAGTCATTGATGTCGTAGTCGCGAATGGTATCGAGCGCGGGAGTATAGCCGGGCTGAGCGCTACGCAGGATGATGCGCAGATCGCGCAAACTCAGATCCTGGCGGATGCTCATCGCCAGTTCAAGGCCGGCATCTTCGCCTTCTTTGACGACATCAAGCAGGATGACGGCAACATCGCTTTCCGCCTGCAGAAATTCAATGGCCTGCTTGGTGGAGTAGGCGTGCAGGAACTGAATGGTGCGACCGAGCACCGGGATATTGGCCAGGGCGAGCACGGTGGATTGATGCACTTGCGCGTCGGTATCGACGATAAGCACCTTCCACTTGTGGGCTGGCAATGATGACGCGACGGCCTCGTTTTCAAATAACGAAGGAAAATCTTCGTCATTAATTTTGCTCGTCAACTTTGTGCCTCCGTTGTGCCTGGCCCGGTGATTTGCGGTCTTGGCAATGCCTTGATTGTATACGCAGTTTGCTTGGCAAGACACGTTGTTGCGTTGAGTGCAGGGCAATTGCATCAAAATGCGAATGCCATTGTCGTCGACCCACAGAAATAATCGTTTACGCTCAATGAGTTACAGAGGGGCTGTTCACAGCGTTTGGAATTGTGTAGTTTTCTGTCTTTTTGGGGTGACTCATGGAGA
>NZ_JAPUVO010000067.1 GCF_029255185.1 Propionivibrio sp.
AAAGGGGGTATCTATACTCGTCGCATTCTCGCCGCTTCTTCCGATGCTTATCGCGCCAGTCTCCTCGGGTTAAAGGGAATTTGATGCAATTGCCCTGGACTGAATGGGATTCTGGCATTAAAGGGAAATAATCTTACTACCAATGGCATCGCCAGAAATAAAAAGGGCGTTGCGGCCCTTTTTATGATTTTTCTGGCCTGGCTTACAGCCCGGCATCGGCGCGTAGCGCCGATGCTTTATCGGTGTTTTCCCAAGTAAATTCGGGTTCTTCTCGGCCGAAATGACCGTAAGCGGCGGTTTTGGCGTAGATCGGGCGGAGCAGGTTGAGCGTCTGGATGATGCCCTTCGGCCGCAGGTCGAAATGCTTGACGATTAGATCTGCGATTTTCTCTTCGCTGATTTTGCCCGTGCCAAACGTTTCGACCATCAGTGAAACGGGTTTGGCCACACCGATGGCGTAGGCGATCTGAACTTCACAGCGGTCGGCGAGGCCGGCAGCGACGATGTTCTTCGCGACGTAGCGGGCGGCATAGGCGGCCGAGCGGTCAACCTTGGACGGATCCTTGCCGGAGAAGGCGCCGCCGCCGTGACGTGCGGTGCCGCCGTAGCTATCAACGATGATCTTGCGACCGGTCAAGCCGCAGTCGCCGTGCGGGCCGCCGACGACAAAGCGACCGGTCGGGTTCACCAGATAGCGGGTTTTGTCGGAGAGCAGTTCCTTCGGCAATACCGGCTTGATGATTTCTTCAATCACGGCTTCTGAGATCTGGGCGTGGGAAACGTCCGGATCGTGCTGGGTCGAAATGACGACGGTATCGATTGCCAGCGGCCGGCCATCGACATACTTGACGGTGAGCTGGCTCTTGGCGTCCGGGCGAAGCCACGGCAGGCGGCCATCCTTGCGCACCTCGGCCTGGCGCTGCATGAGACGGTGCGCATAGTAGATCGGCAGCGGCATTAGCGAAGGGGTTTCATTGCAGGCGTAGCCGAACATCAGCCCCTGATCGCCGGCGCCCTGGTCAAGGTCGAGCCCCTGGCCTTCGTTGACGCCCTGTGCGATATCCGGCGACTGGCGATTGATTGCCGTTAAAATGGCGCAGCTTTTGTAGTCGAAACCGATGTCGGAATCGTTGTAGCCGATGCGGCGAACCGTTTCCTGTGCGATTTCGCGGTAGTTGATGTGCGCTTTGGTTGTGATTTCACCGGAGATGACAACCAAGCCAGTGGATACCAGCGTTTCACAGGCGACCCGGCCCGTCGGATCTTCGGCCAGAATGGCGTCGAGAATGGAATCCGAAATCTGGTCGGCGACCTTGTCCGGATGGCCTTCGGAAACGGATTCCGAGGAAAAGAGATATTCGTTTGACATGTTATACTGCTCCAGTAAAAAACCCCGTTGTGGCGGCGTGGCCGGCTCCGGGGTTTGAGCAGACGACGCTTTAGCAGTATTTTGGAATTCTTTTTGACTTCCACCGCCCTGCAAGTTGTCCTGATTAACTCGGCGGAGGAGATAATTGTAGTTTTTAGTGTGCTGCGGGTCAAACCCGTTGCCAGCAGGGTTATTGCGTGATCTTTATTTTTCGCTGCCTCAGTTATCTGCCACTGGTCTGGTTACATGGGCTAGGCTTCGCGCTCGGCTGGCTGGCCTGGCTGCTTTCCCCGACCTATCGTCGCCACCTGCACGAGAACATGACGCTGGCGCTCGGCGCGCCGGACACGCGCCGGCTACGTTCCGCCGCCATTGCCAATGCCGGTCGCTCAGCACTTGAACTGGCCAGCATATGGCTGCGTCCCTTGCAGGAGGCCGCCGATCGCGTGGTCAAAATCAGCGGCTGGGAACTGGTCGAGGCGGCAACGCGAGAAGGCAAAGGAATTGTCTATCTGACGCCGCATCTGGGGTGTTTCGAGGTGACCGCCCAATACCTGTCTACCCATGCGCCGATTACCGTACTTTACCGTCCGCCCAAGCAGGCCTGGCTACAAACAATGATCGAGGCGGGGCGGGCGCGAGCGCAGTTGCGCATTGCGGCGGCTGATTTGTCCGGTGTTCGGGCCCTGCTCAAGGCGCTCAAGCGCGGTGAAGCGGTGGGCATGCTGCCCGATCAGGCACCCCGGGTTGGCGAGGGTCGCTGGCTCGATTTTTTTGGCAAGCCTGCCTACACCATGACGTTAGCGGCACGGCTGACCGAGAGCGGCGCCGCCGTAATCATGGTCTGGGCCGAGCGCCTTCCCGGCGGGGCCGGCTACCATTTCCACCTGCAACTGCCGTCGCAGTCCTTGAGCGGCAGTATCGAGCACCGCGCTCAGCAGATCAACCACGAGATCGAGCAGTTGATCAGGCAGTGCCCGGAACAATATTTGTGGGCGTATAACCGCTACAAGCGTCCACGCGGTGTCGAAACACCGCCGCGTTGATATATACGATTTGGTGCACTCTGCACTTCGGTCGTAGTCAGGCAACGACCATTATCAAGCCGCAAGCGGTAGTTTGATGGGGCGGATCAGACTTTCGGCCAGAATTCCGAAATTTTCATGCAGCTAATGGTTGATATTCAGTTTAAGGTAATGCCATTGGGATTATGGCGTTTTCCTAGTGGAAACATCCTCAATATGCCCATCAACGCAAAAATCTCTGCGCCATGAGGTGCCCAAATTTTGATTTCTGCGTCGCCTATCAAGAGAATTTCCGATTGCAATTTAGTCGCTTGGCGTTCCGCACTTTTGACTTCTTGCAGTTTCATGTTCTTGTTGATGCTATCTAAAAGAACCGCATTGATTGACGAGTCAATTTGACTGACAACCTCTTTAGAGCTTAGCAATGTCCACAAATTATCGCTCGACCAAAAAAGCAAAACTGGCTTTCCTTGCAAAGCAGCCTTTCCAAGAACATAGGCTTGCCGATCATTTTCAACCGTATCAAATTTCGAGCAGGCTTGCGCAAACAAATTGTTTTGAGCAGCTTTCCAAAGAATACGATCTTTATAAAAATTCTCGTCATCCATTAGCATTTTCATAGCTTAAAGGTAATTATAAATTTTGAATATAGTCCTGCGCCGGAAGTTACCCCGGGAGTTACCTTTCCACCTAAGAACGTCTTCCCATCTTGCACCCGCTTACTCAGGAAATCGCTTAGTTTTTTGTTTATGACAAATCCAGAATCAATTTCGACAACCGTTGCTCCTTTCGAGCCAAAATAGCGTAAAAGCGTCTTTACTGGAGAGTGACAAGTTCTCCCCCTTCAGATCGTTTCTTTGGCGAGTCGGAGATTGGATAGTTCTGTTCCCAGCTCGATCCATCGGTCGATGAGAAGCTTCATGCGTTCGTAGTTTTTCAGTTGTTTGCGGATCG
>NZ_JAPUVO010000068.1 GCF_029255185.1 Propionivibrio sp.
AGCGGCATGTACCTGACTCGATTCCAACGCTGCGATTCCTCATCGCGCAAGCCATCGCCCGCAAACTTCAGCGCTGTCCGTGCTGTGGAGCAGGCAATCATGCCATGTGACACAGTAAGACTAGCAGCCTGTCGGACTTGACCAGGTCGGCTGCAAAATGTGGGAAGACGGCCCATTTTCGCCCGTGTTTCTGCGCGAATAGAACGACTATTCGCTTGAAACCCGTGCAAAACTGCGCTCGTCTCCCACATTTTTCGCTTCGACCCATCAAGCCCGACAGGCTGCTAGGTCTTCGAAACTACCGATACAGGTGGCAGCGCACGATGTGGGTCGGCATTACGCGGCTTGTTTCGGGATAGCTGGCGCGACAAACTTCGCTGGCCTGCGGGCAGCGCGGGTGAAAATGGCAGCCGGCAGGCGGATTGGCCGGCGACGGCATTTCGCCGACCAGCCGGATAAATTGCGCTTGCTCGTTAAGACGCGGGCTGGGCACGGCGGATAGCAGCGCCCGCGTGTAGGGATGCTGCGGCGAGCGCAGCACCTCGTCGACAGGGCCCTGCTCAACGATGCGGCCAAGGTACATTACCGCCACCTCATGCGCCAGATACTCGACGACGGCAAAATTATGCGTAATAAATAGATAGGCCAAGCCGAGGTCATCCTGCAGTGCCTTGAGCAGATTGAGGATCTGCGCCTGCACCGAGACGTCAAGCGCCGAGGTTGGCTCGTCGCAGATGATCAGCTCGGGCTGCACGGCGAGGACGCGGGCGATGGCGATGCGCTGCCGCTGGCCGCCGGAAAACTCGTGCGGATAGCGTTGTGCGGCCGCCGCATCGAGCCCGACCTGTTGCAGTAGTGCGCTGATCGCCACGGCGGCATCAGCCCGCGACGCGAGCGCGTTGAGCGCATTGAGCGTATTCATTCCCTCGCCGATGATCTCGCCGACCGACAGACGCGGGTTGAGCGAAGCGAAGGGGTCCTGAAAGATCATCTGCATCCGGCGACGCAGCGGGCGCAACATGTTGCGCGAGAGGCCGCAGAGCTCGCGCCCCTCAAGCCGGACGCTGCCGGCGGTCGGGCGGATCAGTTGCAGGATCGCCTTGCCGACCGTCGTCTTGCCGCAACCCGACTCGCCGACCAGCGCCAGCGTGCGGCCGCGAGAAAGTTCCAGCGCGACACCGTCGACTGCCTTGACGTGGCCGACGGTGCGTTGCAGGATGCCGCGCCGGATAGGGAAGTGGACGCGAAAATCCTCCACACTGAGCAGTGGGGAGTCAGGGGAATCAGGCGTGCGCAGTGGATCGGGAAGCGCTACGGCCGTTGGCAAAGGGGCAAGCGCTCTGCCCGGCTCAGCGAGCAGATGACAGCGCACGCGATGCTCCGGGCCGGCATCGTACCAGGCCGGCGCCTCGTCACGGCAGCGTTTCCAGGCCTGTGGGCAGCGTTCGGCAAAGCGGCAGCCGGTGGGCATCGCCGCCAGCGACGGCACCTGGCCGGCAATCGTTTCCAGCCGCCCGCCGCGCCGTGCGAGGTCGGGCAGTGCGGCAAACAGCTTCTGCGTGTACGGGTGGCGCGGTGCGGCAAAGAAGGCGTCGCGCGGCGCTTCCTCGACGATCTCACCGGCGTACATGACACCGACGCGGTGCGCCATTTGCGCAACGACGCCCAGGTCATGGGTGATCAGCAGCATGCCCATGCCGCGCTCGGCCTGCAGGTGGCGAAGAAGGTCGAGAATCTGCGCCTGGATGGTGACATCGAGCGCCGTCGTCGGCTCGTCGGCGATCAACAGGCGCGGGTTGCCGGCCAGCGCTATGGCGATCATCACCCGCTGCTTCATGCCGCCGGAAAGCTGGAAGGGGAACTCGCCCAAGCGGCGCGGCGCATCGGCAATACCGACCGCTTCGAGTAGTGCGAGCGCGCGCTGGCGCGCTGCGTCGCGGGTAAGCGAGGCATGCCGTTCCAGCACCTCGCCGATCTGCCGTCCGACAGTCAACACCGGATTTAGGCTGGTTGCCGGTTCCTGGAAGATCATCGCCATGCCGCCGCCGCGCACAGCGCGCATTTCGGTCTCCGGCAGGCGCAACAGGTCGTGGCCCTCGAAACGCACTTCGCCAGCAAGAATACGCCCGGCTGCTGGCAACAAGCGCAACAGTGTGAGCGCGGTCGCTGACTTGCCGCAGCCCGATTCGCCAAGCAGCGCCAGCGTTTCACCGCTACGCAACTGAAAATCGACGCCGTCGACCGCAACCAGTACCCGGCGCGTTTGGGCATAGCCGCTGGCAAAGCCCATGCGCAGGTCGCGCACGGTCAGGATCGTCTCGCGCTCAGTCATTGGGAATAAGGCTGTCATTCCAGATCAAACCCGGGCGGTATTTCTGATTCATAATGCACCCGTCATTCTCGGATCGAAGGCGTCGCGCACGGCATCGGCGAGTAGATTGGCCGACAGCACCAGGGCGAACATGAAGACGAAGGCTGCCGCCAGCGACCACCAGACCATCGGTTCGCGCGCCAACTCCATGCGCGCGTTGTTGATCATCGTGCCGAAGCTGATCATCGTCGGATCGACACCGATACCGACGTAGGAGAGCACCGCTTCGGCGAGCACCAGGCTGGAAAAATCCATGACCAGCGTGATGATCACGATGTGCATCAGGTTGGGCAGGATGTGGCGCACGATGATGCGCAAGTCGGAGACGCCGAAAGCCTGCGCCGCCTGGATGTATTCGAGCTCGCGCAGCTTGAGCGTCTCGCCGCGCAGCAGGCGGCACAACGTGGTCCAACTGGTCAACCCGAGGATGAAGCAAAGCGCCAGCAGGCGCAGGTCGGCGCGCTCGGCGGCGGTGGCGAACCACTGCGGGTGGGTATCGATCACCACCTGCATCATCAGCACTGCGGCGGCGATCAGCAGCACGCCGGGAATCGAACTGACGGTGGTGTAGACGTACTGAATCAGGTCATCGACCCAGCCGCGGAAGTAGCCGGCGAGGATGCCGAGCAGGATAGCCAGCGGCAGCGTCACCAGCGTTGTTACCAGGCCGATCACCAGCCCGGTGCGAATGCTCTTGAGTATCTGGTAGAAGACGTCCTGGCCGACCTTGTCGGTGCCAAAAACATGGTAATCGACGCACAGTGCGGCGAGCGGCAGTAGCAAGAGCAACAGTACCGTTAGCGTGATCAGCACCGCGCGCCAGGCAAAATCCGTCTGGCCCTGCCAGAGGGTTCGCCACGCCTTATTTACAGAGCATAGCGAACGGCGCGCCAGCAGATGCGCGGCCGCTACGGCTAGAGATGCGCAGAGCAAGGCGGCAAGCGCTATTGCGGCCAGCACCCGGCGGCCGACGTCGGCGCTGCGCTGATCGTCAGCAGTGCCCAGATGCGCACCACCGTACTTCAAGCGCGGAAAATCGCGCAGCAGTTGTACATGGCCCTCTGCATCGCGCTGCTCGATCGATTCCTTGGCGTAGGCGCGTGTCGCCAGTGGTTCGGAGTAGGTCTTCTCGTTGCGCGTGCGCAGC
Source organism: Propionivibrio sp. (assembly GCF_029255185.1). Taxonomy (GTDB): domain Bacteria; phylum Pseudomonadota; class Gammaproteobacteria; order Burkholderiales; family Rhodocyclaceae; genus Propionivibrio. The sequence continues at coordinate 3,519 of NZ_JAPUVO010000068.1, forward strand.
GGCGTCGCCACGGTGTCGAGCAGCGACAGCACTTCGATGGCGTAGGCGACGGGCTGCGCGCCGTCGCTACTTTCAAGCCGTGGCCGGTAATGGATCGAATCGAGCAGGCCAACCAGCACGAAGGCGACCAGCACCGTCGCCGCGGCCATCCCCGGACGGCTGTGCCCGACCCGCTGCCACGCCGCGCGCAACTGCGGGTTGCGCGAGGACAGTACGCCGAGCACGATGGCGGCAACGACCAGCAGCCAGATCAGCAGGTCGGACCAGAGAATGACGGGGAGGTAAGTCATCGGTCGAAGCGTATCCGGGGGTCAACGAAGGTATAGGAAATGTCGGTCAGGATCAGCCCGACGATGTAGAGCACCGAACCGATGAAGACCATGGCGCGCACGACGGCGAAATCCTGAGCGTTGATCGCGTCGATGGTATAGCTGCCGAGCCCCGGGATGCCGAAGAACGATTCGGTGAGCAGCGAGCCCATGAAGAGCAGCGGGATGACCACCACGACGCCGGTCAGGATCGGGATCATGGCGTTGCGCAGCACATGGCGAAAGAGCACGGTAAGCTCGGAAAGCCCCTTGGCGCGTGCCGTGCGAACATACTCCTTGCCGATTTCCTCAAGGAAGATCGTTCGGTACCAGCGCGCCGACGAGCCGATTCCTGAAATGACGCCGATGAGCACCGGCAGAATCAGGAACTTCCAGGCATCGATGCCGCCGCCAAAGCCCGAAATCGGCACCAGTCGCCACAGCTTGCTGATCAGATACTGGCCGCCGATGATGTAGAAGAGCCCGGAAACCGACATCATCGCGACACAAAGTACGACGCCCCAGAAGTCGAGATAGCTGGCGCGGAAGAAGGCCAGCAGCAGCGCGAGAGTGACTGCCACGAACAGGCCGAGGATGAAGGTCGGCAGCGCGATGGCCAGCGACGGCCCCATGCGCGAGGTGATTTCCCTGGCGATGTCGCGACCGTCCTCGGCGCGCCCGAAGTCGCCGACGAACATGCGCGCCGATTTAGCGAAGAGCACGGTATCGGTCAGCACCCCGACGCCATCGGCCTCCCCGTTAATGAACAAGGGTTTGTCGTAGCCGCGCTCGATCTTCCACTTGGCAATCGCCTCCGGCGTCACGCGCTTGACGCCAAGCTGCATGCGCGCCATGTCGTCGGGCGTGTTGACGACGAAGAACAGAGCGAAGGTAATGAGGTTCACCCCGATCAGAATCGGGATGGCATAAAGCAGTCGGCGCAGGAGGTAGGCGAGCATGGTTACGAATTATGAAAGGCCGCTATTTCACCGCAAAGGCGCGAAGGGGCAAAGAAGACTTTTTCGATTACAAACTTGCTCGATCCTGCAATGACCAAGGCACTCTCTCCAGTTTTTCTTTGCGGTCCTTCGCGTCTTTGCGCCTTTGCGGTAAGGTTTTTCATGTTTTTTCCTTCTGAGTCGCCGTGCCGCGTTCGCGGCGACGGTAGCTGATCAGCGCCGGCAGGACGAGCGAGGCGAGCACAAGGAGGCCGACGGCGAGCGGCCACAGCACGGGCTCGTTCCATTGCTGGCGTCGCCGTTCGCGTTCGACAACGTCGATGCGCTGGTACTTCAGGATATTGTTGCCGACGTCGGTCGGTTTGCGGTTGTGCAGCCAGGCATGGCCCAGTGTATAGCTCTTCGGGTGGAAGCCAAAAATCCACGGCGCGTCTTCCTGCAGAATGCGGTTCATGCGGGTGATTGCGGCCAGCCGCTGTGCATCGTTATCCATGTCTTTCATTTGCGCAAATAGCCGGTCGAATTCTGCATTGGTGTAGTTCGAAGCGTTTTCCCCGCCTTTGGCGACCTTGCCCTCGGAGCCATTGAGCAGGAAGAAGAAATTCTCGGGGTCGGGATAATCTGCATTCCAGCCCAGGTAGTAGAGCTGTACCGCACCCTTGCGCAGCTTCTCCTGGAAGCGGTTGAAATCGGTCGAGCGCACGACGAGCTGGATGTCGAGCTTGGCAAACTGGCGTGTCAGCCAGTCGAGCCGCGACTTGTCGCCCATGCCGCCACTGGTGGTGTCGAGGTTGAGCACCAGCGGCTCGCCGCTTTTGGCGTCGCGGCCATTCGGCCAGCCGGCCTCGGCCAGTCGCTGCCGGGCTTCGGCAATCGGTCGGCGCTGCGCCTTGCCATTGATCTTGTCACCTCCCCATTCATAGACCACCGGATTGATCCCGTCCTCGCCTTCAAGGTAGCCGAAGATTCCTGGTGGCAGCGGGCTCATCGCCGCGATGCCGCGCCCGTTCATGAAGATCGAAATAAACTCCTCCTGATCGATGGCCATCGACAGGGCCTGGCGCAATTTGGCGCTGCGCTGCTCGCCGACCACCGGGTCGAGCATATTAAAGCCCATGTAAAAGGTCGACGCGCGAACGCTGGTCAACAGGCGAATTCCCTTGGCGCGCATCTCGTCGGACAGCGCCACGTCGCCACCGACATTGAGCCGAACCGCCTGGTCGAAGCTGTCCGATGAAATGCCAGAGGCATCGTAGTAGCCCTGCAAAAACTTGTTCCAGTAGGGAATGTTTTCCTTCTCGCGCGAAAAAATCGCTTTGTCGATGAATGGCAAGGGCTTGCCGCAATCATCCAGCAGGCCGGCTGCGCGGTCATCCGGCTCGCCCTCGCAGGGGTAGGTTTCGCCGTGGAAGTTGGGATTACGTTCGAGCACCATGCGGCTGTTCGGATTATTGGCGGTCAGCATGAAGGGGCCGGTGCCAACCGGATACCAGTCAAGCGTCAGGTTCTTTTCGGCCATCCCCGGCTGAGCGAAGAAGCGGTCAGCTTCGCGTGGCACCGGAGCGAAAAAGGGCATGGCCAGCCAGTAGAGAAACTGCGGGTACTTGCCAGCGAGTGTGATGCGCAGGGTATAACGGTCGACCCGGGTGACGCCGTCAAGGGCAAAGCGGTCAAGATCGAGCCAGGCACCGGCCGGCAAGGCTTTAGCTTCTTTTTGCAGCACCTCGCCGAGTTCCTTCAGTCCGAGAATGCGCTCGGCCATCATGCCAAAGATCGGCGAATGCAGGCGTGGATGCGCGAGCCGCTTAATCTCGTAGAGATAATCGTCGGCGACCAGCTCCCGCGTCCCGGTCTGCGCGAAATCGGCGATCGTTTCGATGCCGCGCAGCGCGTCGCGCGCAAGGTCGGCATAGAGCGGCTTGCCATTGGCATCGAGCGCAAAGGCCGGATGCGGCTGATAGCGGATTCCGGGGCGGATATGAATTTCGTAGACGCTGCGCGCAATCGTTTCGGCCGCCGCATCGCTGCGCAACTCGCGGCCATTGGCGTCATAATAGCGCGCCACCGGGACGGCCTGCGCGGTCGCCGGAACCAGCGTATAAGGCCGCTTCAGATAGTGGTATTGGAGCAACGGCTCATAGATCTGCGCCGTGAAGGTGACTTCATCTTCGGTGTAAGACTGCACCGGGTCAAGATGCTTTGGGCGCTCGGTAAACGCTGAATAGAGGATGTTCTTGCCGCGTTCGCTGGCCGGATAGGGGTCGTTCTGTTCGCTGCTGCATGCGGCAAGCAGCAGGAACAATGACCAGGACAATGACCGACGGACAAGGCGGAAAAAAGGCATGGGGCGAAGTGTAGCGCGAGTGCCCGCTGCTGTGCCGTAGAATCGTCGGTCGGTGATCGGGTCAAACTCACCTATAATATCGCCTCAAAGTGACCTTAACAGCAAAACTCCAACCCCATTTTGTTACAGGAGAACCCATGGGATTCCTAGCAGACAAGCGTATTTTAATCACAGGTGTTTTGTCCAAGCACTCGATCGCCTACGGCATCGCTCGTGCCTGTCACCGCGAAGGTGCGCAACTGGCCTTCACCTATCAGAACGAACGCTTTCTGGATCGTATCAGCAAATTTTCCGCCGAATTCGACAGCACCCTGGTTTTTCCCTGCGACGTCTCCGACGACGCCCAGATCGACAAGCTCTTCGCCGATCTGGCGACCCACTGGGAGGGGCTTGACGGGCTGGTGCATTCGATTGCCTATGCCCCCACCGAAGCGATTGAGGGCGACTTCCTCGACGGCATCTCGCGCGAATCCTTCCGCATTGCCCACGATGTCTCTTCGTACAGCTATCCGGCGCTGACCAAGGCGGCGCGCCCGCTGCTGCTCAAAGGTAACAAGGCCTCCGTATTGGCGCTGTCCTACCTCGGTGCCGAGCGCACCATGCCCAACTACAACACCATGGGTCTGGCCAAGGCCAGCCTCGAAGCGGCGACCCGTTATCTGGCCTTCTGCCTCGGACCACAGGGCATCCGGGCCAACGCCATTTCAGCCGGCCCGATCAAGACACTGGCCGCTTCCGGCATCGGCAACTTTGGCAAGCTGCTGGCCTATAACTCACACAACGCCCCGCTGCGGCGCAATATCACCATCGACGAAGTGGGCAACGCTGCCGCCTTCATGCTCTCGGACCTTGCCAGCGGAATTACCGGCGAAATCATGTATGTCGATGGCGGATTAAATACCACGGCGCTGGGCAACTCCGATCCGCTGCCAGCGTAGTCACATCGACAACACCGTCATAAATGGTCGCCCCCATTTTGCCAAGCGTTCAATTGATGATGGTAAGCAGGTAAAGATTGCAGCCATAGATCCGGACTTTGATCGAGGCCATAGCCTCTGTCCCTGATGGAATATGCTGGTCTACGGGTTGTCTCGACCACGGTCTGGCCTGTTTTGCCATCACGTCATTGCCCAACACCGATAACTGAGTCCCCGTGCTGCGCGTACGCGCCGGTCTGGCCCGGATTCAGGGGCTGGCCCAGTTGGTAGGAAAGACGGTCCTGATCGACGCTGGCCAGCAGGTCGAGATTGCCGCCGGCCTGCGCCGTGAGGTTGCCGCCGCTGTGGACGGTACTGCCGCGCACGGTGAGGTCGTTGTTGGCGGCGAGCGTGGTTTCGCCGCCACTCGTCAGGCGGCTGCCGCTGTAGTAGGTGGCTTGGCGACGGTAACGTCCGTCGCTGCTTTGTCCACTATCTTGCCAGTTGTCGCTGCGCGCGGCGGCATCGACTATCAGGTTCTGGCCGGCAAGCACGTTGAGCGCCTGGCCGGCAGTGAGTTGAGCGCCGGTCAGCGTGGTCCCCTGCCCCGAGCGCAGGTCGAGCTGTGTTCCGGCCTTGATCTGCGGTGCAGCCTCCTGAACCTGGCTGAGCGATCCGTGGCTCACGACGTCGGTGCTGATGCGTTCGATGGTGAGGGCCTTGCCCGCTGTCAGCGCGATGTCGCGGATGGCCTGAGCGTTGCCCTGAATATTAATGAGGCCGGCGTCGGCATTGAAAACAGGGACGCGGTTTGAGATTGGGGCGGCCAGAAGGCCGTAGGGGGAGACGAGGAAGGTGAGGAGGAGAAGCAAGGCGACCCCACGGCGCACCGGAGTACGGCGCAGTGTGAGGGCGAGTCCGGGGAAGCGAGCGGGGGTCATTGTTTGGTCAGATATTTCAAATGAGTATTGTCTGTTTGGCTTTTATTAACGCACTATCGTTATTCTCGTTTGTCATCAAAATCGAGAGAGCACGAAAACGTGACTAAAAACCGCAGTTACTCGATCCCGCCAGCATGATTTTCGAGAAGTCGTGAGAGAGGGGCCAACAAGACGAGAGGATTAAACTTTAAGTCCCTTGGCAGCCTTGAATGCAATGGCTTGTACAGCATTTAAAGCCTCAGCCAGTTCAGGATCACTCTCCTCAAACTCCCGCACCGCGAAATGCCCAACGATAATATTTTTCAGACGGGAGCGATCCTTCTCGTTCCCACGCAGCACCGATAACAAGTACTCCAACTGAGCGACAGTTGAGGCAAATATCTCAAATTCCGGAGCTGCGCTCAATCGAGCATGCGCAAGTGCCAAAGCTTTCTCCACTGTTTCTATAGCGGCCATAATCCAGTCCTTATTGTTGCGGAGTCAACACAAACGCTGGTTTCTGCGTGGAGAACAATTGTCGTTCGCCACCAATAGTCGGATATGACTGCCCACTGACAGACCAGAAATCGTTCACCGAAGCTGATGTGCTGCGCAACATATTCACTGGCTCTTTTGTCAAGTAAGGACTAAGAGTTTTTGACTCAACAGCTTGGGTGGCTCTATTAAAACCGAGAGGACTGATGCCTAGTTCGGTTGGCTGCACAAATGGGCTAAATGAGTACCAATTCCCTTGAGGTGCGCCAGGCGTTTGGTATTGCCATAAAGGTTTCCCAGAACCTAGCGCCTGCACTGACACGGGTTGAGTAAAGTCGATGCCGGTTAAATACGAAGGAATATTTCCTTCTGACACGCCTTGGGAACGGAAAAAGTTAGTTGCTGTTTCTTGGTTGCCCCGAATATTGATATCGAGGTTCAGGTCTCCAGTGCGCCCAAATTTATTGTTCAAATAGGCACGCTGTAGCGCTGTCGCATCAGCCGTTCCGGTGTCTGCCGCACCCTTCGCTATCACTGCCCCTTCCCCAATGGACGTCTCCGAGTACCCGAAAAGACGCCCAGCGACGAAACCAGCACCTTTAAGCAGCGCCCCGGCACCTGAAGCGATTCCTTCACCGATCAGGCCGTCGGCCACGCTCTGCGCGACGCTGTTCTGAAACTCGTTAGCCGGACGGGGGGTTGCAAGCAGCTCCGGCGTATTCGCTGGAACGGCGATGGTCAGGCCATTGCTGACAGTCAGCACCTTGTTTCCTGAATCAAGCGCTGCCATAACCTCGGCACGACACACGCTGGGGGCCGTGGAACCACAGGCGTTGGCCAAAGCCTGATCACGCGCGGCCGAGCGTTGGGTGAGTTCGTTCAGTGTATTGGTGTCTCCGCGCTTGAATGCCTCGTTGTAGCGTTCCTGCTCGGAGAGGGTGAGTAGGTTGGGGCGCTTCTGACTAAGGTAATTATTCACCGTCTCATTCTGCGCCGTCAATGCAGCCGTCATGCCGTCCTTGCCCAGCGCCGAGGCGACGCCGGCGCTGATCGCCATGCTGGAGAGTTGCAGCGTGGCGCTTTGTAGTTTCTGCGCCGACGTCGGATCGCTGCCCCAGCCGCTTGCGTCGGCGCCGCCGATGGCCTGATCGAGCAGCGGATTGGCGATGGCCGCGCCGGCGCCGCCGATCGCGCCTGCTAGCGCATCCTGTTCCTTGAGCTGGGCGGCCAGTGCGCCGACAACGGCGTGGCCGAGG
>NZ_JAPUVO010000069.1 GCF_029255185.1 Propionivibrio sp.
CGGAATCAGGAGGACGAAGACGAGCGGTACGATCAGATGAAGCTCGAACTGGGGTAAGCCGCCAAGGGCGGCTCAAGGTTTCATGGGCGCCTTTGAGGCGCTCACAATCTCAAGCCACCGGCTTTGCCGGTGGTATCTGACCGCCCTGCGCCAGGTCCGAGAGGTTTGTCGCGCTCAACTCGCTGGCCATCAGCGACAGGTCGCTGTCGCCGTACAACGCCTTCGAAAACGTAAACTGGCTCGGTATGCCGTAACCCATGGACAACGTGCTGCCAACACTATTGGTGAATGACATGTAGCCGGTGTTGGTCGCTGGCTGCGCATCCGCATTCCAGAAAACGCCCAGGCGGTCGACAAAGTTGGTGCTTGGCGACTGCCAGGTCGAAACTTCGCCGCCATCGATCAGCTTCATGACGGCGACGCCGGTATTCCGATTTGACGGCAAGGGGTTCAAGGTGGCCGCTGTCGGCTTGGTCTGGATCAAGCCAGACAGGTTGACCGTGAAGTTGCGCAGGTAGGTGTCGAGGGCTGTGTAATTGCTCAGCTTTGACTGAAGCGCTGACAAATTGCCCAAGGCGCCGCCGGCAAGCATCGATCCCGACAGGCTCGATACGGCGATATTCTTACCGTTGGCCTGAGTGATCGACAGGGCACCGACGGGCTGAAAGGCTGTTGTCAGGTTGCCAGACCTGTCCCGTAGACGGCGTCAACGCCCTTGGCCCCGAGATCAGTGGTTGTGCCAAGCAGCAGATTAGCCGCAGTGCCTTTGGTTTTCAGGATCGGCCAAGCACTCTCGAGAAGCATTAGCGAACCACTGATCAACGGCGCGGACATCGAGGTGCCGGACCATATCGCCATGGCGTCCGGCCCGTATTGAATTCCGGGCGCCAGGATATTGACCCCAGGCGCCGAAATCCAGCGGCTGGCATAGGCTGTCCTGCTTCCCGTGGTGCTGACCAGTGCCCCGGTACCGGCACTGTTGCTAAATGATGCGGCCTTGGCGGCCGTTGTATCGAGCGCGCTGGCGAACACCAAATGGCTAATCGCTGTCGAGGTCAGCCCGCTGGTGTTGGCATTGGCGAGCAGCGCCTTGCCATCGTTGCCGCCGGCCCAGACGATGAAGACTCCCTTGGCAGCCGCGTTATTGATCGCGGCAATGATGTCGGGCGTCGCCATGTAGGTCAGCGAGAGGTTGATGACGCTGACGCCGGCCGCCACTGCCTTGTTAATGCCATTGGAAACATCGGTGTTGTAGCCCGAACCGCTGCTGTTGAGTACTTTCTCGGCAACGATGTTGGCATTGGGGGCGACGCCGATGTAACTGTTGGCCAGAACCGTGTAACCGGCATAGCGGTAGGTATAGGGACTGGGTTTGTTGGCTGCCGCAATCGAAGCGACTGCGGTGCCGTGACCGTTGTCGTCAAGCGCCCCGCTGGAGCATCTGAATGATGTCGCGGCGCATGAGCTGAGCGCGGCGGACACCTGGCCGGTGGCAAAGACGGGGTTGCTGGCGACGATTCCCGTATCAACCACGCCAAGCACCTGACCCTTGCCCCAGTTGGCCGCCGAGAGAATGGCGCTGGTTTCCCCCATCTGGGCCAGCCAGGGCGCGAGGCCCGGATCGGCGGCATGGGCGCTCAGGCTTGCGGCGACGGAAAGGACAGCCGCAGCTGCCGGTAAAAGCATTGCGTTCGGTCGATTCATCTCGATTTCCTCAACACGTTGAAATTGGGGCGCAAGGCAGCTAACGGGTAACAACACGGCATTGCGACGTTCCGGCAGATTTGCTACTCGACCGTGAATCTACTTTGTGGCCGAAAGCGTGTCAACAAGATCAAAATATGATATTAGCATATTTGTTGCGCGGTGTTTAACCCAAGCGCCTTGCTAGGAACTGAACGGCTCTCACGGACCGGACTCCAGTGAGGTGTCATCTCAATCCCCACAGATTCCGGCGCGCGCGCAACTTCGGCTTTCATTTGTCTGTACCCGTTCTGTTTCGGCATCAGGCATCAAGCCCTCGAAAGGGGCCACTGCGCACCGGAGATTGCAATCCGGCGTAGCGTCTAAGGCCCTGCCGAAAAGCGGGGCCTTTGCTTTGTGCGCCCAGCATGGGCGCACTCTTGCGGGAGAGAGTCCCGCCGTAAGTTGATCACAGCGAACGAAGTGAAGCGCAACTGGTGATGGCGTGGAAACGCGTCAAAGCCGATCCTGATCGCCATCGCTAACTTCGCCAAGCAGTTCTTCTAGGCAATCACCGTCTGGCATCGACCAGAAGTTGTGACAGCAAGTAACAAAATGGCTCGCCATTGGCCGTTACCGGATCGATGCCAGCAGTCGCAAAGACACACAGAACGACGTGCGCCATTTCGTGCGCGAGAGTTTCCGGACTGTCGGCCACCCCAAGCAATAAGGCCAGCTAGATTTATTGGGCGAAGGACGGCAAAACGCTCGGCCATTGCTGACCGGCATAGCGACGTGGCCGCGGGCCAGCGTCCCTGACAACTGTAAGGCGACGCAAGTGCGTCAGCCAACCAGGCGGCAGGATAACGACGGCCGCCCAGCATGCCGCCGCAGTTGGCAACGCGGCAATCCACGGGCAATGCCTTCGACTGCGACAGCTTTGGGTCATGATTTTGTCATGCGCGCCCAACTAGTGTTCAATTGCATAAATTAACAATTGTATTTCTGAGTTGCGATCCCTTGACTTCGCGCTTAGTGATTTACGCCGGCCAAAAATCTCGTTATACTCCGACGGTTTTCCGCTCGCCCCTCAGGGGGCAATTTTTTCGGGGATGGGCTTTTCGCCCATTTTTTATTTGTAGCTATGGATTTGCATAATCTTATCGATACCACCGTAACCGGTCTCGGTTACGAGCTCGTGGACCTCGAACAGAGTCCGCGTGGTCGTGTGCTGCGTCTTTTCATCGACAAACCGGATAAATCGGGCGGCATCGATGTCGAGGATTGTGCGTTGGTCAGCAATCAGTTGTCTCGCGTGCTGGCAGTTGAGAACGTCGATTATGATCGCCTGGAGATTTCTTCACCCGGCCTTGATCGGGTGTTGAAGAAGCCGGTGGATTTCGAGCGATTTGCGGGTTCGCAGATCAATCTGAGGTTACGACTCCCGGTGGGTGGTCGACGTAATTTTAACGGCGTCCTGCACGGTCTGCAGGACGGCAGGGTGCGCCTGACAATTGATACGGGCGAAGTGGAACTGGATCTTGGCAATATCGACAAGGCCCGGCTGGTTCCAAAGTTCGACTAGAGATGATGACCAGGCTGGATTTAAGGGGATAGTGAGAATATGAGCCGCGAAATTTTGCTGCTGGTGGATGTGCTGGCGCGCGAGAAAAACGTGACCAAAGACATCGTCTTCGGTGCACTCGAATTGGCCCTTGCGTCAGCGACCAAAAAGCGCGTCGATGACGAAGCGGACGTGCGTGTTGTGGTTGATCGCGAAAGCGGCGACTTCGAGACCTTCCGTCGCTGGGAAATTGTTGCCGACGCAGATTTCATCCACGAGGCGCAGCATATCCCGTTGTCCGAAGCCCAGAAGCAGGATCCCGAGGTTGAAATCGGCGATTACCTCGAGGAGGCGCTGGAGCCGATCGATTTCGGGCGAATTGGCGCGCAGGCGGCCAAGCAGGTGATTTTGCAGAAAATCCGCGATGCCGAACGCGATCAGATTCTCAATGATTTCCTGGAGCGCAAGGAGCATCTTGTTACCGGAACCATCAAGCGCATGGAACGCGGTAACGCCATCATCGAGGCAGGCAAAATTGAAGCGTTGTTGCCGCGCGACCAGATGATTCCGCGTGAAAATCTGCGCGTTGGTGATCGTATCAAGGCCTTTTTGCTGCGCATCGACCGCGCTGCCCGCGGCCCGCAATTGATTCTCTCGCGCACAGCGCCCGAGTTCATCATCAAGCTCTTCGAAATGGAGGTGCCGGAAGTCGATGACGGTCTGCTCGAAATCAAGGCGGCAGCGCGCGATGCCGGCATGCGAGCGAAGATTGCCGTCAAGTCGAATGATCAGCGTGTTGATCCGATTGGCACCTGTGTTGGCATGCGGGGCATGCGGGTTACTGCGGTGACCAATGAGTTGGCCGGTGAGCGCGTCGATATTGTGCTCTGGTCGGCTGATCCGGCGCAGTTCGTCGTTGGCGCCTTGGCACCGGCCGAGGTGCTTTCGGTCGTCGTTGATGAAGACAAGCGCAGCATGGACGTTGTTGTTGATGAAGACAATCTGGCGATTGCTATCGGTCGTGGCGGGCAAAATGTTCGCCTGGCATCCGAAATGACCGGCTGGACAATCAATCTGATGACCGAGGAAGAGTCGCAGACACGTGTCGAAGCCGAGTCTGCGGCAATTCGCGTGCTATTCATGGAAAAGCTCGATGTCGATGAGGAAGTCGCCAACATTCTGATCAGCGAGGGATTTTCGACGCTGGAAGAAGTGGCCTATGTGCCGATGCATGAAATGCTCGAGATTGAGGCCTTTGATGAGGCGACTGTTCAGGAATTGCGTGATCGTGCGCGAAACGTATTGTTGACCGAAGCCATCGTTACTGAAGAACAGATCGGTGAAGTGGCCGAGGACATGCTCAGCCTTGACGGGATGGACAAGTTGCTGGCGGGCAAGTTGGCGGGTAACGGTGTCAAAACGCGCGACGACTTGGCTGATCTGGCTGTCGACGAACTCACTGAAATGACCGGTATCGATGCTGATCGTGCCAAAAAACTGATCACCACGGCGCGCGCGCACTGGTTCGAGTAAGTAGAAAAGAGGATCCCCACATGGCGCAGACAAGTGTTGCCCAATTAGCCACCGATCTTAAAATGCCGGCAAGTGCGCTGCTTGAGCAGTTGCACAAAGCTGGTGTTGGTAAGGGTACGGCTGATGACTTTCTTTCCGAACAGGACAAGTCCAGGCTGCTCGAGTACCTACGCCGTTCGCATGGTGAAGGCGAGGCCAAAACCAGGATCACCTTGACGCGCAGGGAAACCAGCGAGATCAAGTCGCAGGACTCGCACGGCAAGTCGCACACTGTGCAGGTTGAGGTTCGCAAGAAACGGGTTCTGGTCAAGCGTGATTCGCCTGAACGTGCCGATCTGCCCGTTGCACCTGAAGCGCCGGTCGTCACGCCGGAAGCGGTGATTGTTACCCCTGTCGAGCCAGTCGTTCCGCTAGTCGCAGACCCCGTTGTTGAAGTGGCGCTGGAGCCTATCGTTGAGGCGTCACCTGAATCGGAGTCTGTGGCAGCACCGCGTGTCGATGTGAAGAGCAAGCCAGCAGGGAAGGGGAAGGCCAGGAACGCGGTCGGGGCCAAGTCTGAACCCGCTGGTGAAGCCCGGGCTGTCACCAGAAAAGTGGTGACTCGCGCTTCGATCATTGGTGAAGAACAGGAAAAACTTCGTGCCGAGGAAGAACGCCGTAACTCGGCACTGCGTGCACACCAGGAAGCGGAGTACCTGCAGAAACAGCAGCGTATCGCTGCTCTGGCACGCCTGAAAATCGAAGCCGAAGAGAAGGCGGTTGCCGCCCGCGTGGCTGAAGCGGCGAAAAAGGTTGCCGCACAGACGGCGAGCGAAAAACCGGTTGAAGACAAAACCCTGCACAAACCGGCAGCCAAGCCCGGTATGGCTGACAAGAAGGCCGCCGAGAAGAAGGGGCAGTGGAAAAACGAGGGTGCCAACAAGCGCCAGGGATTGAAGACCCGTGGGGCAATCGGTGGTGCTGGCTGGCGTGATAACAAGCATGGCAAGCGCAGCAGTCGTGGCTCTGAGTCCGAGGAAGCGCATTCCTTCCAGGCGCCAACCGAAGCGGTGGTGCACGAAGTGCACGTACCCGAGACCATCTCGGTTGCCGATCTGGCGCACAAGATGACGGTCAAGGCCACGGAGGTGATCAAGACTCTGATGAAGATGGGTTCAATGGTGACCATCAACCAAGTGCTGGACCAGGAAACGGCGATGATTATCGTTGAGGAAATGGGCCATAAGGCATTCGCCGCCAAGCTTGATGATCCGGATGCCTTCATTGACGAGTCGGCGCACAAGGATGCGCCGCAGGAACCCCGCGCCCCGGTGGTTACCGTTATGGGCCACGTTGATCACGGCAAGACCTCGCTACTTGACTATATTCGCCGTACCCGGGTGGCCTCGGGTGAAGCGGGTGGCATTACGCAGCATATTGGCGCCTATCACGTCGAAACCGACCGTGGCATGGTGACCTTCCTCGATACGCCAGGTCACGAAGCCTTTACGGCGATGCGTGCGCGCGGCGCCAAGGCGACCGATCTGGTCATTCTGGTTGTTGCTGCCGACGACGGTGTCATGCCGCAAACTCGAGAGGCCATTCACCACGCCAAAGCAGCGGCAGTGCCGATCATTGTGGCGGTCAACAAGATCGACAAGCCGGAAGCCAACCTCGAGCGGGTCAAGCAGGAGCTGGTCGCCGAGCAGGTTATTCCGGAAGAATACGGCGGTGATGCGCCCTTTATTTCCGTTTCCGCCAAGACTGGCGTTGGCATCGACGAACTGCTCGAAAATGTTTTGCTACAGGCCGAAGTGCTTGAACTCAGAGCGCCCAAGGATGCGCCGGCCAAGGGCCTGATTATCGAAGCGCGTCTGGACAAGGGACGCGGCCCGGTGGCCACCATGCTGGTTCAGTCCGGTACGCTGCGTCAGGGCGACGTGCTGCTGGCCGGTCAGGTGTTCGGTCGTATCCGCGCCATGCTCGATGAAAACGGCAAGATGATCAAGGAAGCCGGACCGTCGATTCCGGTCGAAATTCTCGGACTCTCGGATGTGCCATCTGCCGGTCAGGAAGCCGTGGTGCTTGGTGATGAGCGCAAGGCGCGTGAAATCGCACTCTTTCGCCAGGGTAAATTCCGTGATGTCAAACTGGCCAAGAAGCAGGCAGCCAATCTCGAAACCATCCTTGACCAGATGACTGAGGCGGAAGTCAAGATGTTGCCGCTGATCATCAAGGCCGACGTGCAAGGTTCGCAGGAAGCGCTGGTTCAGTCCTTGCAGAAGCTTTCAACGGCCGAGGTCAAGGTCAACATCATTCACGGTGCGGTGGGCGCCATCAGCGAATCCGATGTGCATCTGGCGCAGGCGTCCAAGGCCGTCATTATCGGCTTCAACACGCGCGCCGATGCGGGGGCACGCAAGGCGGCTGAGAGTGTCGGCGTCGATATCCGTTATTACAATATCATTTACGATGCGGTGGATGAGGTGAAAGCGGCGCTCTCCGGCATGCTATCACCGGAAAAACGCGAAGAGATTACCGGTCTGGTCGAGATTCGCCAGGTGTTTCGTGCCACCAAGATCGGTACGATTGCCGGTTGTTACGTGCTCGAAGGCCTGGTCAAGCGTTCCTCACGTGCTCGTTTGTTGCGTAACCACGTGGTTATCTGGGACGGTGAGTTTGAGTCGCTGAAGCGCTTCAAGGATGACGTCAAGGAAGTCCGATCCGGCTTCGAGTGTGGTCTGTCACTGAAGAACTTCAACGCCTACGAGGAAGGTGATCAACTCGAGGTGTATGACGTGACGGAAATCGCCAGGACGCTGTAAGTGACGGTCAACAAGAGTTTTTCCCGCAAGGACCGGGTCGCAGAACAGATTCGCCGGGAACTGGCGGAACTGATTCGTGCTGAGCTTAAGGACCCACGCGTCGGGATGATCAGCATCACCGAGGTTGAAGTGACGGCTGATTATGCCCATGCCAAGGTATTTTTCAGTACCCTGGCGGGGAGTGAACACGTGCCTGAGGTGATGGCCGGCTTGCAGAAAGCCTCCGGCTTTTTACGCCGCGAACTGGGCAAGCACATTAGCATTCACATGACACCGCAATTGCATTTCGTTTTTGATCAATCGCTCGAACGCGGCGCTGACCTTTCGAAACTGATTCAGGAGGCGGTGGCGATTTCGGGAACATCTGACCCCACGCCCGAAACCGATCTTGACGGCCGGTAGCAAGCGCAGTTGGCAACGTGTCGACGGCGTGCTGCTGCTCGACAAGCCCAGCGGCATGACGTCCAATTCGGCGTTGCAGAGTGCGCGCCGTCTTTTTTCAGCGGCCAAGGCCGGGCATACCGGAACCCTTGATCCGCTGGCCAGCGGATTGCTGCCGCTGTGTTTTGGCGAGGCGACCAAGTTCTCGGCCGATCTTCTTGAAGCCGACAAAACCTACGAGGCTGAACTTCTGTTCGGTGTGACGACCGATACCGGCGATGTCGAGGGCACTGTCCTGCTGCGTCGTCAGGTGCAGTTTGGGCAAGCTGAGCTGGAGGCCTCATTGCACCATTTTCTTGGTCCGATCAGCCAGATTCCGCCCATGTATTCAGCGCTCAAGCGCGACGGAAAACCCCTCTATCAGTTGGCCAGGCAGGGCATTGAAGTCGAACGTGAAGCGCGTGCGGTGACCCTGCACGAATTGCTGCTGCTCGAATTTTCGGGAGACCGATGCCGTCTGCGTGTCTGTTGCAGCAAAGGAACCTACATTCGTACGCTGGCTGAGGATATCGGCAATTTTCTCGCCTGCGGCGCCCACTTGACTGCCTTGCGACGACTTGCTGTGGGTCGCTTGCGCAGTGCTGATGCCGTAAGCCTGGATCAGCTCGTTGAACTTCCCGAAGAAGATCGAGCCCGCTTGCTGCTGGCGCCTGATGTCTTGTTGCAGAGTCTTCCGGCAGTTCATATCGATGAAAAGAGTACGCTACGGTTTTTGCACGGAAATCCGGTTAACATTCCGGACGGTGGCGTGGCGATGCCGGGAAAGTGCCGGGTCTATGGCGCCAATCGCCTGCTCGGTCTGGGTGAGGCGGATGCTTCAGGTTCGGTGAGGCCGCGCCGTTTGGTCTGTGCCTGAGCTCCGGTCAGACGTTAGGCTGCGGTAGCTGTGGCGCAGGCTCGAGCGGGTTTGATGCAATTGTCCTGGCTTCCCTGTTTGAGTGTCGAAGGTTTCAGATTTTCGGGTACCATTGCAGGACACCTCGGCGTGTCAGTAAGGGCAATAAAAAACCCCGAAAGCCTATGGCTGACGGGGTTATGAGGGGTGTTGCGTTATTTTGTTGTTGGTCTCGTTGGTGCCCAGGAAGGGACTCGAACCCCCACAGTGTTGCCACCACTAGGACCTGAACCTAGCGCGTCTACCAATTTCGCCACCTGGGCATTTCCAGAGAAGCGCGAATTCTAAAGGAACATTAGAAAATGTCAATCAAAAAACTATCTAAAACAAGAAAAAACGATCCCCACTTTCAGCGTGAAGTCGCCAAATACGAACAACCGCTACCATCGCGCGAATATGTCCTGCAGGTTCTGGAAGAGCAGGGAAAGCCGGTCAGCTTCGAGCAACTGTGTGTATTGCTGGACATTCATCAGGATGAATGCGAGATGTTCCAGCGCCGTTTGCGCGCCATGGAGCGCGAGGCGCAACTGATGCGCAACCGCAAGGATGCGTACATTGTTCCCGAACTCGCCAGCCTGATCGCCGGCCGCATCGAAGGGCATGCCGATGGTTACGGCTTTCTCGTTCCGGATGACGGCGGTGACGACCTGTTTCTCGATGCCAAACAGATGTCCAAGGTGCTGCATCGCGACCGCGCGCTGGCGCGGGTCATCGGTCTTGATCGCAAAGGACGGCGTGAAGGTAGCATTGTCGAGGTGCTCGAGCGCGCCAATCGGATGGTCGTTGGCCGGGTGCTGGTCGAGCATGGCATTACCGTCATCGTTCCCGAAAACCGGCGCATCAATCAGGATATTCTCGTCGCGCCGGACAAGAAAACCAAGGTCAAATCGGGACAGGTGGTGATGGTCGAAATCATCGAGCAACCCAACCGTCATTCGCAACCGATCGGGCGCATCGTCGAAGTGCTCGGCAACTATGCCGATCCGGGAATGGAAATCGAAATTGCGCTGCGCAAACATGATCTGCCTTTCGAATTCTCGACCAAGGTGGTCGAGGAAACAAAGGCCTTGCCAGACAAGGTAAAGAAATCCGAGTGGTCCGGTCGGAAAGATATACGTGATCTGCCGCTGGTAACCATCGACGGCGAGACGGCCAGGGATTTTGATGACGCCGTGTTTGCCGAGAAAAAGGGCCGCGGCTGGCGACTGGTGGTGGCGATTGCCGATGTCAGCCACTACGTGCGGCCTGGTATGGCGCTTGATCGCGAGGCGATGGAGCGTGGCAATTCGGTTTATTTCCCGCGCCGGGTGATTCCCATGCTGCCCGAGAAACTTTCCAACGGGCTGTGTTCATTAAACCCCGATGTCGAGCGCCTGGCTATGGTGTGTGATATGGACATCAACAACAGCGGCGAAATCAAGGATTACAATTTCTACCCGGCGGTCTTCCGTTCCCGGGCGCGTTTGACCTACAACCAGGTGTGGAACTGGCTCTCTGCGGCGGCAAAACCCGAGAGTGAAATTCACTGCGCCCTGCAGCCGCAGTTGCAGGCCCTGTACGCGCTTTTCCAGGTTCTGCTCAAGGCGCGGCACAAACGCGGGGCGATCGATTTTGAGACGATTGAGACGATGATGCTTTTCAACGAGCAGGGCAAGATCGACAACATCATTCCGGTTCACCGCAACGATGCACATCGCCTGATCGAGGAGTGCATGCTGGCGGCCAATGTGTGTGCCTCGGCCTTTCTTCAGGAGCACAAGCAGACCTGTCTGTATCGGGTGCACGAAGGCCCGACACCGGAGAAGCTCGAAGGTCTGCGCAGCTTCCTTCAGGAATTCGGCCTGGGGCTTCCGGGTGGCGAGAGTCCGACGGCCAAGGACTACGGCGTGCTGCTTGAAAAAATCAAGCCGCGCCCGGATGCCCAACTGCTGCAAACGGTGATGTTGCGCTCGCTGCGCCAGGCCATGTACAGCCCAGACAATGTTGGCCACTTTGGCCTGTCCTACGAGCACTACACCCACTTCACGTCGCCGATTCGGCGCTACCCTGACCTGCTGGTGCATCGTTCGATCAAGTCGGTGCTCGATGGCACAAATTATAAGCCGGGCAAGTGGGACGAAATCGGCATGCATTGCTCAATGACCGAGCGGCGTGCCGACGAGGCCACACGCGATGTGAATAACTGGCTCAAGTGCTATTACATGCGCGACCGCATTGGCGAGGAGTTTGCCGGGACGATTGCCTCGGTGGTGCCGTTTGGCGTCTTCGTGGCGCTCGATTCGGTCTATGTCGAGGGCCTGGTGCATGTCTCCGAACTGGGCGAGGATTACTTTCAATATGACAACGTCAAGCATCAGATGCTCGGCGAGCGCAGCGGCCAGCGCTATCGTCTGGGTGATCGCTTGCAGGTCAAACTGGTGCGTGCCGATCTGGAGACCGGTCGTATTGACTTTGTCCTCGCTACTCCACCAGCCTCGCTGCGAGTACCGGTGCCGAAGCTTGCGGCAATGCCGTTTCCAGGTCGTGCGGCAAAATCGGCGCCCAAGCCGGTCGCCGCTGGCAAGAAACAGCCTGCCGCGAAAAAGCGTCACAAGGCGTCGTAATGCCTTTGCCGGGAGGCGCTGCGGCGCTTCCCGTTCACCTCATTCCTACGTTCGAGAATAATTCATGTCACAGACTCGCTTCATTCACGGTTTTCACGCCATCATCGCCAAGCTGCGTCATCAGCCCGACGCCATTCTTGAAATTTTTATCAATGCGGATCGCCACGATGCGCGGGCACGTGATCTGATGCGTCACGCCGAACTGCATGCGGTCAAGGTTGTTCCGGTCGATGCCAAACGCCTCGCCGGAATGGCCGGTGGTGATACGCGTCATCAGGGCGTGGTGGCCAAGGTTTCCGGCGAGTCGCGTCATGTCACCCTTGACGATGTGCTCGATACTCTGGAAGAACCTGCTTTCCTTCTGGTGCTTGACGGTATTCAGGATCCACACAATCTCGGTGCCTGCCTGAGAGTCGCTGATGCCGTTGGCGCCCATGCCGTGATCGCTCCCAAGGATAGGGCTGTCGGGCTGACGCAAACGGCCATCAAGGTGGCTAGCGGGGCTGCAGAGAGCGTGCCCTACATCACCGTGACCAATCTGGCGCGCACCCTGCGCGAGCTGAGAGAGCGCGAAATCTGGGTTGTCGGTGCCGATGCAGACGCCAAGGACGATCTTTACGCTGTGCAGTGGCCGGTGGCTACTGCCTGGGTACTCGGCGCCGAGGGTGATGGCATGCGCCGTCTGACGCGCGAAAACTGCAATCAACTGGTGACCATTCCGATGCTCGGATCGGTGCAGAGCCTGAACGTCTCGGTGGCCACCGGCGTTTGCCTGTATGAGGCGAGGCGACGGCGCGGGAACTGATCGGTGCTGATCTGGGAGGATGTTTTCATGGCTGAGCTTGACCGGCGCCAGCGTCGCCGCCGTAACATGGCACTGACCGTTGTGGTCGCCGCCTACGTCATCTCGTTTTTCCAGCGCTTTGCGCCGGCGGGCATTGCTCAGGATCTGGCACTCGCATTTGGCACCAACGCCTCGTCGCTCGGTGTTTTGGCATCGACCTATTTTTATGTCTACACGGTCATGCAAGTGCCGACCGGGATCTTTGTCGACACCCTGGGGCCGCGCCGCATTTTGCTTTTTGGCGGTATTGTCGGTGCTGCCGGGAGTCTCATGTTCGGCATGGCACCGACGCTGGAAATGGCATTGATCGGGCGCACCCTGGTCGGTCTTGGGGTCTCGGTCACCTTCATTGCCATGCTCAAATTTGTTGCTCTGTGGTTTGACGAGAGCCGCTTTGCAAGCGTCGTCGGCGTCAGCATGCTGGTCGGCAATCTGGGCTCGGTGCTGGCCGGTTCGCCGCTGTCGTCGCTGGCACAAGCCACCGGATGGCGCAGTGTCTTTGTCGCGCTGGCTGGCTTGTCCCTACTCCTTGGCATCGCCTGCTGGGTGCTGGTGCGTGATCGACCGGACGTTTCGGCAGAGGGGTTGATCAAAAAACCGCATTTTGATCGCACACTGGTGTTGACCGGACTGCTTCAGGTCCTCAGAAATCGTGCCACTTGGCCCGCAGCCTGCGTCAACCTGGGCATTAGCGGCAGTTTTTTTGCCTTTGGTGGTCTCTGGGCGACGCCTTTTCTTACCCAGGCGTACGGGATGACACGTGCGCTTGCAGCCAGTCACGTCAGTTTGTACTTCACCGGCTTTGCGCTGGGCTGCGTGTCTATTGGCGCGCTCTCCGATCGACTGGGAAGACGCAAACCATTGCTGATTGTGGGCTCCCATCTGTATGTGTTGGTCTGGCTGGTCTGGCTTTACAGCGTCGCGCTACCGCTGGTTATTACGTACCCCCTGTTCTTTCTGATGGGGCTGCTGACCGCTACTTTCACGCTGACCTGGGCGTGTGCCAAGGAGGTCAATCCGCCGCTGCTCTCCGGCATGTCGACCAGCGTTACCAATATGGGCGGTTTCCTTGCCGGAGCGATCCTGCAACCCACGTTTGGCTGGGTGATGGATCTGCATTGGGCAGGCGGGGTGAGCAGTTCGGGTGCGCACCTCTATACCCCTGCGGATTATCATGCCGGCCTGTTGCTGCTGGTTGCGACGGCGGCGGTCGGGGCTATTGCTTCGTGGCGTATCCGAGAAACGAATTGTCAAAATACCTGGCAGCCACTGACTGCAGGACGCCTGAGATAGACGGGCATTTAGCAGCACACGCGCGTCGATTACGGAAAAAAATCGAAAACGATCCCAACGCCTGATAGGAATAGGTCGCCAATGAGCGTTCCCTTCTCGGGGACGATTTTCTGTTGCTGGCGCTGCTTCTCGATGGCCAGCAGCGCGTCAGCCAGTGCTTCAGGGTCGCGACGGGTGTGCGTGTATTCCTTATTCTGGTAGTCCGCCAGCGCCTTTTCGACCGCGTCGGGATCAAGAATCGAGATCGGTGCAGCGCAGTGGCTGCAGGCAGCTTCCGTGCGGATGTCCACCGGAGCCCCGCAACCAGTGCAATGGATGGTTCCAATGCGAGCGGCCAGCGCCATGATCTCGGCGGGGGCGAGCTGCCGGACAAAGCCCTTTTCGATCATGAACTGGGCGAAAGCGGTGAACCGGCCGTGATCATGCGGGCAGCGATGATAGGTGAAATGACCGCTGCGTACCAGATCAAGCTGGGCCATCAGCGTTCTCTTGCAACGCGGACAGTGCAGGGTGGCTGCGTGTTGTCGGCGCGGATCATCGCGGTGCGTGTGGATCAGCTTGAACAGATCGATGATTCCACTTGGAGCGATCTGTTCGCTCTCGAAAGCGTCGAACCATATCCCCTGGCAGGGGAAGCAAAGATCAAGCGTCAGCGTGCCAAAGTTTCGTTGCGCAAGGTCCAGTCGTGTCATCTGCTGGGCGCATGATGGGCAGGCGGAGATGTCTGTTGGCGGCGTGAAACTCATTGCGGGCTCAAAGGTGGGCACCTTAGTCGGGTTCTGCTGTCGTATGCGAACGTTATTTCGGAAAACGAAACCATTATCCCACAAGCCGCAATTTTTCAGCCTGGGGTACCGTGCCAGGATGGCGCTTGACGCTGGCGGGCAACAGAAGTCGATACTGAATGGAGAAATTCATGCACAAACCACTACCGATGTCCAAGATGAAACCAGGTGTTGTCTGGTTGCCAGCCGATGCCCATGCGCCAAAACCGACCCTGGTAAACTCTCCGGCGATCGAAGTCATGACGGATCTGCGGCAAGTATTGGCGGCCACGGTGAGTGCCGGCGAGAGCGTTGCCCGGGCCACGCAGCAAATGATTGCACGCCGAGTACGGCTGCTGCTGGTCGTCAGCGACGATGGTTTGATCGAAGGCCTGCTTTCGGCGCGCGACACAATGGGCGAAAAACCGGTCAAGCTATTGCAGGAACGACGCGGGGCCAAGTTCAGCGATCTGGTTGTTGGCGACCTCATGGTTCCCCGGCAGTACATTGATGTGCTTGATATCGACACGGTGCTACACGCCGAGGTCGGCTCCATTCTCGCCACGCTCAAGGCGAATGGGCGGCAACATGCGCTGGTGATCGATTACGACAAGCTGCGGGGCGGGGAGGTGGTGCGCGGTATTTTCTCGGCAACACAGATCGCCCGCCAACTTGGCGTGGCGATTCCGATCTTTGAGGTCGCTCAGACCTTTGCCGAAATTACCTCGGCGCTGGGAAGTAGCTAAAACTTGGAATGTGGCCGAGGTGTTCCGCAACCCAAAGAAGGGTGTTCACATGCGAAATATGTTTTTGATGACCTGTATCTTTTTTCTCTTTGGCTGTGGCCTTGAAAGTGTTGGCACGGCGGCAAGCGTTGGCAAACTTCAAGCAGACCAAGCCAAACAGGCCAAGGAAAGCATGGACAAACTGAAAACCAACATTAATGCCGCCATGACTGAGGCAGAGCAGAGCAGGAAGAAGGCCGAAGAAGCCGCCAACAATTAGAGGATCATCCCCGCGCCAACCGTGTTATTGCTCGATTCGTCGATGACGATGAAGGCCCCGGTGCCACGGTTCTCGGCGTAGCTGTCGGCGAAAATCGGTTGCGCTAGCTTGAAGCTGACCTTGGCGATATCGTTCATCGCCAGTTTCTCGGCGGCTTGATGCTCCATGGTATTGATGTCCATGCGGAACTCGATGCCGGCGAGCATCGCCTTGCTGTCGCGCGTCGTATGCCGGATGAGATATTTGCGGCGCGGATCGAGCGGCGATTCGGAGAGCCAGCAGAGCATGGCGTTAATCTGCTTGGTAAACTGCGGCAGTTCGCCGGTCCTGACGATCATGTCGCCGCGCGAGATGTCGATCTCGTCGTCGAGCAGGAGGGTGATCGACTGTTCGGCAAAGGCATGCGTTAACGACGTGCTATTGATCTGGATATCCTTGACGCGGGTTTCCCGACCGGAAGGTAGCACGGTGACCGCGTCGCCAATGGCCACCACGCCCGATTCGACACGCCCCATGAAACCGCGATAGTCGTGCAGCTCGGGGTTGGCCGAGTCCTGCGGGCGGCAGACGTACTGCACCGGGAAGCGGAAGCTTTCCTGGTGATCGGTGTGCGAGGTGCTTGCCGCTTCGAGCAGATCAATCAGCGTCGGCCCCTGATACCAGTCGAGCCGCTCGCCGCGCTCAACGACCATGTCACCGTTGAGCGCCGACATCGGGATGAAATGTACATCCTTGATGTTCAGCTTGGCGGCAAAGGCCAGATAGTCGGCCATGATCCGGTCAAAAGCCTCCTGTGAGTAGTCGACCAGATCCATCTTGTTGATGGCTACGACCAGATGCGGAATATTGACCAGGTGGGTGAGATAGGAGTGACGTCGGGTCTGCGTCAACACGCCCTTGCGCGCATCGATGAGGATGATGGCCAGATCGGCGGTCGACGCGGCGGTGACCATGTTGCGCGTGTACTGCTCGTGGCCCGGTGCGTCGGCGATGATGTATTTGCGCGTGCCGGTGGTGAAGTAGCGGTAGGCGACATCGATGGTGATTCCCTGTTCGCGCTCGGCCTGCAGGCCGTCGGTAAGCAGCGACAGGTCAATGGCGTCCATGCCGCGCTTTTTCGAGGTGCGCTCGATGGCGTGCAGGGTATCGGCAAGAATCGTTTTGGAATCAAACAACAGGCGACCGATTAGCGTGCTCTTGCCATCGTCGACGCTGCCGCAGGTCAGGAAGCGGAGCAGGCCATTGTCTATGGCGGGAATTTTTTCCATGGCGGACATCAGAAGTAACCCTCTTTCTTGCGTTGTTCCATCGACGCATCCGACGTTTGATCGTCCAGGCGCGTGGCGCCGCGTTCGGTGATGGTCGTCGTCGCCGTTTCGGCAATGATCTTGGCGATGGTGTCGGCAGCCGATTCGACGGGTGCCGTACAGGTTATGTCGCCGACGGTGCGGAAGCGTACCTGCACCTGCTCGATGGTGTCGCCGGGCCGCGCCGGTGTTACCTCGGTGACCGGCAGCATGCCACCCTGCCGACGAACGATGGGGCGCAGGTGGGCGAAGTAAATCGATGGCAGTTCGAGGTTTTCGCGCTCGATGTATTGCCAGACATCGAATTCAGTCCAGTTCGAAATCGGGAAAACGCGGATGTTTTCACCCTTGAAGCTGCGTGCGTTGTAGAGATCCCAAAGTTCGGGGCGTTGGTTCTTCGGGTCCCACTGGCCGAATTCGTCGCGGAAGGAGAAGATGCGCTCCTTGGCACGCGCTTTTTCCTCGTCACGGCGCGCGCCGCCGATACAGGCGTCGAAGCTAAATTCCTCGATCGCTTCAAGCAGGGTCACCGACTGGTGCTTGTTGCGCGATTCGTCGTCCGTTTTGAGCACGACCGTACCGCGCGCCATCGAATCTTCAACCGAACGCACGATCAGGCGCTCGCCAAGTTCGGCGGCGCGCTTGTCGCGAAAATCGGTGACTTCCTTATAGTTGTGGCCGGTGTCGATGTGCATCAGTGGAAAAGGAAACTTGCCCGGGCGAAAGGCCTTCTCGGCAATGCGCAACATGCAGATCGAATCCTTGCCGCCGGAAAAGAGCAGCACCGGATTGCTGCACTGGCCAGCCACCTCGCGCATGATGTGAATGGCCTCGGATTCGAGCCAGTCGAGGTGGGAGAGGGTTTGTTTGGTGAGAGTTGTCATCAATTACTTTCAAAAAACAACGCTTTCAACGCAGAGGACGCAGAGGCGCAGAGATCGCAGAGAAGATCAAGAGCTGTTTTTCTTTGCGATCTCTGCGTTGAGAGAGGTTCAAGCCTTGTTAACATGCAATCCGCATTCTTTGGATTCCGGTGCTTCCCACCACCAGCGGCCAGAGCGGATGTCTTCGCCGGGGGTGATGGCGCGCGTGCAGGGGGCGCAGCCGATGCTTGGGTAGAACTTGTCGTGCAGGGCGTTGTGCGGGATTTTGTTCAACCTGATATAAGCCCACACGTCTTTTTCGCTCCAGTCGGCGAGCGGGTTGAATTTTACGAGTCTGTTGCCTTCGTCGAAAGACTGGATCGGCAAGCCTTCACGCGTTGCCGACTGCAACGCGCGCAGACCAGTGATCCACGCCTTGTTATTGGCCAGCGCGCGTTGCAGCGGTTCGACCTTGCGCACGTAGCAACAGCCTTTGCGCAGTTCAACCGACTCGTAGAAGGCGTTGATACCGTTCTCGCGGGTATAGGATTCGATGAGATCGTGGCGCGGGTAATACAGCTTGAGCGTGAGGCCGTAGTGCTTTTTGACTTCGGCAATCAGGTCGTAGGTTTCCAGCGGCAGGCGACCGGTATCGAGCGAGAAAATGTCGATATCGAGTTTGTCACTGGTGATGAGGTCGGTCAGCACCATGTCTTCGGCGCCCAGACTGTTGGCGAAAACGGCCGGCGAGTAGTTATCCACGATTTGCCGTAGCAGGGTGCGGGCCGCTGCCGTTTTTTCTGCAACCGACGCCAGCAGTGCCGGGTCCTTGAGGTCGATGTTTGTGCTCATGGGTTCAGACGGTGCGGCGGCGAAAGAGGGGTTGTGGCTGGTCGACGGCGGCCTGGTAGGTTTCGCTGAAGTCACGCAGGCTGGCCAGGGCGGCGTTGCTGTCTTTGTCCGCGCGCAAGGCATAGGCATCAATGCCACAACGCTTCATGAAGAACAGCTGGTCCTGCAGCACGTCGCCGATGGCGCGGATTTCGCCGCGATAGCCGTAGCGTTCGCGCAGCAGGCGGGCGGTCGAGTAGCTGCGGCCGTCGGTGAACTTCGGAAAATTGACGCCAATGACGGCCAGTTGTTCGAGGTCGCCGGCGATGGCTTCCGGCCCCTCGCTGCTATCCAGCCAGACACCATGCGGTACGCCGCGCGAAAGAATGTCTTCCCGGCGCGCCAGCCACACGGCGAGCGGCAGCAGGACGGGGTCTTCGGGAATGGCAATAGATTCCACCGTTTGATCGTCGGCAAGCTTGAGGACTTGCCAGCCGTCGTCGACGATTTGACCGTTCTTGATGATCTTAGGCATTAGCGACTTTCGTGAGAGGGGCAGTTTCCGTTTCTGCGCTTTCGGCGGCGGCTATTTTCCGTTTGTCGCGCCCGGCATAGGCGCGCTGCTTGAAGGGTGCAAGGCCGAGGCGCAGGAAAGTGTCGATAAAGCGTTCGCTGGTTGTGCGCTGTTCGATATAGACGTCGATCAGCGCTGCAATAACCTGTGGTACTTCATCGGCATAGAAGGACGGGCCAATCACCTTGCCGATCGTCGTGCTGTTGCCCTGCTGACCGCCGACGGTGATCTGGTACCACTCTTCGCTGTTCTTGTCGACGCCGAGAATGCCGATGTTGGCGACGTGATGATGGCCGCAGGAATTCATGCAGCCCGAGATGTTAAGTGAAATGTCGCCGATATCGTAGAGGTAGTCGAGATCATCAAATTGCTTCTGCACGGCGTCGGCAATTGGCACTGAGCGGGCATTGGCCAGCGCGCACAGGTCGCCGCCCGGGCAGCAGATCATGTCGGTGAGCAGACCGATATTCGGCGTTGCCAGCCCGTTGGCGCGAGCGATTTTCCAGACCTCGTAGAGATCGCTTTTTCTGACATCGGAAAGCACCACATTCTGCTCGTGGGTGACGCGCAATTCGCCAAAACTGAAACGGTCGGCGAGGTCGGCAACGGCTTCCATCTGCGTATCGGTGATGTCGCCGGGAGCCACGCCGGGCGCCTTGAGCGAAAGCGTGATCGCCGCGTAACCACTGACCTTGTGCGCATGCACGCAACGCTTGACCCAGGCGGCGAAAGCCTTATCGTCCTTGAGCGCAGTCGCGAAAGAGAGGTCGTCGGCAGGCAGGGTGACATAGGCGGGCGGGGTGAAGTGCCGGGCGACACGGTCAAATTCGTCATCGGTCAGCGTCGTCGGGCCATCCTTCAAGTGCGCCCATTCGGCGTCGACCTGGCGCTTGAATTCGTCTATGCCAAGTGCATTGACAAGAATTTTGATACGTGCCTTGTACATGTTGTCGCGGCGGCCGTAGCGGTTGTAAACGCGAAGTACGGCGTCAAGATAGGAGAGCAGATGCCGACGCGGCAAAAACTCATTGATGACCTTGCCAATCACCGGCGTGCGGCCCAGACCACCGCCGACAAAGACCTTGACGCCAATTTCGCCGGCAGCATTGCTCACGATTTCCAGCCCCACATCGTGTGCGCGGATGACCGCACGATCCTGCGCGGCAGCATTGACAGCGATCTTGAATTTGCGCGGCAGATAGGCAAACTCCGGGTGGAAGGTTGACCACTGGCGCAGGACTTCGCAGTAGGGCCTCGGGTCAGTCAGTTCGTCCGGGGCGATCCCGGCGAACTGATCGGTGGTGATGTTGCGGATGCAGTTGCCGGAGGTTTGTACGGCGTGCATTTCGACACTCGCCAATTCGCCGAGAATTTCCGGCGTCTCTTCAAACTTCGGCCAGTTAAGTTGCATGTTTTGGCGTGTTGTGAAATGGCCAATGCTGCGGTCATAGCGGCGGGAAATTTCAGCCAGCTTGCGCAGTTGTGTGGCGCTGAGCATGCCGTAGGGAATGGCGATGCGTAACATCGGGCCGTGGCGCTGGATGTACAGGCCATTTTGCAGGCGCAGGGGGCGTAGTTCGTCGTCGGAGAGTGCGCCGGCCAGATTACGGTCGATCTGGCCGCGATACTGCGCAACGCGTTCGTTGATCAACTGCTGGTCAATGCTGTCATAGCGATACATGGGATGTTCCTTTAATCTTGTACGGTCTTTACAAGGTAATCAGTTTGCCGCCGATCAACAGCAGCATGCTGGCCAGGAGGGGACGTAAAAAGCGGTCCGGGATACGGGCCGAGGCGTGGCTGCCCAGCCAGATCCCTGGCAATGAACCGAGCAGGAGGCTGCACAGCAGCGACCAATCAACGCTGCCGATGGCCCAGTGTCCGAGTCCGGCAATCAGCGTTAGCGGTACGGCGTGGGCGAGGTCGCTACCGACAATGCGAATGGTGGGCAGTTTGGGGTAGAGAAAGAAAAGCGCCGCCACACCCAGAGCGCCTGCGCCGACCGAAGAAACCGTGACAAGTGTACCGAGCAATACGCCGACTACCACGGTAATCGGAGCTTGAAACTTCGTATGCGCCGAATCTTCGGCGTGAGTCAGCGCGTAGCGCTGTAGTTTTTGGCGAAAAGCAATGGCACAGGCCGTCAGCAGTAGTGCAATACCAAGTGAAACCGAAATGATGTGGGTCACCGCGTCGCTCTGCTTGGGCAGGTAGGACAATGCCCAGATCGTAAGCAGCGAGGCCGGGATGCTGCCGCTGGCCAGCAGGCCGGTGATGCGCCAATCGACGTGCCCTTTTTTGGCATGAACGGTGGTGCCCCCGGCCTTGGTGAGGGCGGCATAGAGCAGGTCGGTACCGACCGCAGTTGCCGGATGAATGCCAAAAATAAGCACCAGCAAGGGGGTCATCAGCGAGCCGCCACCGACGCCCGTGAGCCCGACAATGGCGCCGACAACAAAGCCTGAGAGGGTATAGAGCCAATCCATGATGCACCGCACTAATCAGAGTGAGCGCATGGTATCAGTCGATGGCTTGATGGAAAAAGAATATTCGGTTAGATTGCTAGAACTATTTGTTATTACGATTGCAGATGAAGTTACAGCAACTGCGTTATCTCGTCGAAGTCGGTCGCTGTGGACTCAATGTTTCGGAGGCCGCCGAGGTGCTTTATACCTCGCAGCCGGGCGTTTCCAAGCAGATCAAGCTGCTCGAAGATGAGCTCGGTGTGGTCGTCTTCGAGCGCAGTGGCAAGCGTCTGACCGCCGTTACCGAGCCGGGCAAGCGGGTGCTCGAAATTGCCGAGCGCATCCTGCGCGAGGCCGACAACATCAAGCGCGTCGGTGAGGAATATGCCGGTGGTGATTCCGGCAGCCTGGTGATTGCGACAACCCATACCCAGGCCCGTTACGCACTGCCTCTGGTGGTCAAGAACTTCATCGAGCGTCATCCGAAGGTTCGTCTGTCGATGCATCAGGGCAGCCCGACGCAGATCGCCGAATGGACGCTCAAGGGTGAGGCGAATATCGCCATAGCCACCGAAGCACTCGACCAGTTTACGCAACTGGTCATGCTGCCGTGCTACCAGTGGGGACACAGCGTTATCGCACCGGACGGGCATCCCATTCTCGCCGAACGATCAATTTCGCTGAATACGCTGGCGAACTGGCCGCTGATCACCTACGATCCAGCCTTTACCGGCCGTTCGCTCATCAACAAGGCGTTTGAACGCGCGCAACTGACGCCGAATGTCGTTCTCGCGGCGCTTGATTCAGATGTGATCAAGACCTACGTAAATCTTGGCCTCGGGCTGGGAATCATCGCCAGCATGGCGTATGACCCGGCGCGCGATGTCGGCCTACAGGCCATGGATGTCGGTCATCTCTTTGGCTCGAACACGACGCGCATCGGTTTGCGGCGGGGAACCTATATTCGCCAGTACGAATATGATTTCATTGAACTGTTCGCATCACAATTGTCGAAAAAGGCCGTCGACATGGCGATGGCCGGTCCAGGAGCGGGTGATGAGTATCAGCTTTGATCCAGCCGGTCGTCACTCCAAGGGACTGAGCCTTACTTCTTTTTCTCACCCAGATACTTGCCGCGGCCAAAGGCCAGTGAGGCAGCTTCATACCAGGCGACGGCCTCGCGTTGCAGCGCTTTTTCATCGAGCGGATGATCAGTACGTGGTGAGCCGGCGTGTTTATTGCCGGAGATTTGCACTTTGCGCCGTGGGTAAAGCATGACCAGCCGACCGTCGCGCAGGTAGCCTAGCGACTGATAATTGGCCACGAAGGCGCGCTCCGCGCCTCGTGGCAGACGGAAGATATCCTGCCCGAAGAATTTGCTGTCATAACTGAAATTCAGTTGCCCGAGCAGCGTCGGCGAGATGTCGATTTGCGACATCAGGCGATCAATCCATTGCGGCTTGATGTGCGCCGGCGCGTAAAAGAGGACGGGGATCTGGTATTTATCGATCGGGATTTCTCCGGTACCGCGGGCACTGGCGCCATGGTCGGCGGTGATGACAAAAAGCGTGTCGGCAAACCAAGGTTTCTTTTTTGCTTCGTCGATGAAGTGGCCGATCGCCCAGTCGGTGTATTTGACTGCGCCCTCGCGGCCAGTGCCTGAAGGAATGTTTATTCTCCCGTCAGGGTAGGTATAGGGGCGGTGATTGCTGGTGGTCATCACGTGTGCAAAAACCGGCTTCTTGCCGTTCGATTTCTGCAACGAGGCATCGATCTCCGCAATGACCTGATCGAACAGGTCTTCGTCGGCGACCCCCCAGATGTTTTCGTAATGAATCTTTTCCTTCGCGATCACCTTGCGATCGATGACACGGTAATCGTTGTTGCTGAAAAACTCCTCCATATTGTCGAAGTAGCCGTAGCCGCCGTAAATGTAGGCCGTGTCGTAACCTTTATTTTCGAAGATGTTGCCGAGCGAGAAGAGCTGGGCGTTGTTCGGACGCTTGACGATGGATTGTCCGGGTGTTGGCGGGATGGCCAGGGTCAGCGCCTCAAGGCCGCGTACCGTCCGGTTGCCGGTGGCATAGACCTTGCCGAAGGCCAGGCTTTCACGGGTGAGCTGGTCGATTCGCGGGGTCAGGCCGTGCGGGTCGCCCCAGGCGCCGATGAATTCGGCGCCGAGACTTTCAACGCTGATCAGTATGACGTTCAGATGCTTTTCGGCGCCTTTGGCACGAATGGCATACTGCCTGTCTTCAAGGTCAGGCGAACGCCAGGAGTCGGCTGTTTGCGATTGTTTTTCGCGCATGATGGCGAACGCTTCTTGCTCTGGCAGGGAGGCATAGAGGCGCATGTAATCCATTTCGTTATTACGTGCCGCTGCGGCAAATTCGTAGAAGCCGTTGCCGGCAAGTTCGTTCAGCGAATCGTTGGAAAAACGGTTTTTGGCGGTCGATGAGACGCCGTAAAAAAGCGCAATGGGCAGCGCGATGGCCAGCAGAATCCCGGTTAATCGGCCCGTCCAGCTCAGGGGTAGAGCAGATGATGTCCAGCAACGACGGATCAACGGCCAAGACACGAGCAGCGAGACCAGCGCCAACCCAATCAGAATTTTCCCTACCGGGTAACTCTGCCAGATATTGCCAATGACTTCGTGCGTATAGACCAGATAGTCGACGGCGATAAAATTGAAACGGCTGGCGAATTCATCCCAGAAAATCCACTCGGCAACTGCCGTGAACAGCAGCAGAAAAACCGATACGGGAATTCCCAGGCTGATCAGCAGCCGGGGCAAGCGCCAGCACGCGACCCGGTTCGGCAATAGGGCCAGAAACAGCATCAATGGGGCGAGCATAAAGGGCGCGGTGACCAGGTCGTAGGTGCTGCCGATCAAAAATGACAGGGCCAACTCCTGCCCACCACCTGAGACATCCGGTCGCATGGATAGGACGATCCGGGTCAGAAATGAAACGAGACACAGCGCCAGCGCCAAGTACGCGGCAACGGCGTAGCGCTGGCGGAAAATCCGGGAAAAGATCATCGGGGGGTTGGCCAGTGCTAAAAAGGGTGAATGCTACTCGAAACGCGCCAGCTCCAGCATTATTTGTGTCACGTTTCCGAGTAGTTACCCCTTCCAAGTGAAATCATTCCCCGAGTCGGACCTCCTGGGGCGTCAACCCCAATTTTCTGAGAACCTTGACAATGATGGTTTCAAGAAGAAACCTTCTTTTTACGGCGAGTTCAACAAGTTCGAAGATATTCCGCCAGTAGACCGGATCGTTTTCTCGGAAGCGGATCATTTCTGAAAATTCGGGCTCAAAGCTGCAGTAACCGATGGTTTTTATATCAATAGCCGTCATAACCGCGAGCACTTGATTATTGGTAATAATCGGTGAAGAGTCTTTCTTGGGGAGAAGGTGCCCGATCTCGCGGTCAACTTCAACGGAGCCTTTGTCTGGCCTCCAGGCGACCAGCGGTAGAATGTAGCGGGGGATTTTGCCACGTTCTTTTCCAGTTCCGTCCCAAAACAACTTTTGATCTTCTTCGGAGAAAATATCTTTAATCTTGAATCCCGACCGTCTTTCCATGCGATCTAGCAGAGTGCGCGAGCACATATCCTCAAATGGCATTTCATAATAGGTATGAAATTGCATAATCTGCTCTTGTGCGAAATCCACACCGGCCAGAACCAGAGGAATATCCATCAAGTAGCCGTAGTAGAACCCCAAAAACTGGTTCAGCGTGCCGTCAAGGCGGTCAACGGTTTGATAACTCCCTTTTTGACCGACGTTACGCAAGGTATAGCGGTAAAGGGTTTTATAAACCGTCGAACTTGGTTTGAAACGGATGTGGTCGATGTCCAGTTTTTGTGCGACTTCAAGAGAACGATCGAGGGATACTGCACTGTAAAAACCGTTGTCCCAGGTCATCAGCAATAGTCTGAGTCCAGGATAGTCGCGGCGTAGGCGATTCAACATGAAAATACTGTCGCGGCCGCCACTGAACAAGACGATGGCATCATAACGACCGCGGCCTTTGCCCTGGTAGTTCTTAAGGAGCTCGTCCAATTCTTTCACTTGGTGGGCAACATACTTTTCTCGCCACGCCTGCTCCTCTTCGTTCAGGCTTTTGTTGTAATCCGTGCACAGATTGCAAACGCCATTGGTCAGCGTGACATAGGGAACGCGGGAAGAGATCACGCATTGGGTACAGCGTGGGGCGATCATTCCTCGAAATATCCAGCGGATAAAAGGCCATATGCTTTGTGCAACAAAGTCAAAAGATCGAATTTCTTTTACGATTTGTTGATCAACCTTAGCCATTATTCGCCCCTTAAATGTACGCGCAAATGTGTTGCGCCGAATTTTCGTCCATCCAATTCGTCCACAGCCCGCTCGGCATCGTCGAGACTAACTAGTGCATAGGGCTCGAAAGTAGGATAACTCCAGTCCGCAAAGATCTCGATGGGGCCATCGGGACGATAGGGTTGGATCAGGTCGTGAATGAATTCTTCAGTGGCCCGAAAAGGGAGAGCTCCAATGAAAACTGTTTTCATAATCCTCCTTAGCTGCGGCGTGTTGACGGGGATGATCGGCGTGATTAAGAACAAATACCATACCGACCTGGCGCGATGATTCCTTCCGGATCCAGGGCTAATTTTAAGCGCCTGATCGTTTCCAGCCGGCCCTCTGGAATACCCGATTGTTGAAAAAGAATTCCTTTGCGATACCTTTCAACATTATTGGCGGACAACGTCAAATCGATCGCTTTGTAAGCCCGATGGGCTCTTTCAGCTTCTTCGGCGGACGATTTGTCGAAGCAAATATTTAAAATGCAGACAAGGTGAGCATGGTCAATGAAAGTCATGGTTATCGGCATTTCAAATTTGAATTCTGCAAAAATCGGCTTCAGAATCTGAATTAGCTGCAAAGCTGATTTTTCATCTGCTTTGATGACTGGTCCAATCCAAATAAGACCCAGATCGGACTTTTTTCCTACCTTCCAGTGAATATGTTCGAGGGGGCGCTCGGTGGGAATTCCCTGGCAAAGACGGTGAACAGACTCAAGCGAGTCAATTCGTCCAATCATTTCTCTGAGTGTTTTGGGCGATCTCCAAAGCACGAATTTGGCAACCCCTCTCATTAGCTTGAATTTTCGGTCAGAGAAAGTCTGTATTTTTCCGATTCCCTTAAGACGTGATTTTAAAATCCGAATGGACTCATTGACTTGCACCTTGGTGCCATAAAGAGCACCGACCCCGGCCCAAAGTGGTGATTTGATCAGAGAAAATTTCATCATCGTCTGGCAATCAGCATCAGAGAGTACAACCTCCCTCGATAAATGGGGGGGGAAACGATGGGTCGACATAAATATTCGTGTCGCATTCGCGACATGCAAAAGATTTTGCATCACACCGAGCTGCCTTAGTTCCTGGATTAAGGGTATCGCAGATATAAAGCTTTCTTTACTTTTGAAATGAATGAGGAAGGTGACGATTGTTTCTGGCTTGCGCAACAAAGGAATGCGAAGGGAGGTGACGATGCCAAAATTGGACTGGATGAGCAAAGGTGCCAGGTTGGGTCCCAATCCCGGAAACCTTCCCGTACGCAGGGTATTTCCGTTGCCAAGAACGGCCTCGGCCTCGAGAATGTGTTCTCTGTGGTTTCCCAGCGCAGTATGCCCAAAACCTCCATCGAGCGCGTTGCCAACTATGCTGGAATCGGGTGGGGCCCCGGTAACATCAGCGATCCAACGATCGCCTTGATCGAATAAAAATTTACACAGCTGTTCTTGCGAAACTCCGGGCTCCAAGGTGACCTCGCCAGCCTGTGGGTCGAACTCATGAATCCTGCTCATTCTCTCCAAGCTGACGACGACTTGTCCGTCACCGGGAGGGCTTATCTCACCATACCCGATGTTTCGTCCCCGACTGATCGCATAAAGCTTGATGCCATGCTCAGAAGCCAAGCTGACTATGGTGCTCACCTCCTGGCTGTTCTGGGGGTAAATGATTGCTGGAACAGTTTTTGAGTAAGAAAGGCTGTTTTTGGTTTTCTCCACAATGCGAAGCTGATCGGTGAGCACATGTTCTATGCCCAGGAGCGCAATAGTTTCGCCGAGAAAGTCTTTTAGCTGACCGACTTGGATTTCCGTGTCGTTTTTTGCAAATGGAGTGTTCAACTTTACCTACCTCGACGGTGACTGCAATTGGACCGATGCGACTAATCCTATCGAGTTGTTCCCGACGTTGCAAGCGGCTGTCGCGGGTTTTTAGAACTGTCCGGTTCTGTAGCACATGAATAAATGAGGTAATCTCCCGGCTTTGCCGGGGGACTCCCTAGGTTTGACCGAGCGCTACGGTCGGCCTGATTCTTCTGACTCGATCAAAAGTTAGGAGAATCAGATGAGAGAGTACCAGAGTCTTTGTCATACGAAATGGGATTGCAAATATCACATAGTTTTTATACCGAAGAGGCGAAAGAAGCTTATTTTTGGAGCCATTCCTGTCCTGTGTTCGAATCCAGTCAAAGGGTAGGCGTTTTGTTGACTATGCAACTTGGAATTTTTACGCGTCATATTTTGTCAGCGACCAAAAAAGCGTAGACTGGTGAGCCAGGCTGGGAGCAGCAATCCCGGCGCTAGATCGATTTCCAGTGATTGATGACCATGACCAACACCGCCGCTCAACTCCTGAATATAGCCCCTGCAGCTCAAATCCCCGCTCCTGATTTCAACCGCCTGTTTTCAGAAAGAGCGCGAGCGATTCAGAGTTCGGCCATTCGAGAAATTCTCAAGGTCACCGAACGTCCCGAAGTGATTTCCTTTGCTGGCGGACTGCCGGCGCCAGCGACCTTTCCTGTTGAGGAACTGCGTGCCTCCATCGACCGGGTACTTGCCGCAAACGGACGGGAGGCACTGCAGTACAGCACTACGGAAGGCTATGCGCCGCTGCGCGAGTGGATTGCGGCGCGTGTCAGCACGCTGCAGGCGCCGGTTTCGCCCGATGAAGTGCTGATGGTTTCCGGCTCCCAGCAGGGTCTGGATCTGCTGGCTAAGGCACTGCTCGATCCGGGCGACACCGTTCTCGTCGAAACCCCGACTTACCTGGGCGCCCTGCAGGCTTTTTCGTTGTTCTCGCCGAAGTTCGTCTCGATTGCCTCCGATGAGGATGGTCTGCTGCCCGATGCGCTGACTGATTCCATGCGCGGAGCAAAATTCCTTTACTGTCTGCCGAATTTCCAGAATCCGACCGGGCGTCTATTGTCTGAAGCACGTCGCTATCGCCTGGCCGAGCGTGCGCGTGAACTCGATGTGCTAATTTTGGAAGATGACCCTTACGGTGCACTTTCCTATGATGGCGAAACGCCTCCATCGATTCGTTCGCTGGCGCCGGAACGGACGGTCTATATGGGCTCCTTTTCGAAAGTGCTGGCGCCGGGCCTGCGCCTGGGCTATGTGATTGCGCCTCTGGCCCTGCGCAGCAAGCTGGTCCAGGCCAAGCAGGCGACCGATCTGCACACCGCAACACTTTCGCAAATGGCGGTCCATGACGTGATCAAGGACGGTTTTCTCGATACGCATATTCCGACGATTCGCAAGCTCTACCGTGAGCAGTGCAACGCCATGCTGGCAGCACTGGCCCATCACATGCCCGAAGGCGTGCGCTGGAACACGCCGCGTGGCGGCATGTTCCTGTGGGCTGAACTGCCTCGTGGAATGGATGCATCGGTCATCCTGAACCGCGCCGTTGAGTTGAATGTGGCCTTTGTTCCGGGGGCTCCTTTCTATGCCGCCAACCCGGTTATCGAGTCGCTTCGGTTGGCCTTTGTCACCGTGCCGCCACCGCGAATCGAAGAGGGTGTCGAGCGCCTGGCCGGAGTAATTCGCGCCAGGCTGTAGATGCGGTTTGCTCTCAGATTGATTTTACAATGGCGTCATGATCCCAGATTACTGGCAACAAGCGT
Organism: Propionivibrio sp.; assembly: GCF_029255185.1. Taxonomy (GTDB): domain Bacteria; phylum Pseudomonadota; class Gammaproteobacteria; order Burkholderiales; family Rhodocyclaceae; genus Propionivibrio. The sequence continues at coordinate 29,434 of NZ_JAPUVO010000069.1, forward strand.
CTGCCGAACTGGCGCAGGACGATCCGGTGATGGCCGGCCTGATCAAACGTTATTCAGGGGTATCGCTGGTATCACGCGGCGACCCATTCGTCACGCTGGCGCGCTCCATCGTTGGTCAGCAAATCTCGGTGAAAGCCGCCGATAGCGTTTGGTCGCGCCTTTGCGCGGCCTTGCCGGTAATGGCTCCGGCCGTGGTACTGGCCAGCGCAGACGACACCCTGCGTAGTTGCGGCCTCTCAGCACGTAAGGTCGAGTATCTGGGCGACCTGGCTCGCCACTTTAGCGGCGGGCAGATTCATCTGAACTGCTGGTCATCAATGAGTGATGCGGAAATCACTGCCGAACTGACGGCAGTGCGCGGCATCGGCGTGTGGACTGCAGAAATGTTCCTGATCTTCAACCAGTTGCGTCCCGACGTTTTCCCGCTTGATGACATCGGTCTGCAGAAGGCCGTTGCCCTGCACTATTTTGAGGGCACGCGCCCGCCCAGAGAAATTCTGGCCAGGTACGGTGAGCGCTGGCGGCCGTGGCGCTCGGTGGCTACCTGGTATCTCTGGCGCAGCCTTGATCCGGTGCCGGTCGAATACTGATCTCTACGTTTATGCGCATCGTCTTTTTGGGCCGGCGTTGGGTTAAAATGAGCGCCGTTCCAGAACCGGCCTGAGCTTGATGAAAATCAGTTTCCTCGACTTTGAACAGCAAATTGCTGACCTTGAAGGCAAGATCGAAACCCTACGTTTTGCGCAGGATGATTCGGCTGTCGACATTTCCGAAGAGATTGCCCGCCTTGAAAAAAAGGGCCAGATCCTGACCAAGGACGTCTACGCCAAGCTTTCCCCATGGCAAATCTCACAGGTTGCGCGTCATCCCCAGCGTCCTCACACTCTCGATTATCTCAACCTCGTTTTTACCGATTTTGAAGAACTGCATGGCGATCGGGTATTTGCCGACGATCACGCGATTGTTGGCGGACTGGCCCGGTTCAATGGCCAGTCGGTGATGGTTATTGGTCACCAGAAGGGTGATGACACCAAGGAGAAGCTGTACCGAAACTTCGGCATGCCGCGCCCGGAGGGCTACCGCAAGGCACTGCGTCTGATGCGTCTGGCTGAGAAATTCGCTCTGCCGATAATGACTTTCATCGACACGCCGGGCGCTTATCCCGGTATCGATGCTGAAGAGCGCGGACAGTCCGAGGCCATCGGGCGCAATCTTTATGTGATGACCGAATTGAAGGTGCCGATTATCGTCACGGTGATTGGTGAAGGAGGGTCCGGCGGCGCGCTGGCGATCGGTGTCGGTGATGTGGTGCAGATGTTGCAATACTCGACCTACTCGGTGATTTCTCCCGAAGGCTGCGCCTCGATTCTCTGGAAGAGCGCCGAGAAGGCCAGCGAAGCGGCTGAAATCATGGGCATCACCGCCTCCCGTCTGAAAACGCTTGGATTGATCGACAAGATCGTCAATGAACCGCTCGGTGGCGCGCATCGCGATTACGCGGCGATGGGGCTAAATCTCAAGAAGGCGCTTCAGGAAAGCCTGAAACAGTTGAGCGCCCTGTCAACCAGCGAACTGCTTGATGCCCGCTTCGCACGTCTGATGGCCTATGGCCGCACTAAAGAGCAAGTGCTGCGCTGACCGCTGCGCAGTGGGCGAAGCGAGTGCTACAGATTCGCTCGCCACCATTCTTTCAGCATTTATTGCAGCGCAGCTGGCAGCAAATCCAGGGCGTTCGCGGCTGTGCGTCGGCCTTTCCGGCGGCCGCGACTCGGTTGTGCTCCTGCATGCACTCAGTTGCCTGCGGTTATCCACAGGCAGTGCGTTCACGCTTTCCGCCCTCCATGTTCATCACGGCATCAGTCCAGACGCCGATGTCTGGGCCGGGTTCTGTGCCGAGTTCTGTCAGTGCTGCACAGTGCCGCTCTCTATTGTTCGCGTTGACGTGCCGCGCGCCAGTGGCGAGGGGCTTGAATCTGCCGCCCGTCGCTTGCGCCATGCCGTGTTTGCCGACTGCGCGGCGGACTGGCTGGCGCTGGCGCATCATCGCGACGACCAGGCAGAAACGGTTCTGCTCAACCTGCTGCGTGGCGCCGGCATGGCCGGTGCGGCCGGGATGCTTGCCGAACGTCCGCAGGGCCATGGGCCGATCCTGGTGCGGCCACTGCTTGAGGTGCCGCGGGCACTTATTGAGGACTACGCCGTTGCACAGGGACTGCGCTGGATTGATGACGAGAGCAACGACGATACGCACTTTCGGCGCAATTTTCTTCGCCGAGAAGTGATGCCACGACTGGAAGAGAAATTCTCCGGAGCGCAAAAGTCGCTGGCGCGTTGCGCCGGCCACTTTGCCGAAGGCGCCCTGCTGCTCGACGATCTGGCGGCCATTGATTGCGCTGCGCTGGCGACGCCGGCAGGGCGCATCGGCCTCGCTGCTTTCAACGCGCTTAGCCCCCCCCGCGCGCGAAACCTCTTGCGTTTTGCCTGGCTTGCCGCAGGTTTTCGTGCACCCGATACGCGCTGGATCAATGAGGCGCTGCGCCAACTGGCTACGGCCGATTCGTTTTCAGAAACCTGCGTGGCGACCGTCGATGGCGTGCTCCACGTCTATCGCGGCGAACTGCATATCCTCGGGCATGGTCCGGACGCACCCGGCACAGCCCGCCCCTGGGCTGGCGAATCTGAGTTGCCCTGGGCGGGCGGGCGGCTGCGCTTTGTGTCGGGCACGGGTTCGGGTATCCGCCGCAGTCTGTTCGTTGATGGCGAGGTCGTTGTCCGGCCCAGGCAGGGCGGGGAGCATTTGCAGCCCGATGCAAGGCGGCCGCGCAGAAGCTTGCGCAAGCTGTTTCAGGAGGCGGCAATACCGCCGTGGGAGCGGACGCGATTGCCTTTTCTGTGGATCGGTGGGCGTCTGGCCTGGGTCGGCGGACTCGGTGTCGAAGCCGCGTTCGCGTGCGCACCGGGCGAGGCGGGTATTGTGCCGGTCTGGGAGCCGGGCTATCCCTCCGCGTCTTTATGCTAGCGGACTGGTCGAGTAGGGAGTTTCGGTTTGATGGTCGTGGCGATCAGTAAGGCATCGGCCAGTGGGGCTATGGTAGACTTTCCGCTCACTTTATCGCTCCCGAGAAAACCATGTCCGGCAACACCTTTGGCACTCTGTTCACGGTAACTTCATTCGGCGAGTCGCATGGCCCGGCCATTGGCTGCATCGTCGATGGTTGCCCACCAGGGCTTGATATCTGCGAAGCCGACATTCAAAATGAACTTGACCGCCGTAAACCGGGCACCTCGCGCCATGTGACGCAACGCCGCGAATCCGATACGGTCGAAATCCTGTCCGGTGTTTTTGAGGGGAAAACGACCGGCACGCCGATTGGCCTGCTCATTCGCAATGAAGATCAGCGTAGTCGCGACTACGGCAAGATTGCTCAGACGTTTCGTCCCGGCCATGCCGATTACACGTACACACAGAAGTACGGCTTTCGCGACTATCGCGGCGGCGGCCGCTCTTCGGCGCGTGAAACGGCGGTGCGCGTGGCTGCCGGTGCGATTGCCAGGAAATGGCTGAAAGCGCGTTACGGCGTCACGATTCAGGGCTGGATGAGCCAACTCGGACCGATCGAGATTCCCTTTGTTGATGCCGGGGAGATTGCTAAAAACCCGTTCTTTGCGCCGAACGCCGCACTGCTTCCGCAACTCGAGGCCTACATGGATGTGCTGCGCAAGTCAGGTGATTCGGTGGGCGCAAAAATCAGTGTGCTGGCCAGTGGTGTACCCCCAGGTTGGGGCGAGCCGGTCTATGACCGGCTTGACGCCGAAATTGCTTATGCCATGATGGGAATCAACGCCGTGAAGGGGGTCGAGATCGGCGCCGGTTTTGCCAGTATCGAGCAGAAGGGCAGCGAACATGGTGACGAGATGACACCGCAGGGGTTTCTGTCGAACAACGCTGGCGGCGTGCTCGGCGGTATTTCCACCGGGCAGGACATTTTGGTGCACATGGCGATCAAACCAACGTCGAGCATTCGTCTGGCGCGCCGCTCGGTTGATTTGACCGGCGCAGCGGTCGTGGTCGAGACTCATGGTCGTCATGACCCTTGTGTTGGCATCCGGGCAACGCCGATTGCCGAAGCCATGCTGGCGCTGGTTCTGATTGATCATGCCTTGCGTCAGCGGGCGCAGTGCAGTGACGTGCTTTGTCTTACCCCGCGCATCTGAGGCGTTAAACAGTTTTGTAGTGAGGTGCTACATCATCCTGACAGGTCATCAGGACTGTCATTTTGTAACCACGCTGGCCGTGCAGTGGGTTGGCCAGGATCAGAGAGAGGGTACGATCATGCAGGTAGACCATCACGAGCTTCACCGCGAGTTCCCCGAATTTCTGGATGTCATGCAAGTATTGCGAACCTCGGATAGCAGTTTCAGCCAAATGTTCGACGAGTATCACAACCTTACCAGTCAGGTTGAACGTCTGGAAGAAGAAGACGTGCCGGTGGACGATTTTACAATCGAGGAAATGAAGAAAGTGCGTGTGAGGCTCAAGGACAAGATGTACAAACTGCTGGTCGCACACAAGAACAGCAACTGATTTACTCGTTGCGCGCGATGCATCCGGTAAAATCGCCGGATGCATCGCTTCCCCTACTGGCGGCTGTCCGCCTACTACTTCGCGTATTTCGCCTTTATCGGCGTTTTTTCCCCCTACTTCGGTCTTTACCTTCAGTCGCTTTCCTTTTCCGCCTGGGATATCGGACTGCTGATGTCGCAGATGCAGTTGATGCGCCTGTTTGCGCCGTATCTCTGGGGGATGCTCGCTGACCGGCTCGGGCAACGGCTGCTGATTGTCCGCATGACCGGCCTGGTGGCTCTGATTGTCTTTTCAGCTTTCTTTTTCATTAGCCGTTTTGACGGACTGCTGATGGCCATGACGGTTTTTTCCTTCTTCTGGGCCGCCGCATTGCCGTTGGTCGAGACCTTGACTTTCGATCATCTTCGGGAAAATTTGGCGCGTTACAGTCGGGTCAGGCTTTGGGGATCAGTCGGGTTTATCGTTGCCGTGATGGGTGCCGGCGCCTTGCTCGATCATCTGCCCCTGATTAGCCTGCTCTGGGTCAGTATCGTTACGCTCGTTGGCATTGTGCTTTGTTCAATGCTGATGCCCGAGACGATGCTTCACCTACCCGCCGAAGAGCATCCGCCGGTTGGTGAAATTCTGCGTCAGCCGCGGGTCCGTGCCCTGCTTGCCGCGTCCTTTGCCATGGCGGCGGCGCACGGGGCTTTGAACATTTTTTACCCGATCTTTCTGGCCGATCACGGGTACAGAAAATCGATGGTTGGCGCCTTGTTCTCCCTCGGTGTTCTGGCCGAAATTGCCGTATTCTTTTTCATGTCGCGCGCGATGCGGCGCTTCAGTCTGCGCACTATCCTGCTGACGAGTTTTACGGTGGCTGTCGTGCGTTTTGTGATGATCGGCTGGGGCGTGGACACGCTGGCCGTGATGGTGCTGACGCAGCTTATGCACGGACTGACTTTCGGCGCCTTTCACTCAACGGCAATTTCAGCAATCAATCGCTGGTTTCCGGGGCGGACCCGTGCGCGCGGGCAGGCGCTGTATTCCAGCCTGTCGTTCGGTGCCGGTGGCTTGGCCGGTGGTTTGATCAGCGGCTGGGCCTGGGATCATCTCGGTGGTGAATTGACCTTTGCCCTGGGTTCGCTTTATTCGCTGCTCGGGTTGATCCTGGTGGCGGCGTGGGTTCGGGAAAAGGACGTCGGCGAAACGCGGGTTTCGTGCGTTGTGAACACTGAACATTAACCCTGCCTTCTTCTCTGGTGCATGCTGACAGTCAAGGCCAGCCGTGAGATAATCCGTCGCTCAGCCAGACTTTTTCGGATAGCCGACCTATGCTCCAAAACTTATACGACAAACTGTGGCAGAGTCATGTGGTGCATGAAGAGGCCGATGGAACTGCGCTGATTTATGTCGACCGCCACCTGGTGCACGAAGTGACCAGTCCGCAGGCCTTTGAAGGATTGAAACTCTCAGGCCGCAAACCTTGGCGCGCCAGTTCCATCGTTGCTACGGCCGACCACAATACGCCGACTAATTTCTGGGAACGCGGCATCGAGGATCCGGTGTCGCGTCTGCAGGTTGAAACGCTTGATGCCAATATCCGCGAAGTCGGCGCCTTGGCCTACTTTCCGTTCAAGGATTTGCGGCAAGGGGTCATTCATGTGATCGGTCCGGAAAACGGCGTGACGTTGCCCGGTATGACCGTCGTCTGCGGCGATTCGCACACCAGCACGCACGGCGCTTTTGGCTGTATGGCGCTGGGCATTGGCACTTCCGAGGTTGAGCATGTGCTGGCGACGCAATGTCTGCTGCAGAAGAAATCGAAGACCATGCTCTGTCGTGTTGAGGGCAAGCTCGGCAAGGGCGTGACGGCAAAGGATGTCGCGCTGGCGATTATTGGTCGCATCGGCACGGCCGGTGGTACGGGTTATGCCATCGAGTTTGGCGGCAGCACGGTTCGCGCCCTGTCGATGGAGGCGCGCATGACGCTGTGCAATATGGCCATTGAAGCCGGTGCGCGCATGGGCTTCATCGCCGTCGATGACTCGACGATCGATTACTTGAAGGGCCGTCCTTTCGCACCCGAGGCCGAGCAGTGGGATGCCGCAGTGGCTTACTGGCGTACGCTGCACAGCGACGAAGGCGCCACCTTCGATTGTGTGTTCGACATGCGCGCCGAGGATATCCAGCCGCAGGTGACCTGGGGGACCTCTCCTGAGATGGTCGTGGCCATTGGTGACAAGGTGCCCGATCCGGCCAGCGAAAAAGACCAAGCGCGCCGTGAGGGAATGGAGCGTGCCCTGCATTACATGGGGCTTGAGGCCAATACGCCGATCACGGCGATTGCTATCGACAAGGTATTCATCGGTTCGTGCACCAACTCGCGTATCGAGGATCTGCGCGCTGCGGCCAAGGTGGTCGCAGGCCGCAAAGTATCGTCCGCTGTCAAACTGGCGCTGGTGGTTCCGGGTTCAGGTCTGGTCAAGCGACAGGCTGAGTATGAGGGGTTGGACAAAATTTTCCGGGCTGCCGGTTTTGAGTGGCGTGAGGCAGGGTGTTCGATGTGCCTGGCGATGAACGCCGACCGTCTTGAAGCGGGGGAGCGCTGCGCCTCGACGTCAAACCGGAATTTTGAGGGTAGGCAGGGTGCCGGTGGGCGGACCCATCTCGTCAGCCCGGAAATGGCTGCCGCCGCTGCGATTGCTGGGCATTTTTCCGATGTTCGTGACTTACTTTGAGGAGATAAACGTGAATAAATTCGCTTTCGTACTTTTTGTCATTATTTCTGCATCGTCGCTGTCCGCCTGCAATACCGTTCATGGTGTGGGCAAGGATATTGAAAAGGGTGGTCAGGCCATCGAAAGGGTTGCCAAGTAAGGCAACTTGCAAGGGAAACTATGGATAAGTTTGTTCGCCTGGAAGGGCTGGTAGCACCGCTTGATCGAGCCAACGTCGATACCGATGCGATCATTCCGAAACAGTTTTTAAAATCGATCAAGCGTTCGGGTTTCGGGCCGAACCTGTTCGATGAGTGGCGCTACATGGATATTGGCCAGCCTGGCGAGGATTGCACGAAGCGTCCACGTAATCCAGACTTCCTGCTCAATCAGTCGCGCTATCAGGGCGCGCAGATTCTGCTGACACGCAAGAACTTTGGCTGCGGAAGTTCGCGTGAGCATGCGCCCTGGGCTTTGCTTGATTTTGGTTTCAAGGCGATTCTTGCCGAAAGCTATGCCGACATCTTTTTCAACAACTGCTTCAAGAACGGCATTCTGCCGATCGTTCTGACGGCTGAGGAGATCGATGTGCTGTTTGCACAAGCTTTGGCGGCGCCGGGGTACACACTGATCATCGATCTGGAGAAGCAGGTGGTCGTGCGTCCAGACGGTAAGTCGCTGTCTTTTGCCGTTGATGCCTTCCGCAAGGAGTGCCTGATCAATGGCTGGGACGATATCGGCTTGACCCTGCGCCATGCCGAGAAGATCCATGCGTTTGAGGAACAGCGGCGCGCTGAGCAGCCCTGGTTGTTTGCCTAAGAGGATGGCTATGAAGATTTGTGTCTTGCCGGGTGACGGCATAGGTCTGGAAATCATGGCCGAGGCTGTGCGCGTGTTGAAGGCTCTTGACCTGAGGTTCGAGTTGGAAAATGCGCTGCTTGGTGGTTGTGCGGTTGATGCCACGGGCAGCCCGTATCCGGAAGCGACCCAGAAGCTGGCACAGGCGGCCGATGCCGTACTGCTCGGTGCGGTGGGCGGCCCGAGGTGGGACGTGCTGCCACGTGAGCAGCGTCCGGAGCGCGGCCTGCTCGGCATCCGCAAGCAGCTCGGCCTGTTTGCCAATCTGCGGCCAGCCATTCTTTATCCGGAGCTTGCCAATGCCTCAACGCTCAAGGCCGAAGTGGTTGCCGGTCTCGACATCCTGATTGTTCGCGAACTGACTGGCGACATCTATTTTGGCCAGCCACGCGGGATCGAGATGCGCGAAGTGGATGGCATCAATCAGCGTGTCGGCTTCAATACCATGCACTACAGCGAGAGCGAGATTCGCCGCATCGGTCGCGTTGCCTTTGAAGCGGCGCGCAAGCGCAGCAGGAAGCTGTGCTCGGTCGACAAGATGAACGTCCTTGAAACGACACAGCTCTGGCGTGATGTGATGAGTGAACTGGCGTCTGAGTACCCGGATGTCGAGCTCTCGCACCTGCTGGTGGACAATGCCGCCATGCAACTGGTACGCAACCCGAAACAGTTCGACGTGATGGTCACTGGCAATATGTTTGGCGACATTCTGTCGGACGAAGCCTCAATGCTTACCGGTTCGATCGGCATGCTGCCCTCGGCTTCGCTTGACGAAAACAACAAGGGAATGTACGAACCCTGCCACGGCTCGGCGCCTGATATCGCGGGCAAGGGCATAGCCAATCCACTGGCTACGATTCTGTCGGTGGCTATGATGATGCGCTATACCTTTGCCATGGAAGACGTGGCGTTGCGTATCGAAGGCGCGGTCAAGAAAGTACTGGTCCAGGGCTACCGTACTGGCGACATCTACGAGCCAGGCACCAAGCGGGTCGGTACCAAGGAAATGGGTGACGCCGTTCTGGCGGCTTTGTAATGCATATTTGGATGATTTTTTGGGGCAATTGAAATGAAGAAGGTTGGGCTGGTTGGTTGGCGTGGCATGGTCGGTTCGGTGCTCATGCAACGCATGGTGGAAGAGGGCGATTTTGATTACGTCGATCCCGTGTATTTCTCGACGTCGGCGATTGGTGGCCAGGCGCCGACGCTGGGTGGCAAGGACGGCGGCGTCTTGCACGACGCCACGTCGATTGATGTGCTCAAGCAAATGGACGTCATCATCACCTGTCAGGGCGGCGATTACACCAAGGCGGTTTTCCCGAAGCTACGTGAGACCGGCTGGCACGGTCACTGGATTGATGCGGCTTCAACATTGCGCATGGAAAAGGATGCCGTAATCATTCTTGATCCGGTCAACCTCAACGTTATTCAGGCGGCGCTGGGCAAAGGCGGAAAGAACTGGATCGGCGGCAATTGCACGGTTTCCCTCATGCTCATGGGGCTGGGTGGTTTGTTGCAGAGCGATCTTGTTGAATGGGTTTCGGCAATGACCTATCAGGCCGCTTCTGGCGCCGGTGCGCAAAATATGCGTGAATTGCTTGCACAGATGGGTGCGTTGCATGACGCTGTCAAATCTGATCTGGCCGATCCGGCCTCGGCCATTCTTGACATTGATCGCAAGGTTGCCGAAACAATGCGTGCGGCCAGCTTTCCGACTAAAAATTTCCGCAATACGGCGCTGGCCGGCAGTCTGATTCCCTGGATAGACGTTCCGGTTGACGGGGGGCAGTCCAGGGAAGAGTGGAAGGGTGGTGCCGAGTGCAACAAGATACTTGGTCGCCCACCGTTCCGCACGCCTGGCAGCATTCCCATCGACGGTCTTTGTGTGCGTGTCGGTGCCATGCGTTGCCACGCGCAAGGTTTGACCATCAAGCTCAAGAAGGATGTGCCGCTTGATGAGGTGTCCGAGATCATTGCCAAGGGCAATCAATGGGTCAAGGTGGTGCCGAACGAGCGCGAAATCAGCGAGCGCGAACTGACGCCCGCCGTTGTGACGGGTACGCTGAACGTACCTGTTGGCCGTCTGCACAAGCTGGCAATGGGTTCGGAGTATCTTGGCGCTTTTACCGTTGGCGATCAGTTGTTGTGGGGCGCTGCCGAACCGCTGCGCCGGATGCTACGCCTGTTGCTTGACAACTGATTGATTTGTTTGGAAGAAAACCGGAGTATGCACGCTGGTTTTTTTATTTCTTTTATTTTCCACATCATAAGCAAGTTTAGCTTGCATGGCTAACCCCATGATGTTATTTTAATAATTCCGATTTCGACGCTCAGGGTGGCGCCGTGGCCAATAAAACAGATATGACACCAAAACATCTTGGATTGCGTACCTCCGTAATGGCGGTTGCATCCTGTCTTGTGCTTTCAGGAATTCCGCTGGCAGCGCACGCTGCGGGTCTGGGTAAAATTGCCGTGCTTTCGGCGCTGGGGCAACCCCTGCGCGCCGAGATAGAACTCTCCGCAACGCGCGAAGAGCTCTCCGACATGAAGGCGCAGCTCGCGTCCCCGGATGCATTCAAACAGGCGGGTCTGGATTACGCGACGACTTTGCTGAGTATCCGCTTCAGCATGGACAAGCGTGCCAACGGCCAATCCGTCATCAGGCTGACATCCGACAAGCCGATCAACGATCCCTTTGTTGATATGCTGCTTGAACTTAACTGGCCGACCGGTCGTTTGGTTCGCGAATATACCTTCCTGCTTGATCCGCCGGAAGTCGCTGCCAAGGGTTTTCCACCCGTTGCTCCGGCAATAGTCAGGCCTGCGCTTTCGGTCAGCAAGCCACCGGTACCGGTAACGCGGATGCCGGCGCCGATTGACGACGAATTGCGTAGTAAGGCAATGGCCAAGGTTCGGGTGCAGGAAACAACGCAACAACCGGTGCAACAACCGGCTGAGCGGCGGGATGTTCGTGAAGTCAAACGCGGCGATACCCTGAGAAAAATTGCCAGCGAGACCAAGCCGGAGGGCGTCTCACTGGAGCAAATGTTGGTGGGTTTGTTGCGCGCCAATCAGGAAGCTTTCGACGGTGGTAATATGAACCGCTTGAAGGCTGGCAAGATTCTTTCGCTGCCCGAGAAAGCAGCCGTCGAAGCGGTTTCCACAGGGGATGCCAGTAAAATTGTTGTTGCCCAGTCATCCGACTGGAATGCTTACCGCAGCAAGTTGGCGGGTGTTGCGGCACAGACCCCGGTGAAGGAATCGACAGCCAGGCAGGAGTCTGGCGGCAAGATAACGGCAAAAGTCGATGACAAGGCCACTCCGGCTGCAGAGCCCAAGGATCAGCTGAAGGTTTCACCGACGGAAACGGCCGCTAGCAAATCGGCTGCTGCAGCAGCAAAGCGCAGTGAAGAAGACCAGATTGCCAAGGAGAAGGCGCTCAATGAGGCCAAACAACGCTTGGTCACTCTTGAGAAAAATGTTGCTGACTTGCAGAAACTGGTTGAGCTGAAAAATCAGAGTCTTGCTGAATTGCAAAAGCAGGCTGCCGAAAAGGCCGCGCTGGCCGAAGTGAAGAAGCCGGTGGAGCAGGTCAAGCCTCCCCCAGCACCGCCAGTTCCGCCACCCGCACCTGTCATCGTGGCGCCTCCTCCCAAGCCTGAGCCTGTGGTAGAGGCTGCTGTCGTGAAACCCGTGGAAAAGCCGGTTGAGGTGAAACCACCCGAGCCTGTTGCCAAGGCTGTGGAAGCCAAACCCGAACCTAAGCCCGAGCCCGAGCCGAAAGTTGAGCCCAAGCCGGTTGAAGCAGTTAAGCCCGTTGAAGCGCCGAAAGCCAAGCCGTTGCCCCCTTTAATGCCTGTCCCGGAGGAGCCTGGTCTGGTCGACGGATTGCTCGACAACCCGCTGGTTCTTCTGGTCGGCGGTGGCGGAATTCTGGCGATCATCGCCGCCTATTTCGTGGTTCGACGTCGGCGTGCTCGCATGGGGGAGGCACCCCTGGGGCTGGGCAGCAGCCTGTCGCAGCAATTTAGTGGCTTGACGGCCAACTCGATTTTCCGCAGTACAGGCGGGCAGAGTGTTGATACCTCGCATGGGCCGGCACAAACCGATTTCAGTCAGGCTGGACCGGGCAGTATCGATACGGATGAGGTTGATCCGGTAGCTGAGGCCGACGTTTACATGGCCTATGGTCGCGATGTCCAGGCCGAGGAAATCCTTGTTGAAGCCCGGCAGAAAGATCCGAAGCGCTATGCCATTCATTTGAAGTTGCTTGAGATTTATTCAAACCGGAAGGATCTCCAGCAATTCGAGACGCTGGCAACCGATCTGTACACCGAGACCAGCGGTGTCGGCGCCGACTGGGAAAAAGCAGTCGCAATGGGCCTCAAGCTTGAACCGGGCAATCCGCTGTTTGGCGGGTCTGCGCAAGAAGCTCCAGCGGCTCCAGCGGTTCCAACGGGCACGGCGGCATTTGATGCAAATGCAACCGTGGTTGTTACGCCCCAAGCGATGAAGCAAACCGTCAGCACGCAAGGAGAATTGTCACAATCGGCCAGCGTGGCGAGCACCAGTGAGCCCGTTGCAGTTCCCGTCGCTGCACCCGATCTGACCAGTCTTGATTTTGACCTTGGACGGGGTGACAACAAAGCCTCGGCCACGTCCCAGAGTGACAGTACCAAGGCTACGATGGCGGACACCCTTAAGCTGCCCGCACCGGTGGTTGATGAGGCAGCTCTCGATTTTGATCTTGCGGTCGACAGCCCGTTGGTTTCAAACATTACTGCTAGTGTGCCGGCAGTTGGTCTTGACTTTGATTTTCCAGATATTTCGACAGCGGAAACGCCTCAGGTAGAAGCCAAGAATGAGCCTGCCGATCTTGATTTTGATATCGATAACGAGCCAAGCTCGGAGGAGATAACAGAATTTCAGGTGGGTACAAGGAGTATGTCGAGTGACGTACTTGCTGCTGCGTCAGACGACGACCTTGGCGTCCGGTTTGACGTCAGTCTGACCGAGTCGACCTTTCTTGGACAATCATTGCCTGAGCCGTCGTCCTTCGATCTCTCCTCAATCGATCTGGACCTCAAAGAGCCTGAACTCATCATTCCGTCACCGCCCCCGCCGCCCGTGATTGAAGACCTTCCTGCACCGGATAGTTCATTCGAAAGAATACAGGTGTCGACCGCAGTCAATCCAAATTTTGAAATAGCGCAGGCAGAAACTCTCATCAGTCCGCGGGTTGTCGTTGAGCAGGATCTCCCACAGCATCCCGATGTCGTTGCCAGCGAAGAAGTGACGACCAAACTTGATCTGGCGAAAGCCTATGAGGAAATGGGTGACTTCGAGGGTGCGCGCGAACTTCTGCAAGAAGTTCTGAAAGAGGGCGATGCTACGCAACGCACAAAAGCACAGCTTATTCTTGCCAAAATTGGCGAATAATCGGCTACAAATCTAAGATCTTGGCCGCAGCTCCGTTCCCCGGGCTGCGGCCTTTTATTTCGTGCTACTGGACATCTCCATGTCCCGCCTTACTGTTCATCCAACGACGCGTCTACTTGTCTGGTTATGGCTTCTCGTCGTCGTGCAATGCATGAGTGGCGTAGTGCTGGCCACTGCCATTCTGTCTCTGCCATTATGCGGATTGCATGTTTTGAAGCGTGGCTGGCGCCTTGTTTGGCGGACGCGTTGGCTGCTGATCTCGCTGCTGATCATTTTTTCCTGGGGTGTTGCCGGTGAGCCGCTCTGGCACGGCGCCCCGGCGCCGACCCACGAAGGCTTGCGCGAAGCGTTGACCCATCTCGGGCGCTTGGTGCTGGTACTGATTGCCGTTGCTGCTTTTCTGGAAACAATGCCACTTCCCGAATTGCTGGCCGCCACCCATACCTTGCTCAAGCCCTTGCAACATTTTGGGCTGGATTCGGAGCGGGGGGTGGTGCGTCTCATGCTGGTGTTGCGTTATGTTGAAACACTGCCACGTCCTCGAGATTGGCGAGACTTGCTCAACGCTCCAGTGTCAGGCGTGAGTGAACGGATTGAGATAAATCATCAGTCGCTGTGCCGGTCCGATTATCTTCTCTGCGTATTCCTCGTTGCAGCGGTGACCTTTTGTTGTTTCAGGTAAGTGTTCAGGATGCGATTTGCTCTCGGTGTGGAATATGACGGAAGCGCCTTTCATGGCTGGCAGAAGCAGCCAGGGGCCCCTACGGTGCAAGACGTGCTGGAAGCCGCCTTGCAGCGGATCGCCGGGGCGCCGGTCAAAGTCGTGTGCGCCGGCCGAACCGACGCCGGTGTGCACGCAACGGGTCAGGTCGTGCATTTCGACACCTTGGTCGAACGTCCACTGAGTGCCTGGGTGCGCGGCGTCAACACCTTTCTTCCGCTCACCGTTTCAGTACGCTGGGCGCGTCCGGTCGGAGACGATTTTCATGCGAGGTTTTCTGCCTACGGGCGTTGCTATCGATACCTGTTGCTTAATCAGCTGCAGCGTACCGGTGTCTGGCATGGGCGTGCCGGCTGGTATCATCATCCACTGGAGGTCGGGCGTATGCAGCAGGCGGCCGCATTGCTGCTCGGAGAGCATGACTTTTCAGCCTTCCGGGCGGCGGATTGCCAGGCCAAATCACCACTCAAGACGATGCGCTATGCTTGCGTGCGACGCTGCGGCGAAATGATTGTTTTTGATTTCGAGGCTGGTGCTTTTTTACAGCACATGGTACGTAACCTGGTGGGCAGTCTGGTCTATATTGGGCAGGGTAAACATCCTCCCGAATGGATGGCGAAGTTGCTGGCTGCGGGCGATCGCCGTCTGGCTGCGCCGACGTTTTCTGCGGCCGGGCTGTATTTGGTGGGAGTCAAGTATGAATCGCAGTGGCGGTTGCCGGTCAGCGAGGATTCCTTCTTTTCCGGCGCGTTAGGCTTTTGAGCAAGAGGAACTTGTCAACGATGAAACCGCGCATCAAGATTTGCGGGCTGACCCGGATCGAGGATTTGCATGCGGCTGTGGACGCCGGTGCCGACGCCATTGGCCTGGTTTTCTACCCACCCAGCCCGCGGTTTATCGATCTGCCGCAAGCCGCCGAATTGGCGCGCGCAGTTCCGCCCCTGGTCACTATCGTCGGCCTCTTCGTTAATGCCGATCCGGTAGTGGTTGAGGAAACACTGGCCGCACTTCCCATCCACCTGCTGCAATTCCACGGCGACGAGGATGAACGCTATTGCAGGCAGTTCGATCGCCCCTACATAAAAGCGGTGCGCGTCAAGCCGGGGGTGGATTTGGTACAATGCGCTGCGGCTTATCCTTCGGCGCAGGCGATTCTTCTGGATGCCTTTGTTGACGGCTTCGGTGGTGGCGGTAAGATTTTTGACTGGGCGCTGATACCGTCGGCGTTGCGCACGCCGATTATCCTTTCCGGCGGGCTGGATGCTGGCAACGTGGCGGAAGCGATAAGCCGTGTGCGGCCGGCGGCAGTTGATGTCTCGTCGGGCGTCGAGGTGAGCAGGGGAATCAAGGACGCTGAAAAGATTCGTGCTTTTATTGCTGCCGTGCGAGCGGCTGGGTTGATGCCGACCGATTGATCTGCATCTTGATCGTCTGTTCGTTTTTCATTGCATCTGCCTCAAGGAGAAATCGTGGTTGTCCCCCGTTATGACTTGCCTGACACCAGTGGTCACTTTGGCCGCTATGGCGGCACATTTGTTGCCGAAACGCTGATCCCCGCGCTTGAAGAACTGAAAGAAGCTTACGCGCTTGCCCGGTGTGATCCGCTCTTCATCGCCGAGTTCGAGTACGACCTGAAGCATTACGTCGGTCGCCCGAGCCCGCTGTATCACGCCAAACGCTGGTCCGACCTGCTCGGCGGTGCACAGATCTACCTCAAGCGCGAAGACCTGAATCACACCGGCGCGCACAAAATCAACAACTGCATTGGTCAGGCCATGCTGGCCCGACGCATGGGCAAGCCGCGCGTCATCGCCGAAACCGGTGCCGGTCAACACGGCGTTGCCACCGCCACTGTGGCGGCGCGTTACGGCATGGAATGCGTGGTCTACATGGGCTCCGAGGACATCAAACGGCAGTCCGCCAACGTTTACCGCATGAAACTGCTCGGCGCTTCGGTGGTAGCGGTCGAGAGCGGTTCGAAAACCCTCAAGGACGCGCTCAACGAAGCGATGCGCGACTGGGTCACCAACGTTAGCAACACGTTCTACATCATCGGCACGGTCGCCGGTCCGCATCCCTATCCGATGATGGTTCGCGACTTTCAGTCAGTAATCGGCCAGGAGTCGATTGTCCAGATGCAGGCTCAGTGCGAGCGACAGCCTGATGCCGTGATTGCCTGCGTAGGCGGTGGTTCGAATGCCATGGGTATTTTCCATCCCTACATTCCGCTCCATGATGTGCGTCTGATCGGCGTCGAGGCTGCTGGTGATGGCATAGAAACCGGTCGTCATGCGGCGTCGTTGACTGCTGGTCGCCCCGGCGTACTGCACGGTAACCGCACCTACCTTTTGCAGGACGAGAATGGCCAGATCATCGAGACGCACTCGATTTCAGCCGGTCTCGATTATCCAGGCGTTGGTCCGGAACACGCCTGGCTCAAGGATTCAGGACGTGCAGAATACGTCACTATCACCGATGCCGAGGCGCTGCAGGCGTTTCACAACCTGTGCCGACTGGAAGGCATCATTCCGGCGCTCGAATCGAGCCATGCCATGGCCTACGCCGCCAAACTCGCGCCGACCTTGTCGAAAGATAAGATCCTGCTGGTCAATCTCTCCGGTCGCGGTGACAAGGATATGCACACCGTCGCCGAAAAATCGGGAATCACCCTCTAATCATGTCAAAAATACAAGCCACATTCGAGCGCCTGCGGACGCAGGGGCGCAAGGCGCTGATCCCGTTCATCACCGCTGGCGATCCCGACCCGGCACTGACCGTGACCCTGATGCATACGATGGTCGAGGCCGGCGCCGACATCATCGAACTTGGTGTGCCGTTTTCCGACCCGATGGCCGACGGACCGACCATCCAGCGCGCTTCCGAGCGCGCCTTGCAGAAAGGCGTCAGCCTGCGCCAGGTGCTGACCATGGTGGCCAATTTCCGGGCCGACGATAACCAGACGCCGGTGGTCCTTATGGGCTACGCCAATCCGATCGAGGCCATGGGCGTCGATGACTTTGCGACGACTGCCTTTGCTGCCGGTGTCGATGGCGTCCTGGTTGTCGATTATCCGCCGGAAGAAAGTATCGAGTTTGCATGCGCGATGCGTGCCAATGCCCTTGATCCGATCTTCCTTCTGGCGCCAACTTCGACGCCTGAACGCATCTCGCAGGTCGCGGCGCTGGCCAGCGGCTACGTCTATTACGTCTCGCTCAAGGGGGTAACCGGTTCGGCCCAGCTTGACGTTGCCGCCGTTGCCGCGCGCATCCCGGAGATTCAAGCCCAAACGGGTATTCCGGTCGGTGTCGGTTTCGGCATTCGCGATGCGGTCACGGCCGGATCGGTGGCCAGAATCGCCGATGCCGTCGTCGTCGGCAGCCGGATCATCGAGGAAATTGAACAATCCGACAAGGACAGCGTATGCGCTCGGGTTCGCGCGCTGGTCGCCACACTACGATGCGGGATCGACGATGCAAGCGCTGCGCCTTCTCTGGCTGGAGGAAGGCCGTGAGCTGGTTGAACAAACTCCTGCCGCCAAAGATCAAGCGCAATGACACCGGCGTTGCACGGAAGTCCTCGTTACCCGAGGGGTTGTGGAGCAAGTGCCCGTCATGCGAGGCCGTGTTGTACGCGACCGATCTGGAAAAAAACGCCGATGTCTGCCCCAAGTGTGGGCACCATAACCGCATCGACGCGCGGGCGCGCATCGAACTGCTGCTCGATCCTGATGGACGCTTTGAAATCGGCAGCGAAGTCCTGCCGGTCGATTCGCTGAAGTTCAAGGACAGTCGCCGCTATGCCGAGCGATTGCTCGACGCTGCCGAAAGCACCGGCGAAACCGACTCGCTGGTGGTTGTCCAGGGCGCACTGAAAACCTTGCCGGTGGTCATTGCCGTTTTTGAATTCGACTTCATGGGCGGGTCGATGGGGTCGGTGCTCGGTGAGCGCTTCGTGCGCGGCGTGCAGGCTGCGGTCGAGCAGAGCCTGCCCTTCATCTGCATCACCGCTTCCGGCGGCGCGCGCATGCAGGAAGGACTGTTCTCGCTGATGCAGATGGCTAAGACCTCCGCCGTCCTGACCAAGCTCTCCGAGGCCAGGCTACCCTTCATTTCGATTCTCACCGATCCGACGATGGGCGGCGTTTCGGCGTCCTTCGCCTTCATCGGCGACGTGGTGATCGCCGAGCCCGGCGCGCTGATCGGTTTTGCCGGGCCGCGTGTCATCGAACAGACGGTGCATCAGACCTTGCCCGAGGGTTTCCAGCGTGCCGAGTTCCTGCTCGACAAGGGCGCCATCGACATGATCGTCGACCGTCGCGAAATGAAAGACAAGCTGGCGCAACTGCTGACCATGCTGCAGAAACTCCCGGCTGCGGCGTGAAGCGTTTTCAACTCGTCACCCCCTCCAGCTTCACCACCAACCCCGTCAATTCCGCCAGACTCTTGGCCGCCGGGCGCACACCAAGATAGTCGACCAGCCACTCCTCATCGGCCGGCTTGCCTAGAACCGGCGCGCTGCCCTGCCAATCGACCTTGAACGTCGCGTTCGTCGGCAACGGTGTGCCGAGCCCTGTTCCGGTGTTTGCAGCAAGGCCTGACTGTACGGTAATGCTGTTGTTTGGGGTGGACAGCGTGATGACGCTCAAGCCAAAGCTGCTACTGGCACTCAGGCCATAGCGGTCGGTAGCAATGACCGTGAGGCGCAGCGTGCCGGCGACGCTGGCCGGTAACCGGTAACTATCGGGCGTTATTGGCTAGGCGCGCAGACTGTGCAAAGGCGAGCGAAGCGGGTTGTCGGCGAAGAGTTGTTTCCAGACTCGGGGCGTAAGTTCGTTGGCACGGCTGGCCGGATGTTGCCCGACGCGCTGC
>NZ_JAPUVO010000070.1 GCF_029255185.1 Propionivibrio sp.
CCATGAGTCACCCCAAAAAGACAGAAAACTACACAATTCCAAACGCTGTGAACAGCCCCTCTGTAACTCATTGAGCGTAAACGATTATTTCTGTGGGTCGACGACAATGGCATTCGCATTTTGATGCAATTGCCCTGGCAGTCCATCGAGGACGGCGCCACCGTGCCGCTGTTCTACGAGAACCGCACGCCGGAATTGCAGCTCGTTAATCCCGACCTGAACGCAGACATTTACCGCCTGATCGAGGACGCCGACCTCGACGCCGATCAGGAGGCCAAGCTGGAGGCGGTGCTGGGGCGGCAATACCACCTGATCACCCGTGACGACCGGCTGGAAACCGTGGCACAGGACATCGTGCGGCACTTCCTCGGGCGCGGAATGTTGGCAAATGCGGTCGGCAAGGCGATGGTGGTGTCGATCGACAAGGCCACCGCGCTGCGTATGTACGACAAGGTCACGCTGCATTGGGCGGCGGAAACGGCACGGGTGCAGAAGGAACTGGGCGAACTGTCCTACCAGCAGCGCGGCGGCGGGATGACCCCCGAGCAGGCGCGGCGCGACCTGCGCATAGCCGAACTGAAACAACGGCTGGACGTGCTGACCACCACAGATATGGCGGTGATCGTCTCGCCGGGGCAGAACGAAATCCAGCAGATGCAAGCGCTCGGCCTCGACATCGAGCCGCACCGTAAGCGCATGAACGAATCGCAGCCGGGGCTGGCCGAGAAGTTCAAGGACACCGACGATCCGCTGCGCCTAGTCTTCGTCTGCGCCATGTGGCTGACCGGCTTCGACGCACCGAGCTGTTCGACGGTGTATCTCGACAAGCCGATGCGCAACCACACGCTGATGCAGACCATCGCTCGCGCCAACCGGGTTTTTCCCGGCAAGCACAGTGGCGTCATCGTTGATTACGCCAACGTCTTCGCTTCGCTGGAAAAGGCGCTGGCGATCTACGGGGCAGGCAAGGACGGGAAGAGTCCGGTAAAGGACAAGCAGCAACTGGTCGAGGAACTGCGCAAGTCGGTCGTGAATGCCACGGCCTTCTGCGCCGCGCACAAGGTGATGCTGACCGAGATCGAGGCGACAGATGTCGGCAGCATGGAGCGTCTGTCGCGCATTCAGGACGGCATGAACGCGCTGATCTCCCCCGACCCGCTACGTCGTGATTTCTTTGCCCATGAGCGCCTGGTAAGCGCGCTCTACCGCGCCGTGAAGCCCGACCCGTCGGTGCTGGAATTCGCCAGCCGTGTCGCCTGCCTGACGACGCTGGCCGAGGCCATCCGCGCCAAACTTAACCCCAACCCCTCGGACATCTCGCAGGTGATGGGGAGAATCAACGGCCTGCTCGACGAATCGATCACCGGTCACGAAATCCGCCAGTCAGGGCCACCGGCGCTCGATCTGTCGAAGATCAACTTCGAGGCGCTGGCCAACAGATTCAAAGCATCGAAGCACAAGAACACCGACCTCGAAGTGCTCAAAGCGGCAATCCGCGCCCAACTGGGAGCGATGATTCAGTTAAACCGCACCCGTGCCAATTTCGCCGAAAAATTCGAGGCGTTGATCGAGAGTTACAACGCGGGTAGCCGCAGCATCGAGGAGCTGTTCGAGGAACTGATGAAGCTCTCCAACAGCCTGAACGACGAGCAGGAACGGCATGTGCGCGAGAACATGAGCGAGGAAGAATTGGTGATCTTTGACATCCTCACCCGACCGGCGCCAGAACTGACTCCCGAAGAACGCGCCGAAGTGAAGAAGGCAACCCGCGCATTGCTGGCGCGGCTTAAGGTGCTACTCGTGCTGAACTGGCGGCAGAAAGCGGCGGCACGGTCACAGTTGAAGCTGACCATCGAAGACACCCTCGACACCGGCCTGC
This sequence comes from Propionivibrio sp., assembly GCF_029255185.1. Classification (GTDB taxonomy): domain Bacteria; phylum Pseudomonadota; class Gammaproteobacteria; order Burkholderiales; family Rhodocyclaceae; genus Propionivibrio. The sequence goes on from NZ_JAPUVO010000070.1 coordinate 1,880, forward strand.
CGCGTGCCTATACCCCTGTGCTCTACCACCAGAAATGCTCGGCGGTATTCGAGCATGTTTATGAGAGTTACCCGGAGAGGAATGCTGGGGTGTATGCGTAAGGTCTTGTGGTTGGTGGATCATTGGGTCTGCCAGCGTTTAAATGGCTTATTGAGGCGTTCAAGAGCAGAGGGCTGCTGTTAGAATCCGGCTTTTGTCTGGAAGCGCCCAGTGGATCTCCTTCTCCTGTTCAAAGCCCTCATCCTTGGTATCGTCGAGGGCGTCACCGAGTTTTTGCCGGTGTCGTCCACCGGACATCTGATTCTGGCTGGCGACCTGCTCAACTTTAATGACGAGCGCGGCAAGCTGTTCGAGATCGTCATCCAGTCGGGAGCCATTCTCGCCGTCTGCTGGGAATATCGGGCGAAGATCGCGCAAGTCGTTCTCGGTCTGCCGCGCGACCCGGCGGCGCAGCGTTTCGCGCTCAACATCGCTGTTGCCTTCATGCCGCTGGCCGTTCTTGGCCTGCTCTTCGGAAAAACGATCAAGGCTTATCTGTTCAACGCACCGGCAGTGGCGACGGCGTTCATCGTCGGCGGCCTGGTTATTCTCTGGGCCGAGCGCCGCGAGCATCGCATCCGTGTTGAGTCGGTCGACGAACTGTCCGTGCTTGATGCCCTCAAGCTGGGACTGGCGCAGACGCTGGCGCTGATTCCGGGGACGTCGCGTTCGGGGGCGACGATTATCGGTGGGTTGTTCTTTGGTCTGTCACGCCGCGCAGCAACCGAATTTTCCTTTTTTCTGGCCATTCCGACGCTGATCGCGGCCACCTTCTACCAACTCTACAAGGAACGCGCGCTGCTCTCCCTCGACGATCTGGGCATGTGGGTGGTGGGTTTCGTGGCGGCCTTCGGCTCAGCGTTCTGGGCCGTGCGTGGCTTGCTGCGTTACATCAGCAGCCATGACTTCAGCATTTTTGCCTGGTACCGCATCGCCTTCGGCATTGCCGTGTTGATTACCTGGAAACTGGATATGGTTGCGTGGGCTAGTTCGTGACCCCGGCTATCCTGTATCTACACGGCTTCTGCTCGTCGCCGGCATCGTGGAAGGTGCGCTCACTGGCCGCCGCCCTGGACGCGCGCGGACAGGGCAACCGCCTGTTTTGCCCGGTGCTGTCGCACGTTCCCGAAAAGGCCATCGCGCAGGCCGAAGCCGTCATTGAAACGCAGGGCGCAGCACTGACCCTGGTTGGCAGTTCGCTTGGTGGCTACTATGCCACCTGGCTGGCCGAAAAGCACAACTTGCGGGCGGTTCTGATCAACCCCGCTGTCGTCGCTCCGCTCTCGCTCGACGCATACATCGGCACACAATCCAATCTGCATACTGGCGAGTCCTTCGAGTTCACTGCCGAACACATTGCACAATTGTCTGCTCTCGAAGTCGCCCAGGTGACGCCCGAACGCTATCTGCTGATGGTCGAGACCGGCGACGAAGTGCTCGATTATCGGCTGGCCATCGCCCGCTACGCCGGCTGCCGCCAGAGCGTGCTTGAGGGTGGCGACCACAGCTTCACCCGTTTTCCGATTTTGTTGCCGCAACTGCTTGAATATTGCGGGTTATAATCGGCCCGATGCATGTACTGTATGAAGAAGACGGCGCCTTCAAAACCGCCACCATCCTGAGCGAAAATGACGCCTCGCTACAGGTCGAGACAGCCTCCGGCAAGCGTTCCAAGATCAAGTCGGCGCACGTTCTGTTGCGTTACGCGGAACCGGCGCCAGGTGAATTACTCAGTTGGGCACAGTCCCTCGCTGAGGGGATTGAAACCGAGTTTCTCTGGGAGTGCGCGCGCGATGACGAATTTTCTTTTGCTGATTTTGCCGACGATTACTTCGCTGGCGCCGGGGTCAAGGCGACTACCGTCGAAGCGGCGGCACTGCTGCTGGCCCTGCATTCAGCGCCCGTCTACTTCCATCGCAAGGGCCGTGGGCGCTTCCGCAAGGCCCCTGCAGACATTCTCGCAGCAGCTCTGGCCGGTCTTGAAAAAAAGCGTCAGCAGGCCCTAGCCGTCGAGCGCATGGTTGGCGAACTGACGGCGTACACCCTGCCGCCCGAGTTTTTGCCGCTGCTCAAGCAATTACTCTACAAACCTGACCGCAACCGCTTCGAAACCAAGGCACTGGAGGCGGCCTGCGTCGACACCGGGCTCTCTGCGCTGCATCTGCTGGAGAAATGCGGCGCCATCGCTTCGCCGTACGATTTCCATTTTCAGCGTTTTCTGCTCGACTATTTTCCGCGCGGCGCCGAGCTTGTGGCCAGCGATCTGCCTTTGCCGCCGGGCGGCTTGCCACGTACCGATATGCAGGCTTTCTCGATCGACGACGCGGCGACCACCGAGATCGACGACGCCTTTTCCTTGCAGGAACTGCCTGGTCTAGGCTGGCGCGTTGGTATTCACATCGCGGCGCCGGGCCTGGGCATCGCACCCGGTTCGCCGCTCGCTGTTGTGGCGCGCGAAAGGCTGTCCACCGTCTACATGCCGGGCAACAAGATCACCATGCTGCCCGAAGCCGCCGTCGAGAACTTCACCCTCGCCGCCGGTCGTGATTGCCCGGCTGTTTCGCTCTATCTGACGGTGAGCCCGGACTTCGAGATCACGGCGCATGAATCGCGGGTGGAACTCGTTCCCATTGTCGCCAATCTGCGCCATCACGACCTCGAACCTCTGTTCAACGAGCAGACGCTGGCGGCCGGCCTGCCTGACTTTCCCTTTGCCGATCAGTTAAAAACGCTGTGGCAACTGGCCAACGCTTGCGAAGGGCGGCGCGGCAAACCTTCGGCGATGCACGGCAACAACGACTACAACTTTTCCATCACTGGCGATTTGGCCGATGCCGAGCACTGCCGCGTCGACATCAGCGAGCGCCAGCGCGGCAGCCCGCTCGATAAGCTGGTCGCCGAGTTGATGATTGTCGCCAATAGCACCTGGGGCGGCTTGCTTGCCGAAAAAGGTGTGGCCGCTATCTACCGGGCACAGACCGCAGGCAAGGTGCGCATGACGACCTCGCCGCTGCCACACGACGGTCTGGGAGTGGCGCAGTACGCCTGGACGTCATCGCCGTTGCGCCGCTATGTCGATCTGCTCAACCAATGGCAGTTGATCGCCTGCCTTAGCGGTGACACGCCACACTTCACGGCCAAGTCGGACGCCCTGTTCGCGACTTTGCGCGACTTCGAACTCTGCTATACCGCCTACGCCGATTTTCAGCGCGGCATGGAACGTTACTGGTGCCTGCGCTGGCTGCGCCAGGAAGGGGTGCGCAGCATCGAGGCGACGATCCGGCGTGATAATCTCTGCAAACTCGATCACCTGCCGCTGATCCAGCGCGTGCCTTCGGCACCGGAGCTGAAAACTGGTCAGCGCATTCGCCTGTCCATCGAGTCGATTGATTTCCTGACGCTTGAGCTCGGCTGCCGCTATGTCGAGACACTTGATCCGCTGGCCGATACACTGACCTTCAGCGACGCTCTGGAGGAGGTCGATTAAGGTGCGCCGCATGTCACGCCAACTGCGGGCTTTACCGACGGGCGAGCGCAATCTGTATCTGGCGCTGGGCGCTTCGTTCCTGCTCCACGCTGGCGTATTCTCGCTGCATTTCACCTTTCCCGACGCTTCACGCGCTTTTCAGGAGAAGGCGCTCGACATCATCCTGGTCAATAGCAAGTCAGCACGCAAACCGACCAACGCCCAGGCGCTGGCACAGGCCAATCTCGACGGCGGCGGTAACACCGAACATAACCGCCGGGCTGGAACGCCGCTACCACCTTCAGACCGGCAGCAAAGCGGCAACGAACTGGAGCAGGCAGAAAAGCGAGTACAAGCTCTCGAAGCGCAGCAACAGCGCTTGCTGACCCAGGCACGAGGCAATGGGGTGGTAACACCAAAAAACGATAAGGAGGCGCCGCCTGAACCGACCCCGGGACTCAGTGGCCGTGATCTGGCGCGTAACGCACTGGAGATGGTGCGCCTGGAAGGCGAAATCGCCAGGGATATCGATGAATACAACAAGCGGCCGCGCAAGAAGTTCATCGGTACGCGCACCGATGAATACCGGTTTGCCCAGTACATCGAAGACTGGCGTTTCAAGGTCGAACGCGTCGGCACGCTCAATTACCCGGAAGAAGCCAAAGGCAAGTTGTACGGCTCGCTGATCTTGTCGGTTACGATCAAGAGCGACGGGACGGTCGCCAATGTCGAGATCAACCGCTCTTCGGGCTACCGGATTCTTGACGACGCGGCTCGCCGCATCGTCAGCATGGCAGGCCCCTACGCCGTTTTCCCGCCCGATATTCAGCGTGACACGGATATTCTCGTCATCACCCGCAGTTGGAATTTCACCAGCAGAAACAATCTCGAAACCAATGCCAGGGAGAAGGGGGCGCCATGACAGACCAATACGCCATTTTTGGCAACCCCGTTGGCCACAGCAAATCGCCGATCATTCACGCCGCCTTTGCTCGCCAGACCGGCCAGGATATCTGTTACAAGGCCATTCTTGCACCATTGGACGGCTTTAACGATGCTGTCCATGCCTTCGTTGCTGCCGGTGGACGCGGCGCCAATGTCACCGTGCCGTTCAAGCAGGAAGCGTGTGCACTGGTGACGCGGTTGACACCCCGCGCTGAACTGGCTGGTGCGGCCAATACTCTCCTCTTCGAAGGCAACGAGGTGATCGGCGACAACACCGACGGCGTCGGGCTGCTGCGCGACATCACGCTCAACCTGCGCTATCCGATCAAGGGCAAACGCGTTCTGCTGCTTGGCGCGGGTGGTGCATCACGTGGCGTCGTCGGCCCCTTGCTCGAAGAGGGTCTTAAATCACTGACTATTGCCAATCGCACCGTATCCAAGGCCAAGGTGATCAGCGAACACTTCGCCCACCTCGGTCCGGTTACGGCTTGCGGCTACGATGAACTAGCCGGACGGTCTTTTGACATCGTGATCAACGCCACGTCGGCGAGCCTTTACGCCTCGATGCCGCTCTTGCCGGATGGCATCTTCGCCCCCGGCAGCCTGGCCTACGAGATGATGTACGGCCAGGGCGATGGCCCGTTCAGGATTTTTGCCAAAAATCAGGGCGCATCACTGATATCCGAAGGTCTGGGCATGCTCGTCGAGCAGGCCGCAGAATCTTTTTTTATCTGGCGCGGCGTGCGTCCCGAAGGCTTTCCAGTCATGGCGCTTTTGCAGAAGGCATGAGCGGCAAAAGCCCCTTGAGCTTTGCCGCGCACTGGCTCAAACGCCTGCTACTCGGCTTCTTTGGCCTGCTCCTGCTCTATCAGTTATGGTTGTTTGGCTGGGTGCTGTGGTGGAGCTGGGTGAACCCGGACACCACCCGTTTCATGGAAATCCGGTTGGGCGAGTTGCAGGCCAAGGACCCCAAGGCACAGTTGAAAAAGCAGTGGGTCAGTTATGGTCAGATCTCGAGCCACCTGAAGCGCGCCCTCATCGTTGCCGAGGACGATCTCTTCGTCCACCACGAAGGCTTTGACTGGGAGGGTATCCAGAAGGCTATTGAGAAAAACCGGAAGAAGGGCAAGGTCGTCGCCGGTGGTTCGACGATCTCACAGCAACTGGCCAAAAACCTTTTCCTGACGCCGTCCAAAACGCCCTGGCGCAAAGCGCAGGAAGCCATCGTCACGCTGATGATCGAGGCTGTTTGGAGCAAGCAGCGCATCTTCGAGGTTTATCTTAACGTCATCGAATGGGGTAACGGCGTGTTTGGCGCCGAGGCGGCGGCCCGGCACTATTTCGGCATCAGCGCTGCGCAGCTCTCGGCCGAGCAGGCAGCGAGACTGGCCGGCATGGTGCCAAGCCCGCGCTTCTACGACCGCAACCGGGGCGCACCGGGGCTGGCTAGTAAAGCCGAGGCCATTCTTGTCCGCATGCCGTCGGCACAGATTCCCTGAGCACGAATTTATTTTTTGCGCGATTGCATGAGTACCAAGCGCATCAGGTTGGGCTTGGAAAAGCAAGATCAAACGCTTTCAACGCAGAGATCGCAGAGGCGCAGAGGACGCAGAGAAAGTAAAGACTATTTTTATTCCCGGTTTTCTCTGCGATCTCTGCGTTGAAAGCGTTATGCTCTTTGTAGTCATGTAATCGCCCTGGCTTTCGATTTCTTGCTTCGGCGACGTTGTTTACGCGTGCTAGAATTCCCGCCTGTTTGACGCGCTGCAGCACAGGGAGATTGCCCGATGAGTGAAGAAAAAAAAATCCAGGATAACCTGGGCAATGTGCGGGAGTTGATTGCCAAGCACCGGCTGCTGGAGGATCTCGTTCATCGCCAGGAAATGCCGCGTCACGATCTGGTCGAGGAAGTGGCGCACAAGCAGCACCTGTCCGGAATGCGCTCGCTGCTCGAACGAATTCCGCTGACCGAAATTGCCCAGATCCTTGAGTCGCTGGAGCCTGAAGATCGCCTTCTGGTCTGGTACGAGGTGCGTGAGGAACGTGGCGAATCGATCCTTGAAATTCTCTCCGACGAAGTGCGTCAGGATCTGATTGGTGACAGTCATCACCGCAACGAAAAAACAACCGTCAGCGCCTTCGAACTGCGTAATGGCCGCCTGAGCCAGATCGGCGTCAATACGCCTTTTGATCTCAAATGCCTGAAACCGATCTGGGTCGATCTGGTCGCGCCAACCCCAGAGATTCGCGCCTGGGTCGGCCGTTTTTTTGACGTCCAGTTGCCCAATCCGAGCAATCTGACCGACCTCGAGGCCAGCGCACGCTTCTACGTCGAGGACAACGGCGAAATCCACCTGCATTCGGACTTCCTGCTCGATACCAAGGAGGGTTCACGCAACGTCGCAGTGGCCCTGATCCTGCACCGCGACATCCTGTTCACGGTGCGTACCGAAGAGCTGCCAATCTTTCGTCTGCAGCGTCTGCGGGCACGCACGCAACCCGGTTACGTGACCGATGGCAAGGATGTGTTGCTCGACCTTTATGCCGCCGATGCCGAATATTCGGCCGACGCGCTGGAAGACGTCTATGCCGCACTCGAGGACGTCAGCAAGCATGTATTGGGAACTGAAATCACCGACACCGAGGCGGCCAAAATTCTGGCTGACATCGCGCGCGAAGAGGATTTGAACGGGCGTATCCGGCGCAATGTTCACGACACCCGGCGGGCCGTTTCCTTCCTGACCCGCGGCAAATTTCTCAACGCCGATCAACTCGAAGACGCGCGTCAGATCTTGCGCGACATTGAATCGCTCGACGGGCACACGTCTTTCCTGTTCGGGAAAATAAACTTTCTGATGGATGCCACCGTTGGTTTCATCAACATCAACCAGAACAAGATCATCAAGATATTTTCGGTGGCCTCGGTCGCCATGCTGCCACCGACACTGATCGCCAGCATTTACGGCATGAACTTCAAGGGCTGGTTTCCTGAAGTCAACTGGGAGTACGGTTACCCGTTCTCGCTGGCGCTGATGTTCATCTCAGTCGCACTGCCGTTCTGGTTCTTCGGCAAGAAGGGCTGGCTGCGCTAGAAGTCAGTCAACGAAATAAAGCGAACCACCAAGTCACCAAGGGGCACCAAGAAAAACTAAGTTGGCTTTTAGTTTTCTTAGTGGTTCGCTGTTTTGTAAACGACTACCAGTTTTTGAAGATAGCCTCAGCCGCCGCGACCGTTTCGGCGATGTCGGCATCGCTGTGCGCGGCAGAGACGAAGCCGGCTTCGAAGGCCGACGGCGCAAAGTAGTGCCCGGCGTCGAGCATGGCATGGAAGAAACGATTGAAGGCGTCCTTGTCGCACTCCATGACTTCGGCATAGCTTTGCGGGCAGGCCGTACGGAAATAGAGGCCGAACATGCCACCAATCGATTGCGCACAGAATGTTACGCCGTGTTTTCTCGCTGCCGTGGTCAGCCCCGCGCACAGGGCGCTGGTTTTGTTTGTCAGCGTTGCGTAAAAGCCAGGATGCTGGATCAGTTTTAGCGTCGCCAGCCCGGCCGCCACCGCTACCGGATTGCCCGACAGGGTGCCGGCCTGATAGACCGGTCCCAACGGCGCGATCTTTTCCATGATCTCGCGCTTGCCGCCAAAGGCGCCAAGCGGCATGCCGCCGCCAATGACCTTGCCAAGTGTGGTCAGGTCTGGCGTGATGCCGTAGTAGCCCTGCGCGCATTGCACATCGACGCGAAAGCCGGTCATCACCTCGTCGAAAATCAGTATTGCGCCATGCTTCGTGCATAGCGAACGCATCGCCTGGAGAAACTCGGGCTTGGGGACAATCAGGTTCATATTGCCGGCCACCGGTTCGACGATCACCGTTGCGATGCGCGGGCCGTGTTCGGCAAAGGCGGCTTCAAGCTGGCTGACATCGTTGTAATCAAGCACCAGGGTGAGCTTGGCGAGGTCCGCCGGAACACCGCCCGAACTGGGATTGCCGAAGGTCAGCAGACCTGAGCCGGCTTTCACCAGCAGACTGTCGCTATGGCCGTGGTAACAACCCTCGAACTTGATCAGCAGATCGCGTCCGGTGTAGCCACGCGCCAGACGGATGGCGCTCATTGTCGCCTCGGTTCCCGAACTGACCAGGCGCACCATATCGAGCGAGGGCAGCAACTGACACAACAGGTCGGCCATATCGACTTCACCTGCGGTCGGCGCGCCGAAGGATAAGCCCCGCGCTGCCGCCGCCTGCACGGCGGCAACCACCTGCGGATGAGCGTGACCGAGAATCAGCGGCCCCCAGGAGCCGACGTAGTCGAGGTAGGTCTTGTCGTCGGCGTCGCGAACCCGCGGACCGCTGCCTTCGCTGAAAAAGCATGGCGTGCCACCGACCGAGTGGAAAGCCCGCACTGGCGAATTGACGCCGCCGGGGATGTGCCGCTGTGCGCGTTCGAACAACAACTGATTACGCTTGCTCAAGCCTGTTCTCCTTCAAAAATTTTCTGAAAAGCCGTGGCGCGCGACCTGATGTCGGGCGCTTCAAACAAGTCGGTAATGACGGCGACCAGGTCGGCGCCCGCAGAAATCAGCGCCGGCGAGTTGTCCAGGGTAACGCCGCCGATGGCGCAGGCCGGAACGCCGAGTTCGGCGCGGCAGCGACCAAACAGCGTCATTGAGGCAGGCAGCGCCTGCGGCTTGGTCGGCGACGGATAGACCGCACCGAAGGCAACGTAATCCACGCCAGCCGTAGCCGCATTGCGCGCCAGATTGAAGTCGGCGTAACACGAAGCGCCAAGCAGCTTGCTTGGTCCAAGGACTTGTCTGGCCGCCACCAGATCCCCATCGGCACTCCCCAGGTGGACACCGTCAGCATCGACCGCACGCGCCAAAACCATATTGTCGTTGACGATAAAACGGGCGTCGAAGCAACGACAAAGCGCGCGTAACGCATGAGCAATTTCGGCCTGTTGCGCCGCCTTGCGATTTTTGTCTCGATACTGGACAAGCCTGGCGCCGCCGCGCAGTGCGGCTTCCACCTGCTTGACCAGAAGATCTTGGTCAACGCCATCCGGAGTGATCACGTATAGCCCGCGCAATGTCTTCGCTTCAAGCATTGTTGTTTTCTTCTGTCAGCCGCGCCCAAAAAAAACGGTCAGGAATGAATTGCCCCATTCCCGGGCGAAAACCTGCCGCCAGCGCCTTCCAGGTATAGTCCTGCGCCTCACCGACGGCGGCACTGACCGACAGTCGGTGCGCCAGACCGGCAGCAAGGGCTGAAGCCAGCGTGCAGCCGGAGCCATGGTAACTGCCCGGCAGGCGTTGCCATGTATCGCTGCGCACTAGACCATTCCTGTTATAGAGCGCATTGACTACCTGCGGCGTGTTTTCGTGCGTACCGGTGAGCAGGACGTAGTCACAACCGAGGGTAAGCAACTGGCGTGCGCATTGATCAAGCGGTCGATCATCCTCGTCAGGACACCCGGTGAGCCGACGCGCCTCCAGTGAATTCGGGGTCAGGATGGTCGTTTGCGGCAGTAGCAATTCCTGCATGGCGAAAATCATCTCTTCGTCCGCCAGTTCGTCACCGCGGCCGGAAGCTAGAACGGGGTCAAACACCAGCGGTATGTCAGGATAATCGGAGAGAATTTTGGCAATCACTGCAATATTTTCGATGCTGCCGAGCAAGCCGATCTTGAAAACGTCTACCGGCATGTCCTCAAGGAGCGTGCGCGCCTGGTCTTCGACCCACTCGGAATCAATGGCCAGAATGCTGTCGATGCCGATGGTGTCCTGCACCGTAAGCGCCGTAATTACTGACAGGGGATGGCAGCCCATCGATGCAACAGTCATTAAGTCGGCCTGAATCCCGGCGCCACCGCAGGGGTCGCTGGCGGCAAAAGTCAATACTATGGGCGGCGACAGTTGCGTCGAGACTGAATCCATAAGGGCGAACTGACGCAATAAAATAAAAACTTGGCAGCGAGAGTAGGTATGGCTAGAATCGGAGGCGTTTTCATTGCCAGCATCATCCAGAATCCGACCCATGAACTTGACAGATGATACGCGATACCGAACCTGGATGTGTTTGACCTGCGGTTTTATTTATGACGAAAGCGAAGGCAGTCCGGAAGAGGGGATTGCGCCAGGAACCCGATGGTCGGATGTCCCGATTAACTGGGTTTGCCCCGAGTGCGGTGCGCGCAAGGAAGATTTCGAAATGATCGAGATCTGAGCCGTTGATGTATTGTGGCGGGAAAGCAGTATAATCCGACACGATCAGAGCACTGCTCAGGATCCGAACCGAAGGGCCCTCTGGAGGTAGAAATTGGCCGACGCTGTGAACTTGAGTGGCATCAAAGTGATGATCATTGACGATAGCAACACGATCCGGCGCAGTGCGGAGATTTTTCTCGTACAGGCCGGATGTCAGGTGGTGCTCGCCGAGGACGGATTTGATGCGCTGGCAAAAATTGCTGACCACCAGCCTGAAGTTATTTTCTGCGACATCATGATGCCCAGGCTCGATGGCTACCAGACCTGCGCCCTGATCAAAAAAAATCAGCGCTTTCGCAACACGCCGCTCATCATGCTCTCCTCCAAAGACGGGCTGTTTGATCGTGCGCGCGGGCGCATGGTCGGTTCAGACCAGTACTTGACCAAGCCGTTTACCAAAGACAGTCTGCTACAGGCAGTCGCGACTTTCGCGCCGCCGCATGCCTGAGCCCAGCGACGTGTATATCTAAGGCTACCCAGGGAGTTAGTGCCATGCCTATTAAAAAAATTCTCGTCGTAGACGATTCCCCAACCGAACGTCATGCTTTGATGGAGTTGCTGATCCGACACGGTTATCAGGTCGTCACCGCCGAGAGCGGCGAAGAGGGCATCGAAAAAGCCAGGGCCGAATTGCCTGATCTGATCCTGATGGATGTCGTGATGCCTGGACTGAACGGTTATCAGGCGACCCGAACGCTGACGCGCGACGAAACGACCAAGCACATCCCGATCATCGTATGCACCTCCAAAGGCCAGGAAACCGACAAAATATGGGGCTTGCGCCAGGGCGCACTGGATTACCTGGTCAAACCGGTCAACAGTGAAGAGTTGCTGTCCAAGATCGCAGCCCTTTAAGCCGCAAGATAAGTCATGGCCAAAAAGGGAAGTCTCCGCGAGTTTCAGGCCCACCTCGCCAAGCGGCTTGCCGGTGCTAGCGAGCAGAGCGCTGCGGGTCTGCTTGGCATTCAGTCGGGCACCGATTACTGGCTGCTCAATCTGTCCGATTCCGGCGAAATCATTCCGTTGACGCCACTGACAGGCGTGCCCCTGACCAAGCCATGGTTTGTCGGCATTATCAATATTCGTGGCAATCTATACGCGGTCGCCGACTTCTCTGCCTTTCAGGGCAAGGAAGCCACACCGCAAAATACCAGTTCTCGATTGCTGCTAATTGGTACGCGACACGGCAGTAATGCAGCTCTCCTGGTGACGCGAATGCTCGGCCTGCGCAACATGGATGATCTGAGGCCGGCGACGGCAGATCCAGATGCCGCGATCTGGGCAACCGACGCTTATACTGATAATGAAGGACGCCGCTGGAAAATGCTTAACGTTCGCCAACTACTGGCGGATGAGAACTTTATGGATATTGGTGTTTGACCCAGTTTTGTACCCACGCCGCACTTGACAAGCCCTGCCCTCACAACGGTGTAACCGGAGAAGAATTATGGTGTTTAATTTGAAATGGCCCAAGTTTTTGCCCGGCACCAAAAGCCGCACGCAACACCCCACACCTGCCGCCCCCATGATGGATGATTCCCCTCCGGTGGAGAGCGCAACTAAAAATAGCGCCCTCCTGGGTTTTTTGGGGCAGCGCAGCGTTACCCAGAAGTTGCAGATTCTCGGCGGCATTCTCCTACTGGTAATGTTGATCATCGCTACTATCGTTTATCGAGATAACCGGGAATCAACGTACGGCAGTGTCTACATCGCGACTTCCGGCGACTTGAGCATGCTATCGCAGCGCCTGGCCAAAGCATCCAGCCTTGCACAGCAGGGAAATACCTTGGCCTTCAAGCAATTAAGGGATTCGCACAGCCAGTTCGTTAGCAACCTGGAGCGTCTGATCAATGGCGGCGAACTGGCCGGGACCACTGTTCCGCCGTCGCCCGACAGTGTTCGGCCGCAGTTGGAAAAGCTGAAAGTAGTCTGGAGCATCACCGACCAGGATGCTGTTCAGTTACTTGATATGGAAGCCAACCTGGTTTCACTAAGCAAAGATGTAACCGAGATTACTGACACCAACTCCCATCTCCTCGAACTTTCCGAGCAGGTTGCCGCACTTAAACTGCAGACCGGTTCGGGGGCCCGTGAGATTGCCGCCGCCAACCAGATGGTAATGCTGACGCAGCGGATTGCGAAGAATGCCAGTTCATTGTTGGTTGGTGACGAAATCAGCCCTGAAATTGCCTTCCTGCTGGGCAAGGACACTAACACCTTCCGCGACCTGCTTACTGCTCAGCTCAAGGGCAACGACCTGCTGCGGATCACGGCCACGACTGATCCCGAAACCCTGCGCAAGCTTGACGACCTCGAGAACACCTTCAAGGAGTACCAGCTCGCCGTCAATCGAATTTTGGGCAGCATGCAACGCTTGATCATTGCCAAAAGGGCGGGATCTGAAATTTTCCACGGCAGTGAAGAGCTGCTCGAAACGACGGGCAAACTGGCGCAATCCTACCAGCAAGGCATTACCGAACGTGCCACTTACGGCGTCACGCTGGCGGCGCTCATTCTTCTGGCACTCACCGCACTGGCCATGATGGCCAAGGTTTACCTTGACGATACGCGCCATCAGGCGGAAGTCGCCGAACAAAGTCGGCAGACCAGCGAACTGGTCAACCGCCAGAACCAGGACGCCATTTTGCGCTTGATGAACGAATTGGGCGACCTCGCTGACGGCGATCTGACAGTTACGGCGACGGTCTCCGAAGATATTACCGGCGCCATCGCCGACTCGATCAACTACACCATTGAAGAACTCCGCGTACTGGTCGGCCGGATCAACAATGCGGCAAGCCGGGTAACCGCCGCCACCGGAATCGCTCAGCAGACCTCAGCCGAATTGCTCGAAGCCGCCAAGCGGCAATCCCTGGAAATTCAGGCTGCCGGTCATTCCGTGCTGGCGATGGCCAGTTCGATGACCCAAGTGTCTGGCGATGCTATCCAGTCGGCCCAGGTGGCGCGCCAGTCACTGGCGGCTGCCGGAAAAGGGACGCAGGCGGTGCAGGATTCGATCAAGGGCATGAACGAAATTCGAGGGCAGATTCAGGAAACCTCAAAACGTATCAAGCGTCTTGGCGAATCCTCACAAGAAATTGGTGAGATCGTCGAACTGATTTCCGACATTACCGAGCAAACCAACGTGCTTGCGCTCAACGCTGCCATTCAGGCCGCTTCTGCCGGTGATGCGGGGCGCGGCTTCACCGTGGTTGCCGAGGAAGTGCAGCGACTGGCTGAACGCTCTGGCGAAGCCACAAAGCAGATCACGGCGATTGTGAAAACCATTCAAACCGACACCCAGGGCGCCGTCTCGGCCATGGAAGAATCGACGCGCGGAGTGGTTGAAGGCGCGAAACTTTCCGATGCTGCGGGCCAAGCGCTGGCTGAAATCGGTGAGGTGTCACAAAGTCTTGCCGAACTGATTGAAAATATTTCCGACGCAACGCGCCACCAGGCTGATTCAGCAACCGGCGTGGCAGGCAAGATGCAGGACATTCTTCGGGTTACTGAGCAGGCCACAGTCGGTACGCAAAAAACAGCCTCGGCGGTTGGCGAACTGGCGGGTCTGGCGACAGAGCTGAAGAGTTCGGTTGCCGGCTTCAAAGTGGGCTGATCGCCCGGCACAGAGATCGGAGACACTTGCCCCATGAATGCCGTTACGGAATTCGATGTCGGCCCACTGAACTGGGTCAAGAGCGAGATCGACCTTGCGCTGGGGCGAGCTGACCAAGCTTTGCAGCACTATACGGCAAGTGTTCTTGCCGGTTCCGGCGACCTGACGCAACTCAAGTTCTGCCGTACGCATTTGCACCAGGTGCAGGGGGCGTTGACCATCGTCGGTCTTGACGGGGTCACCCAGTTCGCCGAAGCGGTCGAGGCCATGCTTGAGGCGATTGAACATCAGCAACGTCCGGCGGGAGAAGACAATATTGCTCTGGCCCAGCGCGCACTGGCGACGATCGGCCATTACCTTGACGACCTGGTCAGCGGACAACCAAACCAGCCGCTCCGCTTGCTGTCGATCTACCGTGAGGTGCAGGCAGCGCGCGGCCTGGAACGTGTCTCGGCTACGGATCTTTTCTTTCCTGATTTAACCGTCCGTCCGCCACGCCGTCAAACCCCGGCGAAAGTAATCACGCACAGTCAACTTCAGAGCTTGCTGCGTCAGGAGCGTTTGCGCTTTCAGCGCGGATTCCTGTCCTGGCTACGTTCTCCCCAGGATCGCCGTGGCATCAGCGAGATGTTGGGCGCAGTAAAACGCATTGAAGAAACCCAGGAGGTGGCATCGGCTCGCTCTTTCTGGTGGGTTGCCACCGGTTTTCTCTCCGCACTGGCCGAGGACGCCTTGCCCCAGGAAACAAATGTCAAGCGGGTGTGTGCACGAATTGATCTGCAGATTCGCCGCCTGTTTGAGGGTTCAAGCAATGTCGCTGAACGCTTGATGCGCGATGCGCTTTATTTTGTTGCCAGCGCAGACAGCAACAGCAATGCGGTGCAAGGCATCAAAAACGCCTATCAGTTGCAGGCGGTCATCCCGACCACGGAAACAGTTGCTCCGGCTCCGGAAGAAACCGTGCGGCGCAGGCTGCGCGACATCATCACGGGAACCGAAGAGGCATGGAACAAGTACTGCGCCGGCACCCAGCAGTCTTTGCCGGTGTTCAGAGAGTATGCCAACGCACTATCAACAGTCATCGAACAGCTTGACCACACCGACTACCGCCGTCTGGCACAAGCGATTGCTGCAGCCGCCAATTGGCTGGCCGAAGACAGCACCCGCCACGCGGAAGCGCTGTCGATGGAAATCGCAACGGCGATTTTGCTAGCCCAGAATACGCAGGAAAATTTCCGGCACCTGGGTGGGGATTTCGCGCACCAGGTCGACGTCACCGTGGCGCGCATCCATGGCTGCCTCGCCGGAAACCCGCCACGGCCCGGATCGGAAATTCCCCTGCTTGACGAAATGTCGCGCCAGGCACAAGAAAAATTGCTGGTCGGACAGGTGGCCAAGGAGATCCAGAACAATCTTGCCCAGATCGAACAGGTGCTTGATGGCTTCTTCCGTGATACCGAGAAGCGCGCCGATCTTGCCGGTCTGGAAGTTCCGTTTCGTCAGATCGCTGGCGCCCTGACCATGATGCGCTATGACGCCGCCGTTACTGCCGTGCGCGAATGCGCAGCAGAAATAAAGCGTTTTTCTGATCCTGAATACGCTGCGCAAGAAACCGATTTCGAGCGCGTCGCCAATCAGTTATCGCTGATCGGCTTTTTTATTGACACCCTGCCGAACGGTAGCGCCGACTTTGAAGGCTTTGTCAGGCAGATGCATTCCGGCCCGACACCGGACACCGAGGAACTGGAAGCGGCAAGGGGCGACGCGTCGGGCATCTCGGTTGAACAGGATGTCGAGCGGCAGAAGCTCGAAACCCATGCGCTGCTTGGCGCCCTCAAGGAGCAGCCGGGTGATCTTGAATTGCGCGAGGAAATCAAACTCAATCTGTCGGCGTTGAAAAACGACGCAGATCTGGTCGCCGACCGCGCCCTCGGCAAGCAAACCAAAGCCATGCTGTCGATGCTGGCAACAGGGGAAAGCGCCGCGCCACAGATCGACCATGTGATGGCGACACTCAAACCGACGGCCGTGGAAGTGCTCAAGCCATCGGCAGAAACAATCCAGCTCGCGCAGGCCAGTAACGAAGAAATCGACGCCGAATTGCTGGGCATTTTCCTTGAAGAAGCCAACGAAGTCCTTGGCACCATTGCCGAGAACTTGCAGGTTCTGCGGGATGAGCCGCATAACCTTGAACGATTGACCACCATTCGACGCTCTTTCCACACGCTCAAAGGCAGTGGGCGCATGGTCGGCCTGAAGGATCTTGGCGAGACCGCCTGGGCGGTTGAGCAGACCCTGAACTTGTGGCTAGGGCAGGAACTGGAGGTTGGTCCTCCCATCCTCGATCTACTAGCGCAGGCGCACGCTATTTTTGCCACATGGGTCCGGCATCTGGAAACACACTCCGACAAAGCCCCCGATCCGACCAAGCTGGTCGCTTTGGCTGAGTCCCTTAGGCACGCCAAGGAAGGCGAGCAGGACGCGCCGGCGCTAGCCCCGAGTGCGCCAGCAAGTTCCGGGGAAGCTGCTGCATCGCCCGAGATGGCCGCCAATGACAATAGGGTGCTGAACGAGTCTGAAGTATTGGAAACGCCGACGCCAGGCGCCGAGATAATCACGCTCGATTTCCCCCCGACCTTGCCGGAAAATGACGATGGCGATTACACGGTCAACCTAGAAGCAATCGAGATCGCGGATTTCGACTTTGGCACGAGGGACGTGCCAATCCCGGTTACCCCGCCTTCGCCTCCTGTCGCCGAACCTCTGCCTGACGAGGCCGCAAGACCCGAGTCAGAGGCGCAATCGCGGATCTCCTTTTCGCCCACCCTTTACGAGATTTTTTCCGAGGAAGCGCTCACCCATCTGGCGACCCTGCAGGCACAACTCACTGTTCTTGAACAGGATGAGTTGACACCGACTCCGCACGACATGTATCGGGCAGCACACACCCTTGCCGGCATTTCTGCGACGGTCGGCATTACGCCCGTCAATCGGCTGGGGTTGGCGCTTGAGCACGCCCTGTTGCGCCGTGACAACTCGGCACAACAGGGAAATCTGGAAGCCCTCGGGATAATCAGGCAGGCCGTCGGCGAAATTGATCTGATGCTCTCTGCCCTTGCCGTCAAGCGTGAGCCTGAAGTAAGGCCTGAGCTGATCGAGTCGCTGGAAGCACTTTATCCGGCAAATACAGTTGTCATACACGAAGCAGCGCCGGAGCAGCACGCAACTCCTGAAATTCCGCCCGTCGATGCGGTCAAGACACTTCCCGCTCAGCCGGTAACTTTTGTCGCTCAAATCCAGCAACTGGACGACGAGATTGACGAACAACTGCTGCCCATTTTCCTGGAAGAAGCACTCGATCTGAGCCAGGGCATTGCCACCCAACTGCGTTCATGGCGTAGTGCCCCGGCCAATACCGAACGAATCCATACCCTTGAACGCCTGCTGCACACCCTTAAAGGAAGCGCACGTATGGCGGGCGCGATGAATCTTGGAGAAATAACGCACGCCATCGAGACCCGCGTTGAACAGGCTAGTCGCACCGACAGTGTCACGCTGGAGGTGATTGACGAAATCGACAATGCTTTCGATTCCGTTTTACATATCATCGAACGTCTGCAACGTGGCGAAACGCTCGATCACCCGCCCGTCTCACCGGTCGAAGATGTCCTTGCGGCGTCGGCTGACGCGCCGCCGGTTGGCATTCCGGAAAACGGTCGCGTCACCGGCGAGCGCCGTACCCATCGTGAGATTAGCGTAGACACTGAAGCCGATGCCTCGACTCAGCGTGCCACTTTGCGTGTTCGTGCCGATCTGATCGACCGTTTGGTCAACGAGGCCGGTGAATTGACAATTGCCCGCGCACGAATTGAAGGCGAGATGCGCAGCTTGAAGGGATCGCTACTTGACCTGACGGAAAACGTGATACGTCTGCGCCGTCAGTTGCGGGAAATCGAGATTCAGGCCGAGTCGCAAATGCAGTCGCGTACCGCGCAGGCCGATGAACGGCATGCCGGATTTGATCCTCTGGAATTCGACCGGTTTACCCGTTTCCAGGAACTCACCCGGATGATGGCCGAATCGGTCAACGACGTGAGCACAGCCCAGCAGAACCTGCTCAAAAACCTTGACGATGCCAATGCCGCAATCCTTGCGCAGGCTCGCTTGAACCGTGAAGTACAGCAGGAACTAATGGCCGTGCGCATGGTTCCCTTCGGCAGCCTGGCCGACCGTCTGTACCGAATTGTCCGGCAAACCTCCAAGGAACTTAATAAACGCGCCAACCTTGAAATCAGAGGTAGTCAGGTCGAGCTGGATCGCAGCGTGATCGACAAGATAGGCGCGCCGCTTGAGCACATGTTGCGCAATGCCATCGCGCATGGCCTGGAAGAGCGCGATGTCCGAGTTGCCCAGGGCAAGCCGGACATTGGCGAAATTTCGCTGGCCCTCAAACAGGAGGGCAACGAAATCATCCTGACCTTCTCCGATGATGGCGCTGGACTCGATTATGACCGCATTCGCGCACGCGCCATCACCGCCGGATTGCTCGGTGCGGATGAAGAGGCCGACACGGCACGCTTGGCTGACATGATTTTCACCCCCGGTTTCAGCACGGCCAGCGAAGTGTCGCAGGTCTCCGGTCGCGGCGTCGGCATGGATGTTGTCAAAACCGAGGTCAGCAGCCTGGGCGGCCGCATCGAAGTAATTTCTACTCCCCGCCAGGGCACTGAATTCCTCCTCTATATTCCGCTGACGCTAGCGCTGACCAAGGCGCTTCTGGTGCGTTCCGGCAACAAGCGTTACGCTATCCCCTCGGTCATGATCGAGCAGGTACTTGATCTCAAGGAGGCTGCGCTGACCCGCATTCGCGTCGCTGGCGCTGTGGAGTGGATGGGCAATCACTATCCTTTCAGCTACCTGCCGCATCTGCTTGGTGACACGCAAGCCCTCCCGGAACAGCGTCGTCAGTACTGGATATTGCTACTGCGCAGCGCTACGCGCCGGATCGCGGTTCAAGTTGATGAACTCATAGGTAACGAAGAAATCGTCGTCAAGAACATTGGTCCGCAACTGGCCCGTGTGATTGGCGTCGATGGTGCAACGGTGCTGGCTGACGGCCAGGTGGTACTGATCCTGAACCCAGTGGCGTTAAGCACGCGCCTGCCGGTGGCCGAATTTGCCGCCCCGGTTCCGACCGTCCCCACTGATCTCGATGGCGAAATAGCCAGCGCCGCACTGCCGACGGTAATGGTGGTCGACGACTCGCTGACCGTGCGCAAATTCACCGGCCGTTTGCTGGCCCGTGAAGGGTATCAGGTGATTACCGCCAAGGACGGTGTTGATGCACTCGAACAACTGCTCGATATTGTTCCCGACGTCATGCTGGTCGATATCGAGATGCCGCGCATGGATGGTTTTGATCTAACGCGCAACGTCCGTGCCGATGCCCGCCTGAAAGGTATTCCGATCATCATGATCACCTCGCGCATCGCCGAAAAACACCGTACCTACGCCTTTGAGATCGGTGTCAATGACTATCTTGGCAAGCCTTACCAGGAGGACGAATTGCTGCATCTGGTAGCCAATTACGTCGCACAACAGCGTCTGACCACGGCGTAACGCTCCAGAGTCCGCCGTCTGGCCTGCACGTGCTCGACCAGTGGTGGTGGCATGTCGCGGCCAACGACGACCCCGCAAGCCGACTGCTCGGCGGCCGTCATAAGCCACGGCGCGTGAATGAATTTGTCGGGCACGGCGGCAAGTTCCGGTAGATAACGACGGATGAAACAGCCGTCCGGATCGAAGCGTTGTGACTGCGTGACCGGATTGAAAATGCGGAAATAAGGCTGCGCATCGCAGCCGCTTGACGATGCCCATTGCCAGCCGCCGTTGTTGGCCGACAAATCAAAATCATTGAGTTGCCTGGCGAACCAAGCCTCACCGCGCCGCCAGTCAAGACCCAGATCCTTACTCAGAAACGAGGCTACGACCATGCGCAAACGGTTATGCATATAGCCCGTGTTGTTCAACTGCCGCATTGCCGCATCAATCAATGGATAGCCGGTTTTCGCTGCGCACCAGGCGGAAAATAGAGCATCGGCCGCGGCGCCCTGCTCCCAGGCGATGGCATCGTATGATGGCCTGAAAGAGCGTTCGGTGACCTGCGGAAAGCGATCAAGAATCATGAAATAAAAATCACGCCAAATCAGCTCCGAAAGCCAGGTGGCCGCGCCGTCATCGCCCGACTGCGCGCCGCTGGCCAGCGCTAAGGAAAGCAACTCACGAATCGAAACGGTTCCGAAACGCAGATGCACCGACAGATAGGAGACGCCGTTGATTCCCGGGTAATCACGCTGTAACCGATAGCGCGAAATACGTCCGCGAAAGTCGGCCAGCCCTTGACGGGCGCCGGACATTCCCGGAACAATGCCGACCTGCTGCAAATCCGTTGCCTGGAAGCCGATCATCGCCAGCGTCGGAACGCCCGTGGCCCAGTTCGTTGCAATCAATTGACCGAGCGTGGCGGCATGAGACGCATGATCATCGTCGGTCAGGCGCTTGAGCCAGGCCTTCTTGTAAGGCGTAAAGACGGTATAGGGTCGCCCATCCTGGGTCAGCACCTCTGGCCCGTCGAAAACGACTTGGTCCTTGAACGACTCAAAGCCAATGCCAAGGACGTTCAATGCCGCGGCAACCGTCGCATCACGGATCTTGGACTGTGGTTCGTAGTCACGGTTGGTGAACACCGACGCGACGCCAAGTTCGCAGGCCAGTTTAGGGATCTCGCTAGCCGCCCAGGCATGCCGAACAATCAGGCCGCCGCCACGTTGACGCAGGACCAAGTCGAGTTCAAGCAGTGATTCTCGAATGAAGTCGACGCGGCGATCGATTCGTGTCGGCAACGCATCAAGAATTTCACGATCAAAAACAAAAACGCAATGCACTCGCCGAGCACGCCGCAACCCTTCGCTTAGGGCAGCATGATCGGTGTCACGCAGATCGCGACGAAACCAGACAAGGACAGAATCGAGCATGGATTACCTTTGTATCAGTCACCATCGGCGATTAGAATAGGGGTGTTATGGAAAGCGTCAACTTGACTGATCATTTTCTCATCGCCATGCCGGCCATGGACGACCCATATTTTTCAAAATCGCTGATTTACATCGCTGAGCATAACGACCAGGGTGCGCTGGGCATCATTGTTAACCGCCCGATCAACATGAATCTGGCGACCCTCTTCGAAAAAATCGACGTGCCTTTCGCGTCCGCAGAGTCCATTAACCTGGCCAATCTACCAGTCTTTTTTGGCGGGCCGGTACAGACCGATCGTGGCTTTGTTCTACACCGGCCGGTGGGCGCCTGGCAATCGACGCTGGCGGTCAACCAGAGCGTCGGACTGACCAGTTCGCGTGATGTGTTGCAGGCCGTTGCGCGCGATGGGCAGCCGCATGAGATCATGGTTTCACTCGGTTATTCCGGCTGGGGTGCCGGCCAGCTCGAACACGAACTGGCGCAAAATGCCTGGTTGACCGTACCGGCCAAGCCTTTCATCCTCTTCGATTTGCCTTACGAGGAACGACTGTCGTCGGCGATGGAGATGCTCGGCGTCGATTTCATCAATCTTGCAGGACAGGCCGGGCATGCTTGAGCCCGGCAAACGCCAAAGCGGGACGATTCTGGCTTTTGACTTCGGGGAAAGGCGCATTGGCGTCGCCGTTGGCGAGTCGGCACTTGGTCAGGCGCACCCGCTAACAACGATTCGCAGCGAGGTCAATGACCAACGCTTCGCCGCCATCAGTGCGCTAATCAGTGAATGGCAACCGTTCAGCTTGGTCGTTGGTCTGCCGCTAACGCTTGACGGTGGCGCGCACGCCATGACAGCGCGTTGTACCCGTTTCGCCAACCAGTTGCGCGGCCGTTTCGGCCTTCCCGTCGATTACGCCGAAGAACGCCTGACTTCGGTCGAAGCCGAGGAACGGCTGCGCGAAAACGGCCAGCACGGGCAAGGTGCCAGGGAGCACGTCGACGCGCTGGCCGCCCAGATCATCCTGCAGTGCTTCTTCGAACGCCATTCCAAATACTTTTTTCAAGACGCCAAGGATACACATGCCACTGACCAAGCTACCTGATGCCGAAGCGCAATGCGCCGAGCTGGCTGAACTTATCCGCCCACAGCTACAGGCCAACACCCTGCTCGTGGGGATTCACAGTGGCGGCGCCTGGATTGCCCGGCGCCTAAATGAACTGCTCGGTCTTGGCGGTAAAATCGGCCTGATCGACGTTTCCTTCTACCGCGATGACTTTGGCGCCAAGGGCTTGCATCCGCAGATCAAGCCGACCTCGATCCCCTTTGACGTGGAAGGCAAGTCGCTGATTCTCGTCGATGACGTACTCTACACCGGGCGCACGACGCGCGCCGCAATCAACGAGCTGTTCGACTACGGTCGTCCGGCCTGCATCAAACTTGCCGTGCTCGCCGACCGTGGCGGACGTGAGTTGCCGATCTGTGCCCAGTTCTGCACCTGGCATCCTGAACTGGACCTGACTGAAGAGATTGTGCTCGAACCCGATGCCGCCGGGCGACTGCAATGGAGGCGTGCCGATCATGACTAATCCGGCGCAGACCTATCCTCTGCATCACAATCCGCAACTCAACGCCGATGGTGAACTGACTCACCTGCTGTCGATTGATGGCCTGCCGCGTGAGGCTCTGACGAATATTCTCGATATCGCGTCGAGCTTCCTTGAAGTTTCGGACCGCGACGTCAAAAAAGTCCCGCTGCTGCGGGGCAAGAGTGTCTTCAACCTCTTTTTCGAGAATTCAACGCGCACCCGAACCACATTCGAGATCGCCGCCAAACGTCTTTCGGCCGACGTCATCAATCTCGATGTAGCGCGCTCCTCGACGGCCAAGGGCGAAACCCTACTCGACACCATCGACAATCTGGTGGCCATGCACGCCGACATGTTCGTCGTCCGCCACGCCGCTTCCGGCGCGCCTTACCTGATTGTCGATCACCTGCGCCGCATTGGCCGTTCCGATGTGCATGTGGTCAACGCTGGCGATGGACGACACGCACACCCAACGCAGGGCCTGCTCGACATGTACGCGATCCGCCATTACAAGAAGGATTTTTCCAGTCTGCGGGTGGCCATTGTCGGTGACATTCTCCATTCGCGGGTTGCACGTTCGGATATTCACGCACTGACCACGCTCGGCGTTGCCGAAGTCCGTGCCGTCGGCCCGCAAACGCTGCTACCGGCGGCCATTGAGCGCATGGGCGTGCAGGTTTGCCACAGCCTGCAGGACGGATTGTGCGATTGCGACGTGGTCATCATGCTGCGCCTGCAGAACGAGCGCATGAATGGAACCCTGCTGCCCTCGGCACGCGAATACTTCCAGTGCTACGGACTGACGCCGGCAATGCTGGCGCTGGCCAAACCGGACGCCATCGTGATGCATCCAGGGCCGATGAATCGCGGCGTTGAAATCGACTCCAGGGTCGCTGATGGTCCACAGGCAGTGATCCTGCCGCAGGTGACCTTCGGCATTGCGGTGCGGATGGCGGTCATGAGCATTCTGGCGGGGAACTAGGCGATGCACGACGAAGCGAACATTATGCAAATTCAAATCATCAATGGCCGGCTGATCGACCCGAAAATGGGCATCGACGCCAAGACCGATTTGTATCTCGCCAACGGTCGTGTCGCCGCCCTTGGCCAGCCCCCGGCGAACTTTACGCCGCAGCGGACCATCGATGCCAACGGCATGATTATCTGCCCGGGACTAGTTGACCTGTCAGCACGGCTAGCCAGCCTCGAATCGGAACTCACGGCGGCGGTTGCCGGCGGCGTCACGGCCGTCGCTTGCCCGCCCGACACCAAGCCGCCACTCGATGAGCCGGGACTGGTTGAACGCTTGGTCCGGCGCAGTGAAACCCTCGGCCTGGCGCGCGTCTTCCCGATTGGCGCACTAACCCAGCAACTGGCCGGCGAAAAACTGTCAGAAATGATCAGCCTGACGCGCGCCGGTTGCATCGCCTTCTCGCAGGCCAAGCAACCGATCTTCGATACCCAGGTCCTACTGCGCGCCATGCAATACGCCGCCACCTTTGATTATGCAATCCGTCTTCGTCCACAGGATCATTATTTGGCGCGCGACGGCGTCGCGCATGACGGCGAGGTGGCCTCCCGATTGGGCCTGGCCGGCATTCCGGTATGCGCCGAAACGGTCGCCATCGCCACCGCCCTGCACCTGGCGCAGGAAACCGGGGCCCGTCTGCACCTGGCGCGGCTGTCTTCGGCGCCCGGCGTCGCCCTGGTCCGTGCGGCCAAGCACAATGGCATCAAGGTCAGTTGTGACGTGGCTATTCACCACCTGCATCTGTCCGAAGTGGATATCGGCTACTTCGACAGCCAAGCACGTTTCGATCCACCACTGCGCACGGGCAGTGACCGCGATGCGTTGCGTGTCGCCGCCGCCGAAGGACTGGCTGCCATCTGTTCGGACCACACGCCGGTCGATGCCGATGGCAAGCAATTGCCCTTTGCTGAAGCCCTGCCCGGAGCCACCGGCCTTGAACTGCTGCTGCCATTGCTTCTGAAATGGGCAGAGGAGACAAATCTTCCGCTGCTTGCCGCGCTAGCCAGAGTCACCTGCGATCCGGCCGCGATCCTCGGCATCGAAAGCGGTTCGCTGGAGATTGGTCGCCCGGCCGATGTCTGCATCTTTGACCCGGCCGAACCCTGGGTGCTTACCCCGGAAGTCCTGCACAGCCAGGGCAAAAACACGCCGTTCATGGGCTACGAAATGGCCGGACGGGTGCACACCACCTTGGTCGGCGGACGCGTTGTTTTCGAAATTTGAATCTGGGAAAGTGCGTAAACGCTCTCAACGCAGAGGGCGCAGAGGCACAGAGATCGCAGAGAGAAATTCGATATTAACGGGTGATAGTTCTCTTTTCAGAATCCTTTGACTTTGCTTTTTCTCTGCGATCTCTGCGCCTCTGCGCCCTCTGCGTTGAAAGAGGTTTACGTACCAAAGTCATTACAGGAAGATGAGCACGAGCTGCGCCAGCAGTATGGCGATCAGCGGCGAGAGGTCGATGGCGGCGATGGGCGGAACGATACGCCGGATCGGGTAAAGGAAAGTGTGGGTCAGTTGCGCCAGCGGAAGAGCCAGCGCAGAGTGCGGGTTCACCCAGGAAAGAATAGCCTGCAGAAACAGCGCTCCGATCAGCAGGTAAATGCTGATGCGCAGCGTGGCCAGCACCGCGTGCCATAGCATTAGCGCGACCAGATCGCCGCTGACCATCATTTCCAGACCGCCGCGCAACGAAAACACCGCAAACAACAGCAGGACCTGCAACAGGTAAGCCGGCAACAGGCTGGCCAGGTCGAGCCCGAACAGTCCCGGCAACAGCTTGCGCAATGGCATGACCAGCCAGTTGGTGAGTTGCACGACAAAGGCGCCGACCTGATTGCGGAATGAGACACGGAAAGCCTGCATGTAAAACCGCAGGAGCAGCGCGACGCTGAAGAAGCCGATCAGTGTGTCGAGCAGGAACAGTTCTGCTTGCATCAACATGATCAATCCGCTCCGAGCAATTCGCCCAACTCGCCACCGCGTGCATTGGCCGCCAACGCGCCGGCGACAATGCCCTCCTTGAAGCCGTGTTCGATCATCTTCAGCAGTGCAGCCTCGGTTGTTCCGCCTTTTGAGGTCACCCGCTCACGCAGCACGCTAGCGGGTTCTTCAGACTGGGCCGCCAGCTTGGCCGCACCCAGCGTCGTTTCAATTGAAAGCTGGCGTGCTTGGCGCTCGGTAAAACCGAGCTCCATTGCGGCTTGCTGCAGGGCTTCAATGAACAGAAAGAGATAGGCCGGACCGCTGCCGGAAATGGCCGTCACGGCATTCATCTGGGCTTCGTCGGTGACCCACAAGGTGCTGCCGACGGCCTGCAATACCCGTTCGGCACCGAGTCGTTCGGCCTCAGAGACGGAGGGCAGGGCAAATAGGCCGGTGACGCCGGAACTGATCAACGCCGGGGTATTGGGCATGGCGCGCACCAGTTTGTCGTAACCGCCCAGCCAGCGCGACAGATCGGCCAGGCGCAGGCCGGCGGCAATGCTGATGATCAGTTGGTGTTTGAGCTGCTTGCGCAGTGACACACAGGCCGTGCGCATCTGCTGCGGTTTGACCGCCAGTAACAAAACGTCACTCTGCAGGGCAACGCTCTCCGGCTCGGCGTAACAGCACACCCGGTAGTCTTTTTCAAGCCGCGCACGACTGTTTTCGTCGATTTCAATAACGGTTATCTCGCTTGCAGGAAAGCCATGATTGAGCAAGCCCCCGATCAGTGCGTTGGCCATATTGCCGCCGCCCAGGAAGGTTATTTTCATGTTCTGTTTCTTTCACCAAAAATTGCGCTGCCCACACGTACCATTGTGGCACCCTCGGCAATTGCCGCTTCAAGGTCATGGCTCATGCCGATTGACAGCGTATCGAGCAACAGGCCGTCCCCTTTTAATTGTTCATACGTCTCACGCAGTTGGGCAAATGCCTGTCGCTGCTGCGCAAAGTCGTCCACCGGTGCCGGAATGGCCATCAAGCCCCGCAGTTTCAGGCGCGGAAGCGATGCCACCTGGCGCGCCAGAAAAGGTACTTCAGCCACCGCCACGCCGCTCTTCGAGGCTTCGCCGCTGACATTGACCTGCAGGCAAACCTGCAAGGATGGCAGCCCGTCGGGGCGCTGCTCGGCCAGCCGTTCTGCGATCTGCAGACGATCGACCGAATGCACCCAGTCGAAGAACCCTGCCACCTGCCGCGTCTTGTTGCTTTGCAAGGGGCCGATGAAGTGCCACTCCAGCCCCAGCTCGGCGAGATCAACCAACTCGGCGGCCTTCTTCAGCCCCTCCTGCACGTAGTTCTCACCGAAAGCCTTCTGCCCCGCAGTTGCCGCTTCGCGCACCGAGGTCGCCGGCCAGGTCTTGCTGACCGCGAGCAGTCTTATCTCGTCAGGGTTTCGTCCAAACTTTCGGGCGGCGGCGTCAATGCGCACGATAACGGCTTGCAGCTTAGCGGAAATTGTAGTCATAATCAGACGTTGCCCGGATGCGCCAAAGTATAGCACTGTGCCTCTACCCCCGCTGAGGAAGAGAACCCCGATGGATATCACCGAACTGCTGGCCTTTAGTGTCAAAAACAAGGCGTCTGACCTGCACCTATCGTCGGGCCTGCCACCGATGATTCGCGTACATGGCGATGTACGCCGCATCAACCTTCCCGCCATGGAGCATAAAGACGTGCATGCCATGGTCTACGACATCATGAATGATGGTCAGCGCAAGCATTACGAGGAGGTTCTCGAGTGCGATTTTTCATTCGAGATACCTAATCTGGCGCGTTTCCGTGTCAATGCCTTTGTCCAAAACCGGGGCGCGGCGGCGGTCTTCCGGACCATTCCCTCCAAGATAATGTCGCTCGAGGATCTGAACTGTCCAAAGATATTCAAGGATATTTCCGAGTATCCACGTGGCATCGTTCTGGTCACCGGCCCGACCGGTTCGGGCAAATCGACGACGCTGGCAGCGATGGTCAACCACATTAACGAGAACGAACACGCGCACATTCTCACCGTCGAGGATCCGATCGAGTTCGTGCACGAATCCAAAAAGTGCCTGATCAACCAGCGCGAAGTCGGACCGCACACCCTATCCTTCGCCAACGCGCTGCGCTCGGCACTGCGCGAAGATCCGGATGTCATCCTGGTCGGCGAAATGCGCGATCTGGAAACTATTCGCCTCGCGCTCTCCGGTGCCGAAACCGGTCACCTCGTCTTTGGCACCTTGCACACTTCGAGCGCGGCCAAGACGATCGACCGTATCGTCGATGTTTTTCCGGCAGCCGAAAAGGAAATGGTTCGCTCGATGCTGTCCGAATCGCTACGCGCCGTCATTTCACAAACACTGCTCAAGACCAAGGACGGCACGGGGAGAACGGCAGCACATGAAATCATGATTGGCACGCCGGCGATTCGTAACCTGATCCGTGAAAACAAGGTAGCGCAGATGTATTCTGCGATCCAGACCGGGGCCCAACTGGGCATGCAAACTCTGGATCAGAATTTGCTCGATCTGGTTCGCCGCAATGTCGTTTCATCGGCCGAGGCGCGCGGCAAGGCGGCCAACAAAGAGAATTTCCAGGGTGCCTAAGGTATTCACGTAGAGAGGTAGTTTATTCATGGAACGCGATCAGGCTCTAAAATTCATGCACGATCTTCTGCGCCTGATGTCGCAGAAAAATGGTTCGGACCTCTTTATTACGGCCAACTTCCCACCGGCAATCAAAGTAGATGGCAAGGTGACTCCGGTTTCCAACCAGATACTGACCTCTTCGCACACCGCTGAGCTGGCGCGCTCGATAATGAACGACCGGCAGGCCGCCGAATTCGAAACCACCAAGGAATGCAACTTTGCTATCTCGCCTTCAGGGATCGGGCGCTTCCGGGTCAATACCCTGATCCAGCAAGGGCGGGTGGCCGTCATCTGCCGCACCATCAACTTGGCGATCCCGACCCTTGAAGAACTTGGTTTGCCGCCCGTACTGAAGGATATTGCGATGACCAAGCGCGGCTTGGTCATCTTTGTCGGTGGCACGGGTACCGGAAAAACCACCTCGCTGGCGGCACTGGTCGATCACCGCAATAAAAACAGCCACGGCCACATCATCACCATTGAAGATCCGATCGAATTCATTCACGAGCACAGGGGCTGTATCGTCACGCAACGCGAAATCGGCGTCGACACCGACTCATGGGAGGTTGCACTGAAGAACACCTTGCGCCAGGCGCCCGATGTCATCCTGATGGGCGAAATCCGCGACCGAGAAACGATGGACCACGCGGTCGCCTTCGCCGAGACCGGCCACCTCTGCCTGGCCACCCTGCATGCCAACAGCTCGAACCAGGCCATCGACCGCATCATCAACTTCTTCCCGGAAGAACGGCGTCACCAGTTGCTGATGGATCTTTCGCTCAACCTGCGGGCGCTGGTCTCCCAGCGTCTGCTCTCCAAGAAGGACGGCAAGGGCCGGGTGGCGGCGATTGAGATCATGCTCAACTCGCCGCTAATCTCCGATCTCATCTTCAAGGGCGAAGTTCATGAGATCAAGGAGATCATGAAAAAGTCACGCGAACTGGGGATGCAAACCTTCGACCAGGCGATCTTTGATCACTACGAGGGCGGGCGCATTACCTACGAGGATGCCCTGCGCAACGCCGATTCGATCAATGACCTGCGCTTGCAGATCAAGCTCTACGGCAAGGAGTCGAAGGACAGAGACCTTAACTCGGGAATTGGCCATCTCGAAGTCGTCTAGCAGTGCCCGGACCCCTCAACCCTGCGCAAAAAGCAAAGACGCCAAGATCGCAGAAAAAAATCAGGCGTGACAAGAATTCATTTTCTCTCTGCGTCCTCTGCGGCTCTGCGATCTCTGCGTTAAAAGAGGTGTTTCTCTTTGCATTGGTACTGCCACCCTAGATGCTCAGGCAGCCTTGACGTTCTTCCCGGTAGCACTGAGGCGGTTGACCCCGCTCATTAGCGCCTGGATCGAGGCGGTGACGATGTTGGCGTCCATGCCGACACCGTAGCATTCGCGTTCGCTGCCAACCTGCGTCACTTCCATGAAAGCGCAGGCTTTGGCGTCGCCGCCCTCGCGGCTGCTGCCCATCGAACGTTCTTCATAACTGCGCACCTGTAGCGTGATGCCGAGCTTGCGCAAGGCATGAACAGCGGCATCAATCGGGCCGTTGCCCTCGCCGGTCAGAACGTGGGTTTCACCGTTCATCTGCAGCGTGAGGCGAATGCCCTGGGTGGCACCATCCTCGAAGAGGTGATGCTTGACGTAGCGCACGGGGTCGCCAGTTTCGAGATAGGTTTTCGAAAAAAGCGTCCAGATGTCGGCAGCCTCCATCTCGCCACCATGCTGATCGGTGAAACGTTGAACCTCGGCCGAGAATTCGACCTGCAGCCGGCGTGGCATAACGACACCGTATTCGGTCTCAAGCAGGTAGGCGATGCCGCCTTTGCCGGACTGGCTATTGATGCGGATCACCGAGTCGTAGCTGCGGCCAAGATCGGCCGGGTCGATCGGTAGGTAGGGCAGATTCCACTGTGCACCGACCTCCTGCGCTGAAAACCCCTTTTTGATCGCATCCTGATGTGATCCGGAGAAGGCCGTAAACACCAGGTCGCCGACGTAGGGATGGCGCGGGTGGATCGGCATCTGTGTGCAGTGCTCGAAGTGGCGCGCGATGGCGTTGATGTCTGAGAAGTCGAGATTGGGCGCAACTCCCTGGGTGTAGAGATTGAGCGCCAGGGTTACCAGATCAACGTTGCCGGTGCGTTCGCCATTGCCAAAAAGGCAGCCTTCGACACGGTCAGCGCCGGCCATTAAGCCAAGTTCGGCAGCGGCCACCGCCGTTCCCCGGTCGTTGTGTGGGTGTAGACTGATGATGCAAGAGTCTCGGTGCGCCAGATGGCGATGCATCCATTCAATCTGATCGGCATAGACGTTGGGGGTGGCCATTTCCACCGTGGTTGGCAGATTGAGGATAATCTTGTTGTCCGGTGTTGCGCCCCAGGCTTCGCTCACCGCGTTGCACACCTCGAGCGCGAAGTCGAGTTCGGTCGCGGTAAAGTTTTCGGGGCTGTACTCAAGCACCCATTCGGTATCCGGATTTTCCTGGGCAAGTTGCTTAACGAGGGTGACCGCTGACACGGCCATAGTCACTACCTCGTCCTTGCTCATGCCGAAGACGATTTCGCGGAAAGGCTTGGAAGTGGCGTTGTAGATATGAACGATGGCGCGGCGTGCGCCCCTGAGCGACTCGAAGGTGCGGCGGATAAACTGCTCGCGTGCTGGGGCCAGTACCTCTATTGTCACATCGTCGGGAATATGCCGGCCTTCGATCAGCTTGCGCACGAAATCGAAATCGGTCTGCGAGGCCGAAGGGAAGGCAACCTCGATTTCCTTGAAGCCGATCTCGCACAGGGTCTTGAACATGCGCATCTTGCGCTCGGCGTTCATCGGCTCGAACAATGCCTGATTGCCGTCACGCAGGTCAGTGCTCATCCAGATGGGTGCCGTGGTGATGGTGCGGGCAGGCCACTGACGGTCGGCTATCCTGACCGGCGGAAAGGGCGAGTATTTGGTGGCAGGGTTCTTCAACATGATGGGCTACTCCTAGTTCGGTGCATGGGCTTTTTACGATGAGTCAATACTACCCAATGCGGCGCGGCAGGTGCTTGCGTTTTGTAGTCTATTAATCGACAGATACGATATATAATTGCCTTAAAAACGCATAAATAGAAATAATATGTCTTTAAGGATTCAAAATGGGCAATAATGCTGAAATTGATCGCTTCGACCGGAAGATCTTGCAGGTGCTGCAAGAAGACGGGCGCATCAGTAATCAGGATCTGGCCGACCGTATCGGGCTCTCACCTTCGCCCTGCTTACGGCGAGTGCGGGCGCTCGAGGAAGCGGGGGTGGTCATCGCTTATCGCGCCCTGCTAAACGCCAAGGCACTGGGGTACACGCTGATGGCGCTGATCTACATCTCGATGGACAAGCACACACCCGAACGCTTTGAGCACTTCGAGAAGGCCATCTGCCAAATCTCCGAGGTGCTTGAATGCCTCCTGGTTACTGGCCAGGACGCCGATTATCAGATCAAGGTCGTGGTTAAAGATATGGACGCCTTCCAGGAACTCTTGCTCAACCGCATCACACGCATCCAGGGCGTAACCGGCGTGCATTCCAGCTTCGTCCTGCGCCGGGTGGTCGACAAGACGGCACTGCCGGTTTAAGCCCGGCCATTCCGGGGAATCTGGTGAATCCGCTACTCAGTTGGCAAGCAGCGGGGCCAAACTGGAACGCATTTTTTGCATGGCTTTGGTTTCGATCTGACGAATCCGTTCGGCTGAAACGCCGAATTCTGTAGCCAGATCGTGCAGTGTTGCCGGATCGTCGCTCAGCCAGCGGGCTTCAACAATACGCCGGCTACGTCCGTCAAGATTGTCCAGTGCCGCCTGCAGCCCAGCGCCGTGCAGATGGTCGCGCGCACGCGATTCGAGAACGCGTGACGGCTCGCTACTGTTGTCCTGCAAGTAGGCAATCGGAGCAAAGACGTCGTCATCATCACTGTTTGACTCAAACGCCAGATCATGCCCGGAAAGACGTGTTTCCATTTCAACGACTTCTTCCGGCTTGACGCTCAACTGATGCGAGATATCCGCAACCTGTGCCGGTGTCAGCGCTTCGCTGCCTGGTTTCATGCTGCGCAGGTTGAAGAAGAGTTTGCGCTGCGCCTTTGTCGTCGCCATTCTGACCATGCGCCAGTTTTTCAGCACGTACTCGTGGATTTCCGCCTTGATCCAGTGCATGGCAAAAGACACCAAACGCACACCGTGCGACGGGTCAAAGCGCTTGACAGCCTTCATCAGACCAATATTCCCCTCCTGGATCAGATCCGCATGCGGCAAACCATAACCCAGATAGCCACGCGCAATCGAAATCACCAAGCGCAGGTGGGAAAGAACCAACTGGCGCGCCGCCTCCACATCCTCCTCCTCGCGGAAACGCGTCGCCAGCCGGAACTCATCCTCCTGGGTCAGGATCGGAAAATGCCTCGCTGCCTGAATGTAGGCATCGATATTGCCCACAGCCGAAATTGTCGGGAAAGCCAGAGCTTGCGTCATTTGTACCTACACCTCCTTGTCAAGGTCTCCCCAGAATTTTAGCACTCCGACACTGAGAGTGCTAAATGTGTTGATGGTTTGTTGTATCAGTTTGTAATCTAGACAATTAAAGTCGAAAACTCCGGCAGACAAGCAAAACTAGCGTGCGACCGGATCTGTGATCTCAACCCTGTAAATCGAACTGGCAAAAAACAAGGAGCGGTCGTGCTAACAAAAGCAGAAAGAAAAGCGCGGGTACTCCGCGCCACAGAAATAGTTGGCGCCGTTGTTGGGGCGAGCCAACCTCAAGTATGTCGGGTGCTCCAGGGCTGTTTGGCAGGGCAATTGCATCAAATTCCCTTTAACCCGAGGAGACTGGCGCGATAAGCATCGGAAGAAGCGGCGAGAATGCGACGAGTATAGACACCCCCTTTTTTCTTGGAGGTGTCGAGGCGGAAAAGATTGAGGACGAGGCGA
>NZ_JAPUVO010000071.1 GCF_029255185.1 Propionivibrio sp.
CTCAACCGCGACGTGCTTACAAGTTACGCTTGGCGGCCATAGCACTTTGGACCCACCCCTTCCCATCTCGAACAGGACCGTGAAACAAAGTCGCGCCGATGATAGTGCATACTACGTGTGCGAAAGTAGGTCACCGCCAGGCTACCCCTCAAAAGCCCTAGCCCTCGTCGCATCCGCGTCGAGGGCTAGGGCTTTGTGCGAGCCGTCTGCGTAATTTGCATACAATTATGTCAAAATGCTGCCATTGCATTGGAGATTGTATGATTGCAGATAGTGGTCCCGTCTTCAGCCGCCTGACGATTGATTCGATTTTCAGGGCCCTGAGCCGTGGTTGGAGAATGTTTTTAATCACCCGGCAATTAAGCGTCACCTACGCGATGATTTTTGCATTAGTTGGTGTGCTTATCTTGTTCAGCATTGTACGGGCAAGTTTTGCCCCGATGATTTTCCCACTGGCCGGGGGCTTCATGTT
Source organism: Propionivibrio sp. (assembly GCF_029255185.1). Lineage (GTDB taxonomy): Bacteria > Pseudomonadota > Gammaproteobacteria > Burkholderiales > Rhodocyclaceae > Propionivibrio. The sequence goes on from NZ_JAPUVO010000071.1 coordinate 473, forward strand.
GCTAGGCCCGGTGTTGCTCACGGGTTTCTTTGCCTTGGCAGACAGTGTCGCGCTCAAAAAAACATGCGGGTTTTCGGATATTGTCGATGGGTTTTCTCGCGCATCGCGTGGGCTGCTGGTCATCACACTGGTGTGCACACTGCTGTTCATGATCTGGGTCACCGATGTGGCAACGCTCTACGGTTTTACTGTCGGGCGCGTGCCTGTGTCCTTGCTGGTGTTTTTCTCGCCTTCAGAAAATATCCTTTTTTTTCTGATCTGGAGTTCACTGCTCGGGGCCGTACTTGCCTTTGTAATCTTTTCCATTTCAGCGTTTTCCGTGCCCCTTCTTTACTATCGTCGGGCAGGCCTTGTCCAGGCGGTTGTCCTGAGTGTCACAGCGGTATTCGCAAATTTCGTGGCCAGTTGTCTGTGGGCCTTGATTCTGGCGGTGAGCATCATCGGCAGTATCCTGATCTTCCCGCTTTTCCTGCTGACATTCCCGGTCCTGGCTTTTGCCAGCCATTCATTGTATCGAGAGCTTTTCCCCGAATAGTCAGTTCGACAGGCATGTGTCGAATAAGGAAATGTCATGTCAAAAAACAGTAAAGAGTTGACAACGCTGGGCGGCGGCTGTTTCTGGTGCCTGGAAGCCGCATTCGAACAGGTGATTGGTGTTGTCACGGTCGTCTCGGGTTACGCCGGCGGACATACCGAAAATCCTGACTATCGGACCATTTGTGAAGGCAGCAGCGGTCACGCCGAGGTGGTTCAAGTTGTTTTTGACCCGAGCGAGATTAGCTATAGGGAGTTGCTCGAAATTTTCTTTGTGATTCACGATCCGACGTCACTTAATCGGCAGGGCAATGATTTAGGGACACAGTATCGTTCGGTTATCTTTTATCATTCTCCCGTGCAGTCTGCCATCGCTGAAGCATTGATTGCTGAACTGAACGCACAAGGCCTTTGGCCTGGGCCGATCGTTACTCAGTTGCTGCCAGTCCCTCGGTTTTTTCCGGCAGAGGACTATCACCAGCATTATTTTGCAATGAACCCCGATCAGCCCTACTGCCAGTTTGTCGTTAGTCCGAAACTAGGGAAATTGCGGAAAAAATTCGCCAATCGGATCAAGCCGGTTTGTTGAACTTATCTTCTTCAGTAGTTACGCCCATGACACTCAAGATTGCAATTGCCCAAATCAACGCCACGGTCGGCGACCTTGCCGGTAATTCTGCGCGTATCCTCGATTTTGCCTTACGCGCCAGGGCGCAAGGTGCCGACCTTCTGCTGACGCCTGAGTTGGTGCTCTGCGGTTATCCGCCGGAAGACCTCCTGCTGCGCGAAGATTTTTACCTTGCCTGCGAGCGTGCACTCGATGCGTTGGCCGTCGCAGTGCAGGGCATCGCCGTTCTCGTCGGTCACCCGCTGACGAGAAACGGCTGCTGTTTCAATGCGGCAACACTGATCAGCGAAGGTGCTCGCGTTGCCACCTATTGCAAGCAGCGCCTGCCCAACTACGAGGTCTTTGACGAGGAGCGTTATTTCGAATCCGGAGATTCCTCCTGTGTGGTGACCATCAAAGGTGTTCGCTGCGGCATCAATATCTGTGCCGACGTATGGGAAGCGGGAGCGGCGGATCGGGCGCGCGAATCCGGCGCCGAACTTCTGCTCGTACTCAATGCCTCGCCTTATCACGTCGGTAAACAGCTCCGGCGCACTGAGGTTCTGCGCGAACGTGTCGCCGCCACCGGTTTGCCAGTGATTTACGCCAATCTGGTTGGCGGGCAGGATGAACTCGTTTTTGACGGTGGCTCGTTTGCCCTTGATTCGCGCGGTGAGATCCGTTGTCAATTACCAAAATTCGAAGAGGCGCTGGTTCTGGTCGATTTTGTCAATGGCGAGCCGCAGTCGGGGGTCATGGTTGCGCAGAAGGCGGTCGAAGCCGAGGTCTATCAGGCCTTGGTGCTTGGCGTGCGCGACTATCTTGGGAAAAATGGTTTTCCCGGCGCCATCATCGGGCTTTCGGGCGGTATCGATTCGGCGCTGACGTTGTGCGTCGCCGTCGATGCACTGGGAGCCGACAAGGTACGTGCGGTGATGATGCCCTCACCCTATACCGCACAGATCAGTCTGGCCGACTCGCGCCAAATGATCCGTTTGCTTGGTGTGCGTTACAACGAAATCGCCATCGAACCGGCGATGCAGACCTTTGCCGTGCTGCTCGAGAAAGAATTTGCCGGCCTGCCGGAGGACACCACGGAAGAAAATCTGCAGGCGCGAATTCGCGGCATGATCCTCATGGCGCTCTCCAACAAGTCCGGTTCGCTGGTGCTGACGACGGGCAACAAGTCTGAAATGGCCGTCGGCTATTGCACGCTTTACGGCGACATGGCGGGTGGTTTCGCGGTCATCAAGGACATCGCCAAAACGCTGGTCTATCGTATTGCGCGCTGGAGAAATACGGTGTCTTATGCGATTCCCGAGCGCATCATCACTCGCCCGCCGTCGGCCGAACTGAAACCGGGGCAAACTGATCAGGACAATCTGCCGCCCTACGAGGTACTCGATGCCATCATTGAAGCCTACATGGAAATGGATCTTAGCCCGCGTGAAATCATCGCCAGAGGGTATGCCGAGGCCGATGTGCGCCGCGTCGTGCGTCTGCTCAGAATCAGCGAATACAAGCGGCGTCAGTCTCCGATTGGCATTCGCGTCACCCAGCGTGGTTTCGGCAAGGACTGGCGTTATCCGATAACCAATCACTACCGCGATCCGTACTGAGTCTCGATTTCTGATACGATCTACCGTGATTTTCTGGAGTGATTGCAATGAAAAAAATTGAGGCCGTAATCAAGCCGTTCAAACTCGACGAAGTGCGCGAGGCACTGTCTGAAGTCGGCGTTTCGGGCCTAACGGTGACCGAAGTCAAGGGGTTCGGCCGACAGAAGGGGCACACCGAGTTGTATCGTGGTGCCGAGTATGTCGTTGATTTTCTGCCCAAGGTCAAGATTGAGATTGTCGTTCCCGACAGTGCGGTTGAAAGCGCCATCGATTCGATCATCAAGGCCGCGCGCACCGGAAAGATTGGCGATGGCAAGATTTTTGTCTCTGCCGTTGAGCAGGTGGTGCGCATCCGGACCGGCGAGACGGGCGAAGACGCGGTCTGACGTTTTTTGCGCCGCCCTTTGACTCGTTGCTAAGCAGTCACGAGGTGCGCCGCGCAAACTGCACGTATGACAATTCCCCTTTCCGATGTATTCGCTGCGGATGGCCTGCTGGCTAAAAGCATTCCCGGCTACCGTCAGCGGGCGCAGCAGGTTGAGATGGCCGAGCGCATTGCGCTGGCCATTGCGCAAAACAAGGTGCTTGTCGCCGAAGCCGGCACCGGCACCGGTAAGACCTTTGCCTACCTCGTTCCGGCGCTGCTTTCCGGGGGTAAGGTGATTGTCTCGACCGGCACCAAGAATCTGCAGGATCAGCTCTTTTCGCGCGATATTCCGACTGTGCGCAAGGCGCTGGGTTCGCCGGTCAAAGTTGCGCTGCTCAAGGGGCGCGCCAATTACGTCTGCCACTATCATCTGGAGAACGCGCTGGCTGATGGCCGATTTCTTAGCCGCGAGGATGCCGCCTATGCCCATCGCATCGCGCGCTTTGCCAAGAAAACGAAGAGCGGCGACAAGGCCGAATGCGTCGGTGTGCCGGAAAACTCCTTGGTGTGGGGGCTGGTGACGTCGACGCGCGAGAATTGTCTTGGTCAGGATTGCCCGAGCCACAAGGAGTGCTTCGTTCTGGCGGCGCGGCGTGAGGCGCTGGCTGCCGACCTGGTGGTGGTCAATCACCACCTCTTTTTTGCCGATGTTATGCTGCGTGACGAAGGCACAGCGGAACTGCTGCCAGCCTGCAATACGGTGATTTTCGACGAAGCGCACCAGTTGCCGGAAACGGCTAGCCTGTTCTTTGGCGATAATGTGTCGACCTCCCAGATTCTCGATCTGACACGCGATACGCGGACCGAAGGCCTGAGCTCTGCGCGCGATTGCCTCGATCTGCCCGGGTTTTGCAGCTCACTGGAAAAGGCGGCAAAGGATCTGCGCTTGACCTTGCCGCTTGAACCCTCGCGTTTTTCCCTGGTGCAACTGGAAGCGCGCATGGGCTTTGGCAACGGTGTCGTCGGCTTGGTCCGGGCAGTTGAAGCCTTAGCCGCTCTGCTAGAAACGCAGGCGCAGCGCTCGGAAGGGCTGGGAAACTGCTGGCGCCGTGCCGGCGAGTTGCTAACGCAACTGCGCCGCTGGCAGGGCGGTGCCGACGCCGACTACGTGCGCTGGGGCGAAACCTACACCCATGCGTTGCAGCTCAATGCGACGCCTCTGATCATCGCTAGCATCATGCACAAGCAGATGAGCGGCCACCCGCGCGCCTGGGTTTTCACCTCGGCGACGCTCGCCGTGCAGAAGGATTTCGGCCACTACTGCGCCGAGATGGGTCTTGGCGAGGCCGATTCGGCCTGCTGGGATAGCCCGTTCGATTATGCTGAGCAGGCCTTGCTTTATGCGCCGCAAGGCCTGCCTGATCCGAATAGCCACGGTTTTGCCGAAGCCGTGGTGATGGCCGCTTTCCCGGTTCTTGAGGCCAGCGGCGGGCGCGCCTTCTTCTTGTGCACATCGCTGCGCGCCATGCGCCGTACCCATGAGTTGCTGAGCGAGCAGTTGGCGCGTGCGGGGCTGGACTTCCCGCTGCTGTTACAGGGCGAGGGGAGCAAGAATGAGTTGCTCGAACGTTTTCGCCAGTTGGGCAATGCCATTCTCGTCGCCAGCCAGAGTTTCTGGGAGGGCGTCGATGTGCGCGGCGAAGCGCTGTCGTTGGTGGTCATCGACAAGCTGCCTTTTGCGCCGCCGGATGATCCGGTACTATCGGCGCGCATCGAGCGCATGAAGAGTGCAGGGCGCAACGCCTTCATGGATTATCAATTGCCGCGTGCCGTGATCAACGTCAAGCAGGGCGCTGGCCGGCTGATTCGCGATGAGGCTGATCGCGGCGTGCTGATGATCTGCGACCCGCGTTTGATCAGCAAGCCCTACGGCAAGCGCGTCTGGCGCAGCCTGCCACCGATGAAGCGGACCCGCGAGCTTGACGAAGTGCTGGCGTTTTTTCAGACCCCATGACGATTTCGACCTCACCCATTTCCAGCCTGGCGCTGCCGCCCGATTGTCGCGATGCTGCGGCGCTACTCAATCGCGGCTGCTTTTGCAGTTCGATGAATAACGAGAGCTTGCGTCAGGCGCTGGCAGGAGGGGGGGGCTTGCTGGCCGACCTGCTGACAACGCGTCCTCATCTGTTCTCGGATACGCGGGTTTATGTGGCGCAGGCACATCTGCAAATCATGGCCGACCTGATCGGTGTCATCGAGCGGGTGGTCGCGATGACCGCCTGGAGTGAACGGGTGTTGGCCTATGCGCCAGCGATTGCGCACCATCATTCGGCGGCAGCCGGAGTCTTCCTTGGTTATGACTTCCATCTTAGCGTCGGCGGGCCGCGCTTAATCGAGATCAATACCAATGCCGGCGGTGGCCTGCTCAACGCCAAGCTGCTGCGGGCACAGAACGCCTGCTGTACACCGCTTGCCGTGCTGCCCGGCAAAGCGCCGGAAGAGCGCTTCGTGGACATGTTTCGCGAGGAGTGGCGACTGGCGCGGGGCGATGCCCTGCTCGAGCGCATCGCCATCGTCGACGCAGCCCCCGCAACCCAGTTCCTGGCGCCTGAGTTCGAACTCTTCCGCCAATTGTTCGAGGCCAACGGCATCTTGGCAATGATCGCTGACCCTGGCGAACTTTCCTTTGATGGTCAGCGACTGCGATGTCGTGGGCAGACGGTCGATCTGGTTTATAACCGGCTGACCGATTTTCCCCTCGATGATGCGCCTAATGCAGCCTTGCGCGCGGCTTACCTGGCCAATGCAGTAGTGCTCACGTCGCACCCGAGGGCGCATGCGCTCTATGCCGACAAGCGCAATCTGGCTGCCTTGACTGACGAACCATGGTTGCAGGCGGTTGGGGTCAGCGCAGCGGACCGGCAATTGCTTAAGGCCGGCGTCCCGCTGACCCAGGAAGTGCTGCCTGAGCAGGCTGAATCGTTTTGGAGCAGCCGCAAGCGTTGGTTCTTCAAACCGGCAGCAGGCTATGGCAGCAAGGCCACCTATCGCGGCGACAAGTTGACCAAACGGGTTTTTGCGGAAATCTCGCGTGGAGGCTATGTCGCGCAGGCGCTGGTAGCACCATCGAAGCGGCGTTTGCTGGTTGATGGTCTTGAACAGGATTTCAAGCTGGATCTGCGCAATTACGTCTATTGCGGCGCCGTTCAACTTGTTTCTGCGCGCTTGTATCAAGGCCAGACGACCAATTTTCGCACGCGCGGCGGCGGTTTTGCAGCAGTGTTTTCGGTCGGCTGTCAGGACGAGTCTAAACTCTGCAAATGAAGTGGTGAGCGTGTCTTTCTGTACGCACTGAGCCAGGTTGCTCTTGAAATTCGGCGAGACTCCCCCATCTGCCTGGCATCCAAATAGTTAAGGGGGACGCCATGCGCCAAGACAAACTGACCACCAAATTTCAGCAGGCTTTGGAAGATGCTTCCAGCCTGGCGCTTGGTCATGACAACCAGATGATAGCGCCGCAGCATCTGCTGCTTGCCCTGCTCCAGCAGGACGACGGCGGCACGGCGTCGCTGCTGGCGCAGTCCGGGGCCAATGTGCAGGCGCTCAAGGCAGCGCTTGATCAAGCCATTGACCGCCTGCCGAAGGTCGAAGGGCATGGCGGCGAGATACAGATTGGGCGCGACCTCGCCAACCTGCTCAATCTCACCGACAAGGAGGCGCAGAAACGTGGCGACCAGTTCATCGCCAGCGAGATGTTTCTCCTCGTCGTGTGCGACGACAAGGGTGAAACCGGACGTCTGGTCAAGCAGCATGGCCTCTCGCGCAAGGCGCTGGAACAGGCAGTGGCCTCGGTGCGCGGCGGGCAGGGCGTTGACAACCAGGAGGCTGAGGGGCAGCGCGAATCGCTGAAAAAGTACTGTGTCGACCTGACCGAGCGCGCGCGCCAGGGCAAGCTCGACCCGGTAATCGGTCGCGACGATGAAATTCGTCGTGCCATCCAGATCCTGCAACGACGCACCAAAAACAACCCGGTACTGATCGGCGAGCCGGGCGTCGGCAAGACGGCGATCGTCGAAGGACTGGCGCAGCGCATCATTAATGACGAAGTTCCGGAAACGCTCAAAGGCAAGAAGGTATTGAGCCTCGATATGGCAGCGCTGCTCGCCGGCGCCAAGTATCGCGGTGAGTTCGAGGAACGCCTGAAAGCCGTGCTCAAGGAAATTGCGCAGGAAGAAGGGCGCATCATCGTTTTTATCGACGAACTGCACACCATGGTCGGCGCCGGCAAGGCCGAAGGCGCCATTGATGCCGGCAACATGTTAAAGCCAGCGCTGGCGCGCGGCGAATTGCACTGCATCGGCGCCACGACGCTCGACGAATACCGCAAGTACGTCGAGAAGGATGCCGCGCTCGAACGCCGCTTCCAGAAGGTGCTGGTCGATGAGCCGTCAGTCGAGAGCACGATCGCCATCCTGCGCGGACTGCGCGACCGCTACGAACTGCACCACGGCGTTGCCATCACCGACCCGGCGATTGTCGCCGCCGCCGAATTGAGCCACCGCTATATCACTGATCGTTTCCTGCCGGACAAAGCCATCGACCTGATCGACGAGGCGGCAGCGCGCATCCGCATGGAAATCGATTCGCGCCCCGAGGTCATGGACAAGCTCGACCGGCGCATGATCCAGCTCAAGATCGAGCGCGAGGCGGTGCGCAAGGAGAAGGACGAGGCGTCGAAGAAACGCATGCAACTGATCGAGGATGAGTTGTTCAAGCTGGAGCGTGAATACAACGACCTGGAAGAGATCTGGAAGTCCGAGAAGGCACAGGTCCAGGGCAGTGCACACATCAAGGAAGAAATCGACAAGCTGAAAGCCGAGCTCACCCGTCTACAACGTGAAGGCAAGCTGGACAAGGTGGCCGAGTTGCAATATGGCCAGCTGCCGCAGCTTGAGGCGCAATTGAAGGTCGCTGAAAAAGCCGGTGACGGCGCGCAGCAGAACAGGCTCTTGCGCACCCAGGTCGGCATTGAGGAAATTGCCGAGGTGGTGTCGCGCGCCACGGGAATCCCGGTGGCCAAGATGATGCAGGGCGAGCGCGAGAAGCTGCTGCACATGGAAGAGCGCCTGCATCAGCGGGTCGTGGGTCAGGACGAGGCGGTGCGCCTGGTGTCCGATGCCATTCGCCGTTCGCGGGCCGGGCTCGCCGATCCAAACCGGCCCTACGGTTCATTTATCTTCCTCGGCCCAACCGGTGTCGGCAAGACCGAGTTGTGCAAGGCGCTGGCCGGATTCCTGTTCGACTCCGAGGATCACATGATTCGCATCGACATGAGCGAATTCATGGAAAAACACTCGGTGTCACGCCTGATTGGCGCGCCCCCCGGCTATGTTGGCTATGAGGAGGGCGGTTATCTGACCGAAGCCGTTCGCCGCAAGCCGTACAGCGTGATCCTGCTCGACGAGGTCGAGAAGGCGCATCCCGATGTTTTCAACGTGCTGCTACAGGTGCTCGATGACGGGCGGATGACCGATGGGCAGGGGCGTACCGTGGATTTCAAAAACACGGTGATCGTCATGACCTCGAACCTCGGCTCGCAGATGATCCAGCAGATGGCCGGCGACGATTATCAGGTGATCAAGCTGGCGGTGATGGGCGAGGTGAAGACTTATTTCCGACCGGAGTTCATCAACCGTATCGATGAAGTCGTCGTCTTCCACGCGCTCGACGAGAAAAACATCAAGTCGATCGCCCGGATCCAGCTTAGCTATCTGGAAAGACGCATGGCTCAACTCGAAATGAAAATCGAAATCGACGACAGTGCGCTTTCCGAGGTCGCCGCCGCCGGCTTTGACCCGGTATTCGGCGCGCGTCCACTGAAGCGGGCCATTCAATCGCAGCTTGAAAATCCGCTGGCCAAAGCGATTCTCGAAGGGTATTTCGCTGCCGGCGACACGATTCGCGTGGCCTGCAAGGGCGGGGTGATGCGTTTCGAAAAGGCGTAGAAACAGATGGTCACGGGCGTGACGGTTTGTATGTGGACTGCAACGCCCGAGGCCCTGTTTCTTTCTTCTCATCAGGCCCTTTATCGCGTCCTTTGACGACGGTAATTGGCAATTGGTCGTGCAACAAGCGCTTGCCATCCGTGCTCACAAACTCGATTTCGAAACTGTGTTCGCCGGGGAGCAAATCAAGAATGGTTTCCGTTTCACCGTTTTCCAGGGAAACCTTGCTGATCGGAACATTCTTCTTCGCCACGTTCAGAACGAAATAGCCGGCGTCTTTGACGAGGCTACGGGCAGGAGCAACGCCGTATCCGACAACGCCGAATTTCACCAGAACTGGTGATTCCACTGACTCACCACCTCGTATGTTCTTGAGGTAGGCAGATTTGACAGTGCTGCTCAATGGTGTTGTCATTTCGTCCTGATACCATGCTCTGCATGTGTCGTCGAACTGGTCGGCGTTGATGCGTGGTGCCGGCAATTCATCACGCCTTCCACTAACGGTTATTGTTATTTCCGGACTGAAGACAAAATACGGACGGTGATCGTGATCGGCAAACAAAAGGCGCAGGGTGTGCCGGCCGACCGGCAAATCAAGCGCCGTCCCGGTCTGTCCCTTGCCAAAATGGCGGTACGTGTCCGAAAAAGGGAGCGGGACAAAAACATCCGAAGGTAACCGTGTATCGATCAGCATGTGATGATGGCCGGTCTTGTCCATCTTGTTGCCCGCGGGCATAACCCCCATTCCCCGAATACCGAATTCGACCCAGAACGGACTGCGTACCGTATAGCCGTTGCTCAGGTTCGAAAAGGTCACCGGGGTCGGATCAAGCATCAGGCTCTGTCCGCTCGGCGGTGTACTGCAACCAGCATCGCCGTTGCAACGGATCTTCGGGGAGAGGTTTCGCCCAGACATTGATCGAGATCGCTATCAGTCCAAAACAGATCCAACGAAAAAACAGACCGTTGTGCAGAAGAGAAGTTGGCATGGTCATCTCGCTCCGTTAAAGGTTCTGGAGTTTAACCCTGGAGGCAAAGTATCCACGGCTTCTCCTCGCTGGTCAATTCCATAATTGCGCAACGCCACTACCGTCGAAACTGAGAGGCGAGACCGAGACCTGGAGCGAAAATATAGGTTCGGTGATCGAGGACCTCACCGCTGTCTCGGTCAGAGTAGTGCCATGCGAAGCGGAGACTATGTGGAATACCGTTGTATTCATAGTCCAGTTCCTCGATCGTGATGCGCGCGATGCGACCACGCTCAAGCACTCGACCTGAGTGAGTCGCCAGACATACGTACTCGAAGGTGCGCACTTCGTCTTGTTTCCAGACGCCAAGCGGAAATTTCGCTTCTTGATCGCAGACTTGGCCGCCAGAGCGTGAATCGTAGGCGCGGCCAATGGCCGAGCCATCGGTCCGTATCGCCATCCGCTGCTCCACGAATCCTTCGCGTCGAGTCGTGCGGCTGCGGTCGTAGACCATCAGCATTTGTCCGGTGTATGGGTTCCGCCACTCGTGCGGACCCGTCCACACTGTACCTTCGGCATAGGCTCTTTCAACAATCGGCATGTCGATCCGCCGTATACCCTGCCAAACGTCAGGCAAAATCAGCTGCATGGGTATAAAGCGGCTTTGCGTGGCATGGTCAGTCGCCTCGTCCCAAACCTGTTTTGGCCCCAGCTTCTCGGTGGGCCATTCTGCGGCGATTGCAGATGTAAAAGCGCAAGCAAAAATTCCTCCGAGCACTGCGAACAAGAGTAGAAGACGTCGTGTCATGGGAAGCTCTCAACAAAACCACGAAAGAGGGAATGAGTATTATCACCGTAGGCATTGCTCTTAGGGTACAGGTTAAACTGCCGCCTTGAAATAGGCCGAAACGGACTCATCTTGCAGTCGCCCGGGGGTGATTTTCAGCGCCGGAGCGAGTCCGGGTGCTACACGAAGGAGTCCTAATGAACCTTGTCTATAACAGCGAAAGTTATGCCATTGTTGCCTACCCGGTGCAGCAGGGCTTTGAGTTGGTCGATAAACTCGGAGGCCGCAGCCTTTTTGTGCAGGGTTCCGTGGCGGTCGGGCTGCGCAATGCGATTGACAGCATCCCCTACGAAGAACGCGATATGGCGTCGATTGATTCGCTGCTTGACGATTATTGTGTCGGCGCGGCGCGGCCGATTGCTTATCACTGATGGGGCGAGGGTATAATCGCCCCACTGCGGCCTTCGTGGTCACCTAAACCCTGTTGTCGGGAGCGTAGCAAATGGCCTTGTACGAATCGGAATACACGCTGTTCATGCGTGACATGCTCAAGCAACATCCGGAATGGGCCGAGGATCAACTCGTCGGGCGTGCCCTGTTGTGGGACAAAAAGATCGATCTGACCGAACAAAAGCGCCTGCGCGAGTCAAGCGAGGCGAATCGCGCGTACCCCTACGATGTTAACTTTGAAAATCTGTAGCATCCGGTTCGCCTAGTCAAAAAAACGGCCAGATTTATTCTGGCCGTTTCGGTTTACGCAGGAGCCAGCTCAGGCAACTGAAAAATCAAAGGAGAACAGTTCATGCTGACATTGAAAGACGCCACCCTGCTGCGCCAGGCTTGCTACATTGATGGCGCCTGGGTCGGGGCAGACAGTGGCGAATGTATCGTGGTGACCAACCCGGCAAGTGGCGTGGCGATTGGCAGCGTGCCCTGCTGTGGCGCTGCCGAAACCAGGCGCGCCATCCTGGCTGCCGATAAAGCCTGGAAAATCTGGCGCCAGACGACAGCTGCCGAGCGCAGCCGCATCCTGCGCCGCTGGTTCGACCTGATGCTGGCCAACCAGGACGATCTGGCCTTGCTGATGACCGCCGAACAAGGCAAGCCGCTGGTTGAAGCGCGTGGCGAAATCGCCTATGCCGCAGCCTACATCGAGTGGTTCGCCGAGGAAGCCAAACGCGCCTACGGTGAGGTGATCCCGTCGCCATTCAGGGATCGTCAGATCGTCGTCACCAAAGAGCCGGTCGGCGTATGCGCGGCCATCACGCCGTGGAATTTCCCGGCGGCGATGATTACTCGCAAGGTAGCGCCGGCGCTGGCTGCCGGGTGCACCATCGTCCTCAAACCGGCCGCGCAAACCCCGCTCTCGGCGCTGGCGCTGGCCGAACTGGCCGAGCGCGCCGGTGTCCCGGCCGGGGTGTTCAGCGTCGTCACCGGCACGGCGAGCGTCATTGGTGGCGTAATGACGGCCAGCCCGATCGTGCGCAAACTGAGCTTTACCGGTTCGACGCCTATCGGCCAACTGTTGATGCAGCAATGCGCCGGCACCGTCAAGAAAATGTCGCTTGAATTGGGCGGTAATGCTCCGTTCATTGTTTTTGACGATGCCGATCTTGATGCCGCTGTCGCCGGGGCGATGGCCTCAAAGTATCGCAACGCCGGGCAGACCTGCGTGTGCAGCAACCGTTTCCTGGTTCAGGATGGCGTCTATGACGTTTTCGCCAGCAAGCTGGCGGCCGCTGTTGCCATACTCAAAGTCGGCAATGGGCTTGATGACGGCGTCACGCAAGGTCCGCTGATTGATGAGTCGGCCATCGCCAAGGTCGAACAATTGGTGCAGGACGCGGTCAACAAAGGGGCGCGTGTGGTTTGCGGCGGGCACCGTCATGAATTGGGTGGAACCTGGTTCCAGCCCACCGTGCTGCGTGACGTAACATCCGAGATGGCGGTCGCCAGGGAGGAAATCTTCGGCCCGGTTGCTCCGCTCTTGCGTTTTGGCAGTGAAGACGAGGCTGTGGCGATGGCCAACGATACCGAGTTTGGCCTGGCGGCCTATTTTTTCTCAAAGGATCATGGCCGCGTCTGGCGGGTTTCACGTCAACTGGAGTACGGCATGGTCGGCGTGAATACCGGAATAATTTCAACCGAGGCCGCCCCCTTTGGTGGCGTCAAGCGTTCCGGCATCGGCCGCGAAGGATCGCGCCATGGCCTCGATGAATACATGGAAGTGAAGTATCTGGCGCTAGCGGGCTTGGCGGGCAATGCTGACGGCATGTCCGGCGAACTACTTCAGCTTCCCTCCGTTGGCGCTTCAAACAGGTAGGGTACGGCGATACGCTGACGGCCGGTTTCGACGACTAGCGTAGCTTGCCAGGCCATGCGGCCGGTGATGCAGACGGGAAGCGTGGCGTCGCCGCTATAGCCTCCCTTCCCGTCGGCAACGAGGGTTATCCGGTTGTAGCCCATGTTCATGGAGAGTCCGGCAAAGTCAATTTCAACCTTGTCCGCCACGATACCGGCGATGCGTACGCTGACCTGCAGGGGCCTGACGACAGGAATTGGGTGCGGCGTGATGGCAAGTTCGAGACGTCCGCCACCGGGCAGATTGGCAGGGCAGGTCTGTTTATGCAGATCGCAACCGGCCACCGGCGTTATCGTCAGGTCGGCCTTGGTCAGTAATGACGGTGAGTACTTGTAGCCGACCACGGCGACGCTGGCCAGCGCCAGAATGATCACGAGAGGGGCGAAGGTCGTCATGACAGCGTGCTGCGTGATTCTCAAGAGGGTGGGATACTATTTTTTCTTGCGGGGGGTGGCCGAACTGACCGCATTGACCGTTGCATTGCTCGCACTGGCGATGCTTGCTTCATCAATTTCAGCGGCCTGTTTGAGTACTGTCTTCATGTGGCCAAAAGCAGAGCTGGCAGCTTCGAGTGCTGACCTGACCGCAGCAATCGCGGCATCGGAACCGGCCGGGGCGTTCTGCGCAGCCATGTCCAGAAGGCCGGATACCCGCTTCTGGAAATCGCGGAACTGGCTTTCGAGTTGCCTGGAGAGGTCCTCTCTCGATTGCGCCGAAATCTCGTAGAGGCTGCGCGTGTAGGACACAGCCTCTTCGACGGCCGGTTTCAATTGTGCCGCGACCAGGTTCATGGCTTCCTCTGGATTCCTGGCGCCGAGCAGCGCCTTGGCGTTGGCCATGCCGTCTTCCAGCAGCGTATGAGCGGTATTCAGGTTCAACGCGGCGATACGCTCGGCACTGGCCAGCGCGGTGTTGGCAAGAGACAGCATGGCATCGACCGAAGCCTTGTTGGCAGCGGCAAATTGTTCGGGAGTAGTGAACATGGAAAATCTCCTTGGAATAAAAACGAGTGCATACGTCGCACTTCGATACGTGCTTGATTATGGGTGTTGAAGTTCAACTGTCAAGCCATTTTTGTTGCCGGGTGCTGATCGGCGGGCTGCGACCAAAACGGGTTCTCGGAACTTTCCAAAATCCAAGCAATCGTATGATCAGGCTGTTCGTTAATTCGTTACACAGACGCCTGGAGACTGACTTTAAACTGAAATGCGCGCATCAAGTTCCAAACCATCCACAGGAGTTAACATGAAAAGCGCCGCCGAGTTCGTCACTTCCCCCACCCTTGACCGCCGCAATTTTCTGGCAGCCTCTGCGGGCGCCGCGCTCTTGTTTGCGCTGGGAGGCTTGCCGCGCACCAGCCAGGCGGCAGCAGCCCACATCCTGCCGCCACTGCCTTACGCCGATAATGCCCTGGAGCCGGTCATCTCGGCCAATACGATGGGCTTTCATTACGGGAAGCACCACAAGGGTTATGTCGATAACCTGAACAGGCTCATCGCGGGAACCGAGTTTGCCGACCTTTCCCTGGAGAAGATCATTGCCGGAACGGCCGGTCAGGCAGACAAAACAGCGCTCTTCAATAACGCAGCACAAACGTGGAATCACACCTTTTACTGGCGCAGCCTGAAGCCAAACGGCGGTGGCGAACCTCCGGCAATGTTGAAACAGAAGATCGAGGCTTCCTTTGGCAGTGTGGATGGCTTGAAGAAGGAGTTGGCGACTGCGGCAACGTCCCAGTTTGGCAGCGGCTGGGCATGGCTCGTCCTCGATGGTGACAAACTTAAAGTGGTCAAAACAGGCAATGCTGAACTACCTTTGACCAAGGGCGTGAAACCGCTCCTGACTATCGACGTATGGGAGCATGCGTACTACCTGGATTATCAGAACCGCCGCGTCGATTATGTCAATGCCGTTCTCGATAAATTGATCAACTGGGGGTTCGCGGCAGACAACCTTGGCTCGTGATGGCCTGCGGAACGTTCGCTGGCAGGCACTTGGGCGACGCTCTCAGGCTTTCGCCTGCTCTGCGCGCATTTGCCGGCGGTGCAACAGCAGGGCCAGTATCAGACGGGTGCGATTCGAACTGATGTGGAGCACAACTCGTAGGTTAGCGCAGCGTAACCCGACATCGCTGGATGCGAGCGCAGATGTCTACGCGACTGACCTCCCGCCGGCGCTGGAATGACGACCCCAATCGCCTATTTTTTCTTTGCCGCAGCCTTCGGCTTGCACATATTGCCCGGCATCTCCAGGCTGGACTGGTAGGCTGCAATGGCAACCAGTTGCCGGTCATTGTATTTTTTGATGATCCTGACCATGTCCGGGTTGGTATTACGTCGCTTGCCGTCACGGATTTCGGTCATCTGCCGCAGCAGGTACTTGTAGTGCTGGCCGGCGATTACCGGGTAGAACTTGTCCTTGATGCCTTCACCGTTGGCGCCATGGCAGGTTACGCACTCTTTCTCGTACAGATCCTTGCCCTGCGCCAGTTGCTGAGCCGTATCGGCGGGAGCCTTCCAGTCCTTGGCGGCATCGCCCGGCTTTGAATCATAGTAGCCGTGATCGAGCGGAATGCACAACGACTCGATATAGGCCGAAACATCAGCCAGCTCCTGGGCGTCGGTCAACGTTGCGGCAAACGGATACATCGTCGGGTTATCACGCAGGCCGGAGCGGATGTCGACCATCTGCTTGATCAGCACGGTTGAATGCTGGCCGGCGAGCTGCGGGAATGTCCCGTCGGTACGGCCAGCCCCGGACGGCAGGTGGCAGGCGCCACAGACTTCATAGGCTTCCTCACCGCGCCTGCGGTCGCCCTTCTTGGTCAGCGCTTCGATCTGTTCACCTTCCTGGACGTTCCACGTGGCCTCCTTTTTTTCGGGCACAACTTTTTTCGTGGCCCGAGGCGCAGAATGCGCGGCACCCGCTGCAATCATCAGCAACGCAAGGGCAAGAATTGGTTTTTTCATCGGGAATCCTTTTTAAATTCAGTAACGCCGCAGAGGGCAACAGGCTGCTAGTGCTTCATCCCCTGATGATCCATGGCCTTGTCGGCTGGCATGGTGGTCTGTTTGCGGACCGGAGCATTGATCTGCATTTTGCTGCCGTCATCGAAGCTGAGCGTGATCGGAATTACCTCGCCTTCCTTGAGCGCTTGCTTCATGTCGATCAGCATGATGTGGTAGCTGCCCGGCTTGAGTTCTGCCCGCGCGTTGGCCTTGATGTCGATACCTGGAACCTGGCGCATTTTCATGACACCGTTCTCGCTGATGTGGCTGTGCAACTCGACGGTTTTGGCGGCCGGGCTTTCCGCCTTGATCAGCTTGCGGTCGGCACTGCCGGAGTTGCTGATGACCATGAAAGCGGCGCTTGCCGGTGCGCTGGGCGGCGCCAGCCGGACATAAGGATCATTGACCTGCAGCGCGCTGTCGACAGCAAACGAGAGCGCAGGAAGTGTGGCGCCCAAGAGCAGGGCCAGGCTAAAAATTGAGCGGTGCATGCGATTTCCTTTGCAAGGGTTGGTGGTGTTTACGACCAGGATCAGTGGGCGTGTCCTGCACTGAGCAGTGGGCGGATTGTATCAAGGATGAGCTGAGGCGGCGAACCGTAGGGCGGGCTGTGTCAGCCACCAAGCTTAAGCCAATTGCATATCAGAGGACGGCACGGTTTTATACTGCCCGGCGAAATAAGCTTCTGCATTTTTCTTCGTTGTTGCCGTCGTGACCGCGGCATACATTGGCCACTCTTAGCAGGATTCGTTTTTTCCCAATCACGATTTTCAGGAGTCTCCAATGTCTATTGCAGCCATCAACGCCCGTAATCAGTTTCACGGCGCCATCACAGCAATCATCCATGGACCGGTGGTGTCCGAAGTCGATGTCGAAACGCCATTCGGCATTGTAACGTCGGTCATTACGACCCGGTCGGTCAAGGATCTTGAACTTGTTGTCGGCACGGAGGTTCTTGCGCTGGTCAAGGCCACCGAGGTTTCGATCGCCAAGCTCTGATGTCGATTGTCCCGTGGCGATATGAGTTACGCGCAAGAAAAGACAGATCCGCGCCGTTACCTGTTTGGCATTGGCTCGGTCGTTCTCGTTCACATCGTTGTCATTTATGCGTTGCTCAATGGTTTGGCGCGCAAGGTGGTCGAGGTGTTCAAGAAACCCCTCGAAGTAGCCATCATCGAGGAGGTAAAACTGCAGCAGCCACCGCCGCCGCCCAAAGTGCTGCGGCCGCAACCCAGGCCCGCGCCGCCGCCAGCCTATGTGCCACCGCCGGAAGTTGCCGTGGCAACAACGTCACCGTCGAACGCGGTGACAGCCGTGACACAGGTGCCTCCGCCGCCACCGGCGCCTGTTGTCGAGACGCCCCGGCCAGCGGTTGTCGCGGTCGGTGTCGTCTGCCCGAATCACGCGGAGGTTCGCAGCCGGGTACCTTATCCGACGCAGGCGATAAGGCTTGGGCTGTCGGGCGAGGTCGAGGTCGAATTCAGCGTTTCGCCGACCGGCGGCGTCGGCGAGATCAGCGTCGCCCGATCAACCAATAAGGTTTTCAACAGCGCGGCAACTGTGGCGGTTGCACAGCTCCACTGTGCCGGTCATGGGCAGACGGTCAGGGTCCGCGTGCCTTTCGTTTTCCGGCTCGATGCGTAAGTCGGCCCGGCACATTGCAATCGCTCTGCAGATGTTGCACGAGCTTCGAATCAATCTTCATCGTACATTTTTTGGAGAAAGTCATGTTTTTGAAACATCGAACCCGAGCCTTGCTTACCGCCCTCCTGATTGCATCGTCGTCGATGACAGTGGCGCTACCCGGCGCCTTTGCCCAGCCGGCCGAGGCAGTTGCCACCAGGGAGAGCGTGGATAACCCCTATGGACTTGATGCCTTGTGGAAAGGTGGCGATATCGTCGCCAAGACCACGCTGGGCATCCTCGTCATCATGTCGATCGGCAGCTGGTACATTGTCTTTACCAAGCTCTACGAGCAGGCGAAGCTTGGCAGATACGCCAAGGCGGCCAACGACAATTTCTGGACTGCCGGCGGTTTGGGCCAGGCCGTTGACACGCTCAAGGCGGGGAGTCCATTCCATTACATCGCCGCCTCGGCCCAGGAGGCGATCACTAACCACCACGGACTGCGCGGCCATATCAATCTGAACGACTGGATTTCCCAATCGATCCAGCGCTCGATCGAGAATATCCAGAGCCGCCTGCAGGATGGTCTGGCATTCCTCGCCACGGTCGGATCGACGGCGCCTTTCGTCGGTCTCTTCGGTACGGTCTGGGGAATTTATCACGCGCTGACGGCGATCGGCATCGCCGGTCAGGCATCGATCGACAAGGTCGCCGGGCCGGTCGGCGAATCGTTGATCATGACCGCCATCGGCCTCGCTGTCGCTGTGCCAGCGGTGCTTGGCTACAACTGGTTGGTTCGCCGCAACAAGGCGGCGCTGGAGAAGGTGCGCAGCTTTGGCATCGATCTGCATGGCGTCATTCTCGGCGATGCCGCCAATGCCATATCGCCGGTCAAGGCATCACCGGTGCGTATCCTCAACGTTGCGTTCGCGAGCTAAGTCATGAGCATGTCGATCAGCCTGGATGGTGATGACGAAGTCGTCTCCGCCATCAACACCACTCCCCTGGTGGACGTCATGCTCGTCTTGCTGATCATTTTCCTGATCACCATTCCCGTGGTGACCCAGACGATCCCGCTGGATCTGCCCAAGGAGACCAATCAGCCGCGAATTACCAAGCCGGAAAACATCAACCTTTCGGTAGACAAGGATGGCGGCGTGTACTGGAACGACCAGCGGGTCGGCAACACCGAACGACTGGTGGAAAAACTAAAGCAGATCGCAGTTACCGATCCCCAGCCGGAAGTTCAGATCCGTGGCGATGGCAGTGCCCGCTATGAACACGTCGGGCGGGTCGTGCTGGCCTGCCAGCGGGCGGGAATCGTCAAGATCGGTTTCATCACCGAGCCACCGCCCCGGGGTTGACCCGGCCCATATTTTTTGGAGGAAGTTATTCATGGGGATGAATTCTGGAAACGGCAGCGCTTCAGCCGACCTGGAGGTGATGTCGGAGATCAACACCACGCCGTTGATCGACGTCATGCTGGTGCTGCTGATCATGCTGATCATCACCATTCCGATCCAGCTGCACTCGGTCAACCTCAACATGCCGGCCGGCAATCCACCGCCGCCGCTCGTCAAGCCCGAGGTGGTGAAGATCGATATCGACGCGGACGGCACCATTCGCTGGAACAGCGAGGCCGTAACGCAGGCGGCCGCTTTCGAAGCCAGATTGCAGGCCGCCGCGCTCCAGCCGGTACAGCCGGAACTTCATGTCCGCCCGGATAAACGGGTCAGCTACAGGACGGTTGCCTATGTCATGGCCACCGTGCAACGACTGGGGCTGACTAAGATCGGGCTGGCTGGCGGCGAGCAGTTCATCTGACCCAAATTTCGCAATGTTTTTCTTTTACCAATCGATCTGGAGAAATAATGAAACAGCGCATCAAGCGTACGAAGACGCCCTACGGCGTCGGGGAAAAAAGACAGTTAAGTAGTGGCCGGGCGAGCATCGCTGCCGCCATTTTCCTGCTCGCTTCCGGTCAGATTCAGGCGGCGGACAACGTGGAACCCGTGCAGACCCTGGATCAGATCGTTGTGCACGCCCGCGACCGGGCCGAAAAGTTGCAGGACGTGCCGATCCCGGTGTCGGCGATCACCGGCAAAACGCTCGAAAACAACAACGCGGTGGCCTTTCAGGACTTCGCCAAGCTGGCGCCCAATTTGCAGGCACACGTGCCCAATGCCCGCCAGACCAGCATTTCCATCCGCGGCGTCGGCAAGAACACCGCCAACGATGCGCTGGAACCGAGCGTCGGCGTCATCATCGACGGCGTTCCCAGCGCCTTCATCAGCCAGTCGTGGGGCAACTTCCCCGATCTCGATCACGTCGAGGTCTTGCGCGGCCCGCAAGGAACGCTGCTTGGCAAGAACACGACGCTCGGCGTGGTCAATATTGTGACCAAGGCGCCAAGCTTCAGCCCCGAGTCGTCGTTCGAACTGTCGGCCGGCGAACGCCACACACAGGGCCTCAAGGCGAGCGTCGGCGGCTCCGTCCAGGATGGCGTCCTGGCCTATCGCGCCTCGGCTTTTGTCGAACGGCAGGACGGGCCGTTCAACGACATTGCCCCGCAGCAAGCCAACGCAACATTCGGCGAAAGAAACCGCGAGGGCGGACGGCTGCAATTCCTGCTCTTGCCCAGCGCCGATCTATCGGTGCGCATCAGCGCCGACCGGCAGCAATCGGCGGAACTGATCGCCTTTACCGACCCACCGCTGTTCGGTGACCCGGCCTTCTTTCCCAATGGCACATCGCGCACGGCGGGCACGGCCCTGACTTACACCTCACGGCTGGCACGCCCGTGGTTCGGCGGCTACAAGCCGCTGGTGGACAACTGGGACACGGTCGACAACAGCGGCTCGCGGCCGACGCGCAGTGCCTCCAACGGCCTGTCGGCAGAGGTGAACTGGAACGTCGACGACCTGACCTTCACCTCGATCTCCGCCTATCGCGATTCGCTGTTCGACGCCAACAATGCGAACTGGTCGCGTTTCGACATCACCCAGTTTGGCGCGCTGATCAACCAGAAACAGCTCTCGCAGGAATTTCGCGTCAGCTCGAGTATCGGCAAGGACATCGACTACACCGCCGGCGTCTACCTGCTCAAGTCCGAAGTTGACGCGCTGGATCGTTTCCGTTTCGGCGCCGATGCCGGCGCCTTCTATGCCACCGCTGCCAGCTACAACAGCCTGAACACATCGGCAGTCGGCCGGCAGTTGCTGCAGGATTCCTTGCGCGGCCTGTACACCAACCGGCCGGCCCAGCCGAACACCAACAGCGTTGCCGAGTTCGGTCAACTGAACTGGCATGCCACGGATAAGGCGACGCTGACCATCGGCCTGCGCCGCACGCATGAAAATAAGGAAAACAGCTACAACAATTTCATCGCCAACGATTCGGCATTCACCGCCAATCTGGCAGCGACTACCCTGGATGGGGCCGGCAACGGTATCGCTGGCGTATACAACGGCGCCACGGCGGCGCAAATCGCTGCGGCCAGGGCAGTACGTCAGACGCAACTGTCGGGGCAGGGTGCGGTTGCCGGGAAGAAAATCGACGCCACCTCCTACGCCTGGCTGATCAATCCAAGCTACAAGCTGAACCAGGATACCCTGCTGTACACCTCGCTCGGCTACGGCGAAAAATCCGGTTCGGTGCAGTTCAACACGACGACCCTGGCACCGCAGAACGTTGATCCGGAAAAGGCGCTCGATTTCGAACTGGGCTTCAAATCCAGTTTGCCCGATCACCGGCTGGTTCTAAACGGCAATTTCTACGAAACCCACATCAAGGGTTACCAGCAGAACCTGACGGTAGTCGATGCCACCACCGCCACCGGCTTTCGCACCTATCTGGGCAACGTCGAGGGGGTGACCTTGCGTGGCGTCGAACTGGAAGGCTCCTTCGCATTGCTGAAAAATCTGGCGGTGAATTTCAGTGGCGCCTATAACCGGGCCTTCTACTCCAGCTTCAGCAATGCGCCTTGTGCCTCGGACATCTCGGGGCAGCCGAGCGGACAGCAGCAGTGCGACTACACCGGGAAGCAACTCCCCTTCGCGCCGAAGCTTAGCGCCAGCCTCGGCTTCGACTACCGGACACCGATCACCGGCGGCTACCTGCTGCATGCCTTTGGCAACACGACCTACCACGGGAGAACCAACTACAACGCCGGCTTGGCAGAGCTTGGCTGGCTCAATGCCTACAGCATCGTCGATGCCGGTATCGGCCTCCAGACCAGCGACGGCAAATTGGAACTGGCCCTGGTCGGCAAGAACCTGGCCGACCAGCATTACGTCACTAATATCGGCACTTACAGCAATCAGGCGGCGATCACGGCAACGCCCGGCGACCGGCGCTATATCGGCGTAGTGCTGCGTGCCAAGCAGTTCTGACCAAGGAACGAGGATGCGCGACTCCAGTACGCAATCCCTCTGCCGCCGCTTCCTGCCGCTGGGCATGGTAGGTCTTCTGCTGGCGCTGCCGGTGCGCGCCGAGCCGGCAGCGGCGTTTCTCGAAACACCGCTGCCCGGCATCGACAAGCAAACGCACCGCCTTGACGACTGGCGCGGCAAGCTGCGTGTGGTCAATTTCTGGGCGACCTGGTGCCAGCCCTGCCGCAGTGAAATTCCCGTCCTGCGCGGAGCTCACCGGGAATGGCGCAGGCAAGGCGTCAAGATCATTGGCGTTGCGCTGGACAACGCCGATGACGTGCGCGAGTTCGCCCGGCAGGCCGGCATCGCCTATCCGCTGTTGCTGGCGGAGGAACAGGGGCCGGCCCTGATGCAGGACAGCGGCAACCGTTCCGGCGCTTTGCCCTTCACCCTGCTGGTCGATGCCCAGGGCAGGATCTTGCAACGCCATGCCGGGCCAATTGATGAGCGCCGGCTCAAGCAATGGCTGCAGGAGGCGACAGGCAAAAAGAAACCGGCCGCACCGGTTTGACCGGTCCGGCAATTCAGGCATTTATCCACGAAGAAGGAGCTACACATGCCGTTACGAAAACTCATCATCCCGCTCGCGCTGACCTTGGCCAGCGTCTCCAGCAGCCACGCCGGCACAGCGGACAGCAGCTACAAATCGGCACTGGAGCAATGGCGGCAGGACTCCGAGCAGCGCCTGCGCGCCCCGTATGGTGTCCTGTCGATTGTCGGCCTCTTCTGGCTGCATGACGGCAACAATCGCATCGGTTCGCATCCGGCCAGCGAAGTGCCCTTGCCGCCGGATGTCGCGCCGGCACGCCTCGGCGTCGTCAAGGTCGAAGGCGGTACGACGAGTCTGGAAGTGAGCGCAGACGCGCCCGTCTCGGTCAATGGTGCGCGGGTTAAAACTGCGCTTCTGGCCAATGATGGCAAGAGCACCAAAGCGGCCGTCGAGATCGGCCGCCTGAAGCTCTCGCTGATCAACAGCGAGCAGGGACAGGCGATCCAGGTGAGTGACCCGAACAGTGCCCTGCGCCGCGATTTCGCCGGGCAACAGTGGTTTCCGGTCGACGAAGACTGGCGAGTGCCCGGCCACTATGTCGCCTACCCGCAGGCGAAGATCATTCCCTACGATAGCGCTGTCGGCGGCACACGCAGCGCACCCAGTCCGGGCTATGTGACCTTCGTCCGCGACGGGCACGAGTATTCGCTGGATGTGCTGGAAGAAAACGCCGAAGGCCGGGTCGCCTTTTTCTTCGATGCCACCACCGGCAAGACCACCTACGCGGGCGGGCGCGTCGTACCCATCGAAAAGGGCGAAGACGACGGGGTGACGCTCGACTTCAACAAGGCGTTCAACCGACCTTGCGCAGTCTCACCCTTCACCGTTTGCCGCATTGCTCCGGAACAGAACCGCTTGAAGGTGCTGGAGGTTCGGGCCGGCGAAAAGAAGCCCTTGATCAAGGTGCAGCGGGTGGCAAGTGCGCCGGATTACATCAAGTGATAGCCGGCGTCGCGCAGCAGTTCTGGACGGGTGGCGTCGCCGTTTTTCGGGAGGAACGATGGAACTGCTGAGAACATGGAAGACCTTGCTTGCCGGTGCGGTCGCTTGCCTGGGCATGGTCAGCGCCAGCGCACTGGAGGTGCTGCCCAAACCGCCGGCCGCATTCAAGGGCAAAGTCGATGTCTTGCGCGACAAGTCGGTACCGGACTGGCCGGAAGAAGCGAAGGCCCGCCCCGGCGCACCCAACGTCGTGCTGGTCCTGCTCGACGATGTCGGTTTTTCGGCGTCGACCACCTTTGGTGGCGTTGCACAGACGCCGACCCTGGAAAAGCTGGCGGCCGATGGCCTCAAGTACAATGCCTTCCACGTCACGGCGCTTTGTTCGCCGAGTCGTGCGGCCTTGCTCACCGGCCGTAACCACCACCAAGTCGGTCATGGCGTGGTGGCCGATTCGGCCGCCGGCTATCCGGGTTACAACTCGGTGTGGAACAAGGACACCGTGTCCGTCGCCGAAGTGCTGCGTCAGAACGGTTATTCGACGGCCGCCTTCGGCAAGTGGCATAACACGCCGGTCTGGGAAATTAGCCCGGTCGGGCCTTTCGATCGTTGGCCGACCAGTAAATTGCCGTCACACCATCCGGTCGGCAGCTACAAGGCGGCCGGTTCCTGCCACTGAAAAAGGAGGTTCAAATGCCAAGTGCGCTTATCGATCGCCATGTCCAGGCGGTTCCTTTGCCGACCGCCCCTGCAAAATCTGCGGCGACCGGCGGCAACGAACTGGCGATTCTTGCCAGCGCCCGCCAGCGTGCCGAACAGATCCAACTGCCCTATGCCGGCAGTATCGCTCCCGCTGAAGCGTGGGCACTTTTCGCGCAAGGTGAAGCGCGTCTGGTCGATGTGCGCAGCGCCGAGGAGCTCAAATTCGTCGGCCGCGTTCCCGACAGCCTTCATGTCGCGTGGATGAGCGGCATCTCGCTGTCGCGCAATCCGCGCTTCACGAAGGAACTGGAATCGAAGGTGAGCAAGGACGAAGTCATTGTGCTGCTCTGCCGCAGCGGCAAGCGCTCCGCAGCCGCCGCCGAAGCGGCGACCAAAGCAGGTTTTCTCCACGTGTTCAACATTCTCGAAGGGTTCGAGGGCGATCTTGACGAGCAGCAGCGTCGCGGCGCCTTCAACGGTTGGCGCTATGCCGCACTGCCCTGGGTGCAGGATTAATCGAAAGGAAGCAGCATGTCAAAATGGTTTGCAGACAACGCGAAATCAATCGGCAATACGCCGCTCGTTCGCCTCAATCGTGTGACCGATGGCGCCGACGCCACGGTGCTGGCCAAGATCGAGGGGCGCAATCCGGCCTACTCGGTGAAATGCCGGATTGGTGCGGCGATGATCGACGATGCCGAACGCAGGGGTCTCCTTGGTCCCGGCAAGGAACTGGTCGAGCCGACCAGTGGCAATACCGGTATCGCGCTGGCCTTTGTTGCTGCAGCGCGCGGTATTCCGCTGACGCTGACGATGCCCGAAACGATGAGTGTCGAGCGGCGCAAACTCCTCGCGGCCTACGGCGCCACACTGGTTCTGACCGAAGGCGCCAAGGGGATGAGCGGCGCCATCGCCAAGGCCGAGGAAATCGCCGCCTCCGATCCGGGCAAGTACGTGCTGCTGCAGCAGTTCAAGAATCCGGCCAATCCGGCCATTCACGAAGCGACTACCGGCCCGGAAATATGGGAAGCAACCGACGGTGCAATCGATATCTTCGTCTCCGGTGTCGGCACCGGCGGCACGATCACCGGCGTCTCCCGTTACGTCAAGCAGACGCGCGGCAAGCCGATCCAGTCGATTGCCGTCGAACCCAGCGCTAGCCCGGTGCTGACGCAGACACGGGCCGGCGAGCCGCTCAAGCCGGGGCCGCACAAAATACAGGGCATCGGCGCTGGCTTTGTGCCGCAGATCCTCGATCTTGGCCTGGTCGATGCGGTCGAGCAGGTGACGAATGAGGATGCGGTGCTTTACGCTCGCCGGCTGGCCAGAGAGGAGGGCATCATCTCTGGCATTTCCAGCGGCGCCGCCGTCGCGGTGGCGGTGCGCGTCGCGCAACAGCCGGAGAACAAGGGGAAAACGATCGTCGTCATCCTGCCGGATTCCGGCGAGCGCTACCTGAGTTCGATCCTCTTCGAGGGTCTTTTCAACGAGGCCGGGTTGCCGGCATGAGACACGCTGCAGCCGATTCGTCACTGGCTTATGAACAAGTCGGGGGCTGGGGCGTCAAGGAAATCGTTGCGCAGTTGCACACCGCACGCGATCACTGGCGGGCGGCGCGGCAGCGCAGCCGCGAGTTCGCTGTCCGCGAATTTCCATCACGCGAGGCCCTGAAGGAAATCGCCGAGTCTCTCTGCGGTGTGCTCTTCCCGATGCGTCTTGGTCCGCCCGATCTGCATCAGGAAGGTGAGGATTTTTACGTCGGCCATACGCTCGACAAGTCCCTGAATGCCTTGTTCCAGCAGGTCCAGCTCGAGCTCGGCTACAACCGGCGTTTGCACTGCAAGGAAAAGGAAGGCGTCGAGGCGGATGCCGCCGCGATTGTCAAGAATTTTGCCCGCCGCTTGCCGGCCTTGCGCAATCTGCTTGACGCCGACGTTGAGGCGGCCTATCTGGGTGATCCGGCGGCACGCAGTGTCGACGAAGTCCTGCTTTGCTATCCGGGCATCCTGGCCGTGATTTATTACCGTCTGGCCCATGCCCTGTTCGTACAGGGCGTGCCGCTGGTTGCACGCATCATTTCAGAAATCGCGCACTCGAGTACCGGCATCGATATCCACCCGGGCGCGCAGATTGGCCCCGGATTCTTCATAGACCACGGGACGGGGGTTGTGATTGGAGAAACCACCATCATTGGCCAGCGCGTTCGCCTTTACCAGGCCGTCACGCTTGGTGCAAAACGCTTTACGCAAGATGAAGGCGGTGCGCTGGAGAAAGGGGCGCCGCGCCATCCAATTCTGGAGGATGAAGTCGTTGTCTATGCCGGCGCCACCATTCTCGGGCGGATTACCATCGGTCGTGGCTCAAGCATCGGTGGCAACGTCTGGCTGACCCGAAGCATCCCCCCGGGGAGCCATGTTTCGCAGGCCAGCTTGCAGCATGAACCGGGTGGTGCTGGAAAGATCAGCCAATGAACCAATTGATCGACAACTTCGGTTCTGCCGTCCGCCACTTTCGCAAATCCCACGGCTGGTCGCAGGAATTGCTGGCGGAAAAGGCCGATCTCAACCGCTCCTATCTCGGCGAACTTGAGCGAGGGCATGTGATTCCATCCCTGGCGACCGCAGCCAAGCTGGCCTCGGCTTTTGAAGTTCAACTGTCCGGATTGCTGGCTCATTGCGAAAAGCAGCCAGCCAGAGATGTCGGTTGATGGCTATAGCATGTTGAAGCACAGGCGCCGACTTTCGACAATGACCGTCCATTATTTCTTATAAGCATTTTAATTTTTGATCTAAGGAGAGCACTGATGGCACAACACCCCGAAGCGACCGCCCTTGGCGATGCCGCCGCACGGCAATTAGCCAATGCGACCAAAACCACCGCACAGCTATCAACGATCAGCCCGCGCTGGCTGGTTCACCTGCTGCAATGGCTGCCGGTCGAGGCCGGTATTTACCGGCTCAACCAGGTCAAGAATCCGCGTGACGTGCGTGTTGCCTGCTCGCAACGCGACGAGTCGGAACTGCCGCAGACCTTTGTCGATTACGACGAGCAACCACGCGAGTATTTCCTGAATGCCGTCAGCACCATTCTCGACGTCCACACCCGCATCTCCGACCTGTACAGCAGCCCGCATGACCAGATCAAGGAGCAACTGCGCTTGACCATCGAAACGATCAAGGAGCGTCAAGAGGCAGAGCTGATCAATAACCCGGATTACGGGCTGCTGGCCAATGTTGCCGATGAGCAGCGCGTCTCGACGCTGACCGGCGCCCCGACCCCGGACGATCTTGACGACCTGCTGACCCGGGTCTGGAAGGAGCCTGCTTTTTTCCTGGCCCACCCACTGGCGATTGCGGCCTTTGGTCGCGAATGCACCCGCCGTGGCGTTCCGCCGCCAACCGTTTCGCTGTTCGGCGCCCAATTCCTGACCTGGCGTGGCGTCCCGCTGGTGCCGTCGGATAAGCTTCCGGTCGACGGTGGCAAGACCAAGATTCTGCTGCTGCGCGTTGGCGAGAAGCGTCAGGGCGTCGTCGGCCTGTTCCAGCCAGGGCTTGCCGGCGAACAGAGTCCGGGCCTGTCGGTACGCTTCATGGGTATCAATCGCAACGCCATCGCGTCATACCTGATTTCGCTGTATTGCTCACTGGCCGTTCTGGTGCCGGATGCGCTGGCAGTCCTCGAAGATGTGGAGATCGGCAAGTACCATGACTATTCCGACACCTACAAGTAATGGCGTCGAGGGACTGGGCGGCGCGCCGCTGCAAGGTCTGCCTGACGAAGCGACGCTTGGGCGGCTGGCATCCGAGTTCTTCCGCCGGTTGCCGGGTTCGCTCGATTCTTCCCTGGGTGCGTCGGTGCCAGAACTGGCTAGCGCTACGCCGTCCGCTCCGGAAAACCGCGTTGTCGCGCAGGCTTTCGGCCTGCCTGGTGAAGGCGAGCTAAAGTCCTTGCTGGCTGAAATAGCGTCCGATCGCCAACCGGTCGAATCCCTCGGCCAGCCGTCAACTACGGGAAATTTTTATTTTCTGGACGCGGCTCGCATTCCGACAGCCGGACTGACGGCCCGCCCACCCTTCGATGTGGCCGCCATCCGGCGCGACTTCCCGATTTTGCAGGAACGCGTCAACGGCCGTCCACTGGTGTGGTTCGACAACGCCGCAACGACGCAGAAGCCGCAGGCCGTTATCGACCGTCTCGCTTATTTTTACGCCCACGAGAATTCGAACATTCACCGTGCGGCGCATGAACTGGCGGCGCGCGCGACCGATGCCTACGAATCGGCGCGCAACAAGGTGGCGCATTTCATCGGCGCCGGTTCGGCCGATGAAGTGATCTTCGTTCGCGGCGCGACGGAAGCAATCAACCTCGTGGCCAAAACGTGGGGGTTCCAGAACATCGTGGCCGGCGACGAGATCGTCGTTTCGTTGCTCGAACATCACGCCAACATCGTGCCGTGGCAGCAACTGGCAGCCGAGAAGGGTGCCAGGATCCGCGTCATCCCGGTTGACGACAGCGGACAAATCCTGCTTGGCGAGTACCAGAAGCTGCTCAACGACAGGACGAAGCTGGTGGCGATCACGCAGGTTTCCAACGCGCTCGGCACGGTGACCGATGCCGCCGTGGCAGGGCGGCGGCAACATGATTGCCGACGTCACCTTCGAGCGCACGTTATACCAGCCGGCACCGAACAAGTTCGAGGCCGGTACCGGCAACATCGCTGATGCGGTGGGGCTGGGCGCAGCGCTGGATTATGTCGAGCGCATCGGCCTGGAGAACATCGCGCGCTACGAGCACGATTTGCTGGCCTATGCGACGCGCGGCCTGGCGTCGATTTCCGGCGTGCGCCTGATCGGTACGGCGGACGACAAGGCCAGTGTGGCGTCTTTCGTGCTCAACGGCCATACGACCGAGGAGGTCGGCAAGGCGCTCAATCAGGAAGGCATTGCCGTGCGTTCGGGGCATCACTGCGCGCAGCCGATCCTGCGCCGCTTTGGCGTCGAGGCCACGGTACGTCCGTCGTTGGCGTTCTACAACACCTGCGAAGAGGTCGACCTGCTGGTGTCGGTGGTGCAGCGCTTGGCATGGAGCACAGGACGGAAGGCGGCCGGATAACAAACAACTGCCCGGAAGTTGTTCAGGAAACGTCCATGACAAAACGGGTATCTGCAGAGAGCGCCATGCTTGCCGCCAGCGCCGGAAAAAGCGCTGCGCCGTCACCGGCAAGCACGCTACCGACTCTACAGCGCAATGCCCTGCGCAAGATTTTTGATCGGCCCGAGTTCACGCCCGAGGAAGTTGCCCAGCTCGGTTTACGTCGTCTCAGGCTGGCGGAGTGTATCGGCGAGAAGGGGATGAAAACGATCATCGAATGGCTGGCTGGGCACGGCTGTGAGTTGGCGCCTGAAAACATTCACGTTCGCCGTGTCAGCCGCAATAGCGAGATGCACCTCCGGGGCCTTGCCCGCGCGCTGCGCCTGCTACGGGGGTACGGCTATGAAATCAGTGCGCCGGAGTCGGTGGAGGCTCAGGGCAAGGGCCGTTCAACCTGATTGAGCGTTGAAGCATAAGCAAATAAGGAAAGATTCGTTCGCATCGGGCAACGACTTCCCTAGACTCCGTTCTACGCCATCACTCAGGAGTCATCATCATGAAATTCAAAGCACTTACCATCGCCCTTGCGGCTGCTGCGCTGTTCGGCGGCAACGCATTAGCCGCCGACGTCAAGCTGCTCAACGTGTCCTATGACCCGACGCGCGAGTTGTACCAAGAGTACAACGGCGCCTTCGCCAAGTACTGGAAGGCGAAAAGCGGCGACGTCGTGACCATCAACCAGTCGCATGGCGGCTCCGGCAAACAGGCAAGGGCAGTCATCGACGGCCTCGATGCCGATGTCGTGACACTGGCCCTGGCCTACGACGTAGACGCGCTGACCACGAAGAACCTGATTCCGGCCGACTGGCAGAAACGTCTGCCACAGAACGCCTCGCCCTACACGTCGACCATCGTTTTCCTCGTGCGCAAGGGTAATCCCAAGCAGATCAAGGACTGGAACGATCTGATCAAGCCCGGCATCGCCGTCATCACGCCGAACCCCAAGACTTCCGGCGGCGCACGCTGGAATTATCTGGCGGCCTGGGCCTACGCGCTCAAGCAGCCCGGCGGTAACGAGGAGAAGGCCAAGGAATTTGTCGGCAATATTTTCAAGAACGTCAAAGTGCTCGATTCCGGCGCGCGCGGTTCAACCACGACCTTCACCGAACGCGGTATCGGTGATGTGTTGCTGGCTTGGGAAAACGAAGCCTACCTGGCCGTGAAGGAACTCGGTCCGGAAAAATTCGATATTGTCACGCCGTCGCTTTCGATTCTTGCCGAGCCTCCCGTTTCGCTGGTCGACAAGGTGGTCGATAAGAAAGGAACGCGCAAGGTGGCCACCGCCTACCTCGAGCACCTCTACTCGCCCGAAGGGCAGGAGATCGCCGCGAAGAACTACTACCGCCCGCGTGACGCCAAGATCGCGGCCAAGTACGCCAAACAGTTCGCCAAGGTCAACCTGATCACCATCGATGAGGTCTTCGGTGGCTGGGACAAGGCGCAGAAGACCCATTTCGCCGACGGTGGCTCCTTCGATCAGATTTATGAGCCGGGTCGCAAGTAGAACAACTGATTCGTTTTACATCTATCCCGGCCGTCATAAACTCGCCGCATTCGCACACCAAGCAAGGCTGCCCAAAATGACAACAATTACCCTGCCGCTTCAGGCAGCATATCAGCCGATACGCGCGCCGCGCAGAGCCTTCTTTTTTCGCAAGCACAGTGTCCTGCCGGGATTTTCACTGGCTCTTGGCTACTCGGTGATCTATCTCGCCCTGATTGTTCTGATCCCGCTTGCCGCTGTTTTTCTGAAATCGTCCTCGCTTGGCTGGGAGGGCGTCTGGCGCGTGGTCACCCACCCGCGCGTGCTCGCCTCGTTCAAACTGAGTTTCGGTGCATCGTTGATCGCGGCAGCCATCAATGTGGTTTTCGGCCTGATCTTCGCTTGGGTGCTGGTGCGCTATCGTTTTCCCGGCAAGCGCCTGATTGATGCGCTGATCGACCTGCCGTTCGCTCTGCCGACGGCCGTTGCCGGCATCGCACTGGCTACCCTGTACGCCAACAACGGCTGGATCGGCAGCGTGCTTGCCTCACTGGGCATCGAAGTCGCCTATACGCCGGTGGGCGTGCTTGTCGCACTAGTCTTCATCGGGCTGCCCTTCGTCGTGCGTACCGTACAGCCCGTGCTTGAGGATCTCGAAGCCGAGGTCGAAGAAGCCGCCGCTTGCCTGGGCGCCAATCGCTGGCAGACTTTCTTGCATGTCATCCTACCTTACCTCACGCCAGCCCTGTTGACCGGTTTCGCGCTGGCTTTCGCGCGCGCCGTCGGCGAATACGGTTCGGTCATCTTCATCGCCGGCAACATGCCGATGGTATCGGAAATCACGCCGCTGATGATCATTACCAAACTTGAGCAGTACGACTATGCCGGCGCCACCGCCATTGCCGCAGTCATGCTGTTCTTCTCCTTCATCCTTCTCCTGCTGGTCAACGTGCTGCAGGCGTGGACCCAGCGCAGTCACGAAAGGATCTGATCATGGCCGCAGCGACGACAAGCGTGATTTGCGCGATTTCCAACATCTTCTTTTCGACTCCCGATGCGAGCAGGCGGCGTCCTGCCACGAGCGAAGCTTTCTGGGTGCGTGCCGTGCTGATTGCGCTGGCACTTGCCTTTTTTGGCCTCTTTCTGCTGATGCCGCTTGCCGCCGTATTCGCCGAGGCGTTCAAAAAGGGCTGGTCGGCCTACGCCGCTGGCGTCGTCGATGCCGACGCGCTGTCTGCGATCAAGCTGACGCTGCTGGTGGCGGCGATTGCCGTACCGCTCAACCTCGTGTTCGGCGTCGCTGCGGCCTGGGCCATCGCCAAGTTCGAGTTTCGCGGTAAGCAGTTCCTGATCACGCTGATCGACCTGCCGTTCTCGGTGTCGCCGGTTATTTCCGGCCTGATCTACGTACTGCTTTTTGGCGCACAGGGCTGGTTCGGAGCGGTGCTCGAGGCGCACGACATCAGGATTCTTTTCGCCGTGCCGGGCATTGTTCTGGCCACCGTTTTCGTGACCTTCCCCTTCGTCGCGCGCGAGCTGATCCCGCTTATGCAGGCGCAGGGGACCGACGAGGAAGAGGCCGCCGTCGTTCTCGGCGCCAGCGGCTGGACGACCTTTCGTCAGGTGACGCTGCCCAACATCAAGTGGGGCCTGCTGTACGGGGTGATTCTCTGCAATGCACGGGCGATGGGCGAGTTTGGCGCGGTATCGGTGGTTTCCGGCCACATCCGCGGCAGAACCAACACCATGCCGTTGCAGGTCGAGATTCTTTATAACGAATACAACTTTGTCGCCGCCTTCGCGGTGGCCACCCTGCTCGCCCTGTTAGCGCTGCTAACGCTGGGCGTGAAGAGCCTGATCGAATGGCACGCTGCCGACGGCGGGCAACAGAATGCGTTTATTGAAAGAGGCGAAAAATGAGTATCTCGGTTAGCAACATCAACAAGCGCTTCGGCAGTTTCACCGCGCTCAACGACGTGACACTGGAGTTCCCCTCGGGCCACTTGGTCGCCCTGCTCGGGCCGTCGGGCTGTGGCAAGACAACTTTGCTGCGCATCATCGCCGGGCTCGAAAAGGCCGACAGCGGCGAGGTTTTCCTCGAAGGCGTCAATGCCTCCAAGCTGCACGTGCGCGAGCGCGAGGTCGGCTTCGTCTTCCAGCATTACGCCCTATTTCGCCACATGACAGTGTTCGACAACGTGGCTTTCGGGCTGCGCGTAAAGCATCGCGATCTGCGTTTGAGCGATGCCAAAATCCGGCGCAAGGTGCAGGATCTGCTGCAACTCGTCCAGCTCGACTGGTTGGCTGACCGTTATCCGGCGCAGCTCTCCGGCGGGCAGCGGCAGCGCATCGCGCTGGCTCGCGCGCTTGCCGTCGAACCCCGCGTGCTGCTGCTCGACGAGCCGTTCGGTGCACTCGATGCCAAGGTGCGCAAGGAACTGCGCCGCTGGCTGCGCCAGTTGCACGACGAACTGCACATCACCAGCATTTTCGTCACGCACGATCAGGAAGAAGCGCTCGAAGTGGCCGACCGCGTGGTGCTGATGGATCACGGCAAGGTCGAGCAGATCGGCACGCCGGACGAAGTTTACGACCATCCGGCATCGCCCTTTGTTTATGGTTTCCTTGGCTCGGTGAATCTCTTTCACGGCCGGGTCGACGGACAGGAGCTGCGCGTCGGCGATCATGCACTGCAACTGGAAGCACACGATCTGGCGCACGATGCCTCGGCCATCGGCTACGTCCGCCCACACGAAGTGCAATTGCTGGTGGACGACGGCGAAGTGCAGGATGGCTTGCCTGCGCATGTACTGCGTATCGTCAGTTCAGGCGCGTTGGCTACCGTCGAGCTGACGCGTGACGATGGCGAACACGTTGAAGTCACGGTCTTCCGCGATTATCTGCGCCAGCTTGGTGTGCAGGAAGGCGACCGCGTGCGGCTGAAGCCGCAGCGCATCCGCGTGTTTCCGGCCGAATCTGCAAAATTGGCGACGCCGCAACTGGCAGCAGCATAGGAGAAGAAAAGATGAACTTCCAGCAACTGCGCATCGTCCGCGAGACGGTACGCCAGGATTTCAACCTGACCGAGGTGGCCAATGCGCTCTACACCTCGCAGCCGGGCGTCAGCAAGCACATCAAAGATCTGGAGGACGAGCTTGGTATCGAAATTTTCGTACGACGCGGCAAGCGCCTGATCGGCCTGACCGAGCCGGGCAAGGAACTGGTACAGGTGGTCGACAGGATTCTGGTCGACACCCATAACCTGCGCCGCATTGCCGACCAGTTCGCCAGTCGCGAAACCGGACATTTCGTCGTCGCCACGACACATACCCAGGCACGCTATGCGCTGCCAAAAATCATCAAATGGTTCAAATCGGACTATCCGAAGGTTCACCTCGCGCTGCATCAGGGCAGTCCGAAGGAAATTGCCGACATGCTAATTTCTGGTGCTGCCGACGTTGGCATTGCCACCGAGGGCCTTGACGAATCGCTGGAGTTGGCGACGTTTCCGTTCTACAACTGGCAGCACGCGATTATTGTGCGGCGCGACCACCCGCTGCTGCAAGCATCGGGAGCGTTGACGCTCGAAGCGCTCAGCGAGTACCCAATCATCACCTACCATGAGGGCTTCACCGGCCGGGCGCATGTCGACAAAGCCTTTGCCGATGCGGGGATTGTTCCGGACATCGTGCTTTCGGCCATTGATGCGGATGTGATCAAAACCTACGTCGAGCTGGACCTCGGCATTGGCATCGTTGCCTCAATGGCCTACGATCCGGAAAAGGACAGGGATCTCGCACTGATGCCGGCCCCCGGCCTGTTTCCGCCGAATACCACGCGTCTTGCTGTTCGCCGCGGCACCTATCTGCGCAGCTATGCTTCCGCTTTTATCGAGAAAGTGTGCCCCGATGTCGGTGAAGATGCCGTAAGAATCGCGCTGCAGAAACCAAATAGCGCGGAGGCATAGCTGCTTCGACTGTTTGTGATATTGGCATTTACGCTATTACCCTGGTTTTACCGGACAGCATCCAGAATTCCTTTGACCTAAACTAAAGCATTCCCATAAGGGATAGCGCATGATTCCCGTGTTACGGGAATGCTGGGGAATGGCGATGCTTAAGTTTTTTGTTTTGAGTCTGTTGTTTGT
This sequence comes from Propionivibrio sp., assembly GCF_029255185.1. Taxonomy (GTDB): domain Bacteria; phylum Pseudomonadota; class Gammaproteobacteria; order Burkholderiales; family Rhodocyclaceae; genus Propionivibrio. Next base: position 35,758 of record NZ_JAPUVO010000071.1, read on the forward strand.
CGTGGGGGGCTGTGCGGCGCCATCGTTGCGCGGAACCGGCGACCTTGGGCTGGTCATTGAACGGGCCAGCGGCCATCTGAGCCTGGTCGATACCAGCGCGCGCGCGCCCTATGCGCGAATTTCCGGAGTGGGCGACATTTCGCATGCTTCCGTCGTTTTTTCACGCGACGCACGCTATGCCTTTGTTTTTGGCCGTGATGGCGGCCTGACCAAGGTTGATCTGCTGGAAGGACGCATCGTCAACCGTGTGATGCAGTCAGGTAACGCCATTGGTGGTTCGATCTCGCAGGACGGCCGCATTGTCGTTGCACAAAATTACACTCCCGGGGGCATCAAGGCTTTCGACGCGCAAACGCTCGAACTGCTCTCGGAAGTGCCGGCTGAATATGCGCCAGGGCAGTTCTCCAAGGTGGTGGGCCTGGCCGACCTGTCAGGCAACCGTTTTGCCTACGCCCTGTTCGAAGGCGGGGAAATCTGGATCAGCGATTTTTCCGACCCGAGAAAACCCAGAACCCAGCGCTTTCCGGCAGGAGCCCAGCCCTACGATGGACTGGTGACGCCCGATGGCCGCTATTATCTGGCCGGCCTGTTCGGTGAGGACGGGATCGCGCTGCTCGATACCTGGCGGACGGAAGAGGGCGCCCGCAAGATTCTCAATGGCTACGGGCGCGGCGAGGAAAAACTCCCGGTATTCAAGATGCCGCATCTGCGCGGTTGGTCAATGGCGCAGGGCAAAGCCTATTTGCCGGCCATCGGGCGGCACGAAGTCCTGGTGGTCGATGCCAGCACCTGGCAGGAAGTCGGCCGCATCAAGGTCAGGGGGCAACCGGTGTTCGTCATGGCCAGGCCGGATGGGCGGCAGGTCTGGGTCAATTACGCCTTCCCCGATAATTCGTGGGTTGAAGTCATAGATACACTCAGCGGGCAGCTTGTAAAAACCTTCGAACCGGGGAAAGCCATTCTGCACATGGAATTCACACCGCGTGGCGAACACGTCTGGCTCTCAGCACGCGACGACAACAAAGTGCTGATTTACAATACGGCAACGTTTGCCAAAATCGGAGAATTTGCCGCACAGTCGCCCAGTGGCATATTCTTTACCAGTCGCGCCGGCCGGATGGGGTTCTGATGCCAATGCTCGAAAACACCGCTGATACTTCACTGCACTTCCAACTGCTGAATGATTTTCAGCGCAACTTTCCCTTGTGCTCGGCGCCCTTTGCTGAGCTCGCTGCCCGGCTTGGCGTTGCCGAAAGCGTTGTCCTGCGCATGCTTGAGCAACTGCGGCGTGAGGGCAAGATCGCGCGTGTCGGTGCAGTCTTCGCGCCCAAGCGCATTGGCGCCAGCACGCTGGCGGCAATGGCCGTCCCCCCGGAAAAATTGGGCGTCGTAGCCGATGCGGTTAACCGCTTCCCTGAGGTCAATCACAACTACGAACGCGAGCACCACTACAACCTGTGGTTCGTCGTCACCGCCGGTTCCGAGGGGCGCCTGCAGGCAGCGCTCGGCGCCATCGCGCGGGCCGCCGGTTATCCGATTTTGCCGCTGCCGCTGATCAGGGAATACCACATCGACCTCGGTTTTCCCCTCGACGGCAAGGATGACAAGTTATCGAACACCTCGGTGCGCGCCGCAAGCTTCTCGCCGCCGACGGTGCTTGACGAGATCGAGCGCCGCCTGGTGATGGCCTTGCAGGAAGGCTTGCCGCTCTTCATCCGGCCCTTCTCCGTGCTTGCCAGTCGGGTCGGTTGCGACGAAAGCGAGGTTCTTGAGCGTATTCGTCGCTGGTGCGCCGAGGGCGTCATCAAGCGTTTTGGCGTTGTCGTTCGCCATCATGAATTGGGCTACGGCGCCAATGCCATGCTGGTGCACGCTATTCCAGATGAGGATGTTGCCCGGCTTGGCGAACTGCTCGCCCGCGAACCGGGAATTACGCTGTGTTACCAGCGGCCAAGCGTGTTGCCGAACTGGCCGTACAACCTGTTCTGCATGATCCATGGACAGGTGCGCGAGGAGGTGCAGGCGAAAATCGCCGAACTGCGGCAGCGGCTGACGCTGACGGACTATGCTCACGACATTCTGTTTTCGCTGACCCGCTTCAAGCAGAACGGCGCCCGTTATGCCTGAGGCGGCGCACAGTCCGCCACTTGACGCGATCGATCGGGCCATCATTGACCACCTGCAAGGTGACTTTCCCCTCTGCGCAGCGCCCTACGCCGAAGCCGCCAGCGCCCTGGGCATCGATGAAAACGAGTTGCTGACACGCTTGCAGCGACTGCTTGATGCGCGGGTGCTGACTCGTTTTGGTCCGATGTTTCAGATCGAGCGCATGGGCGGCGCCTTTGTTCTTGCCGCAATGCGCGTGCCTGATGAAAACTGGACGTCCGTGGTGGCTACCGTCAATGCCTTGCCCGAGGTTGCGCACAACTACCAGCGTGAAAGCGGGAAAGGCTGCGATTTCAATATGTGGTTCGTGCTGGCCACCGAGACAACGGACGGGATTGCTGCGGCGCTGGAAAAAATCGAGGCAGCGACGGGCCTGCCCGTTTACCCTTTTCCGAAACTCAGGGAATACTTCGTTGAAATGAAGTTGCAGGTCCGCACATGAACGCGGAAAAAGCGTCGTCCGATGCGCTTGACCGTCGCCTGGTCGCGGCGACGCAGGGTGGATTGCCGTTGCATTCGCACCCCTACCAGATACTTGGCGAGCAACTCGGTATTTCTGCCGAAGAGGTCATCCGGCGTCTGCAACGCATGCTGGACAGTGGCGTGATACGGCGCATCGGGGCGGTGCCCAACCACTATGCCATTGGCTACACAGCTAACGGCATGAGTGTGTGGGACGTTCCCGATGCGCGCATTGACCAACTCGGTGAACGCATCGGCGCGCTGGACTTCGTCACTCATTGTTATCACCGCCCACGCCAGCTCCCGGACTGGCCGTATAACCTGTTCGCCATGACACACGGCAGTTCGCGCCAGGAAGTGCTGGACAAAGTAGAACAAATTGCGGCGCTGCTCGGCGCCGACTGCCGTTCCTACGATGTTCTGTTCTCGACCCGAATACTCAAAAAGACGGGTTTGCGGATCAGCGCTTAGGTGGATGCGGGGCCGGTCCTTGCCCGGCCCCATCGCGACTACAACAGGATGATTTTCAGTACATAAACTACCGCAATGCCGACAACACCCTGAATTAGTGTGCCCAAGGTCTGGCACTTGTAGGCGATGTCAACTTTCAGCCCGGAGAATTGCGAAACGACCCAGAAGTAGGAGTCGTTGGCATGCGAGACAATCATCGAACCGCAACCTACTGCCATGGTGGCCAGCACGGCGCCCATCGGGCTTGCCAGTCCGAGTGAGCCAAGCAGCGGATAGACAATCGCCGAGGTGGTGATCAGGGAAACCGTTGATGACCCCTGCGCGGTTTTCAATGCTGCGGCGATGACGAAGGGAAGGAAAATGCCGAGGTTGAAAACAGCCAGGCTCGAACCCAGATAGTCGGCGATTTTGCTCGCCGCGAGCAGCGCGCCGAGCGAACCGCCGGCGGCAGTGATCATGATGATGGCAGCGGAATCCCTGAGGCCATCGCCGACCCAGCCGGACAACACTTCTTCGTTGAGTTTTGGCACCAGTGAAAAGCAGAACAAAACGCCAAGCAACAAGGAAATCATCGGCTCGCCGACAAAATCGATGGCAATTTTCAGCGTGCCATTTCCGAATGGAAGTCCGGGAAAATTGGCTACCGATTTCAACGCGATGAGAACGATGGGCAGAACCAGCGGTGTAAATGCGGCAAATGCGCTGGGCAGGGTTTTGAATTTTTCCAGCAACTCCTCGTAGCTCACCGAGGTCTCCGCCAGAACCTCGTACTGGCTGGCAAATTTGATTGCCCAAAGGTATCCGGCATAGGCCACCGGAATCGCCACAATGAGGCCGACCGCAATCACCATGCCGAGGTCGGCATGCAGGTTGTTGGCCGCCGCGATCGGGCCGGGCGTCGGTGGGACCAGAGTGTGCGTGGCATACAAACCGGTCGACAGCGCGGTGGCCATGACCGCCATGGAGACGCCGGATTTTTTCGACAGCGATTTGTTCAAGGCCGACAGGATGACAAATCCGGAATCGCAAAATACGGGAATGGAGGTGATATAGCCGATGATGCTCATGGCCAGCGCCGGACGCTTGGGGCCAACCAGTTTCAGCACAGTTTCGGCCATGGTCAACGCGGCGCCGGTTTTCTCGAGAAAGACGCCGATGATGGTGCCGGCGATGATGACGATGCCGATTCTTTCAGCAGTACCGCCGAAACCCTTCATGATGGTCTTGGTGACCTCGACCGGATTCATCCCTGCGGCGATGCCGACAAAAAAAGATGCTGCCAGCAAAGATAGAAAAGCGTGTACCTTGAACCTGGAGATGAGCACGACAATCATCACAATGGCTATCACCAGAATAACGAGTAGCATCGGACCTTGTACCATGACTTGTTCCTCCTGAAAGTTTCCTGCCTTTGAAAAAATCGGTTACCGGTCCAGCCGGGCCGCCCTGATGATCTGGCACAGGCGCGCCGCGCCCGACTCAATCAGCGCTTCTCCCGAGCTCATGCATTCGTCCAGCGTCATCGGCCGGTCACAAATGCTCATGAGTGCATCGATGCCTTGCGCGAGCACATCATTCGCGCCTTTGCCCAGCCCGCCGGACAGGCAGAAGACCGGTACCCCGAACTGTCGGGCGACCCTCGCCACCCCTACCGGCGCCTTGCCGAACGCGGTCTGAAAGTCGGTACGGCCTTCGCCGGTCATGACGAAGCTGGCTTCTCTGACAATCCCGGCAAAACCAACAGCATCAAGAACGATGTCGACCCCCGGCTTGAGTTTTGCCGAGGTGAAAAATAGCAGTCCGGCCCCCAGCCCGCCGGCAGCTCCCGCTCCCGCCTGCCAAGCCACCTGGCGTCCAGTTGCTTCCTGTGCGCAGATGGCAAAATGCGCCAGCGCCGAGTCGAGTTCAGCGACCATTTGCGGCGTCGCTCCTTTTTGCGGGCCAAAAATAGTCGAGGCGCCACGCGGGCCGCAAAGCGGGTTGTCCACGTCGCAGGCGACGGTGATTTGTGTTTCCAGCAGCCGGGGATCAAGGCCAGTCGTGTCGATGCGCCATAGTCTGGCCAGTGCCGCTCCGCCTTCGGGCAGTGAGTTACCTTCGGCGTCAGTGAAGCGGACACCAAGGGCGCGGGCCATTCCCATGCCAGCGTCGTTAGTCGCGCTGCCGCCAATGCCTATGATGATCCTGCGCAGTCCGGCGTCGAGCGCTGCACAAATCAGCTCTCCTGTCCCGAGGGTCGTCGTTATCTGCGGATTTCTCCGGCCGATAGGCACTAGCGGTAGGCCCGAGGCGGCCGCCATCTCGATAACTGCGGTCTGGCCATCGCCAAGGATGCCCCACTGCGCCGAGATTATTTCGCCCAAGGGGCCGGTGACCGGGCTGTGTCGAAACTGTCCGCCGGTCGCGCTGACCAGGGCTTCGACCGTTCCTTCGCCGCCGTCGGCGATCGGAAGCTGGCGCACTTCGGCATCCGGAAAGACCTGCAGGATCCCGCGTGTCATGGCCTGGGCAACGCCCAGCGCTGACACACTGCCCTTGTATGAATCAGGCGCTACGACAATACGCAACACAACCCCCCCGATCTAAATTCTTGCGCGGCGATCGGGGATACTAACGAATGGGCTAGGATTCGGCAACCCGTTTGGCGATATGCGCCAACGCCTTCATCTGGAGGCCAGAAACCATCGGGCCTCGGGGCAAGAGAATTGCGTTTGATTTAGAACCTCGACGACCAGATGGCGCCCACGCTAGCATCACGGCTGCCGGCGACATTCATCACGTCCTGGCGGGCGCTCAGTTGTAGGCTGAGCGACTGGTTCTTCTTTAACGGGGTGTCATAGGCCATCTTGAAGTCCCTCTCGTGGCCGGTGGGGACAAGGCTGGTCATCTCGGTCGAATAAAGCGCTACTCCGGCATCGTCGATGCCGGTCGTGATCACGCCGACTTTCCCGGAAACGATGCGCAGCGGCTGTTTCACCGAGATTGCCAGGGTGTCGTCCTTGGTGATGAGATGTTTTGACAGGAAGGTCATGCCGTAGGATCGGGACTGAATGTCCGTCGTTCCGGCCAACAGGCCGCCACCGCTAGCGGCCTTGGTGAACCCGAAACCGGCTTCGGCCAGCAGGCTGTTGTAGGCATTGAACGAATACCCCAGGGACAGACCTAGGCTGGTGGTGTGGTTGGCACCCAGGCTCAGCACTGAGTTTTCCTGGTAGCTGGCGCCCAGGATGCCACTCTTTTCACTGAGCTGACCCACCGATACGCCTCCGGTCCATGACTCATTGAGTTTGTGCGTCACACCAAGCAGCATATTAGACGCCGTTGATGAATTGACTGCCTGGCCAAGAGCCGGGTTGCCGGCATAGAAACTGGTCGGGGTCTGACTCAAGGCAACAGCGACCCGGGTATCCTGTCCGTACTTCATTCCGTACGCTAGGTGGTAACTCATAGAGGTAAGCCCCCGGCTCTGCCGGGGGACTCACCAAGGTTTGACCTTTACGACGGTCTGCGTGAATTTCTGATCTCTGCCAAGAGAAAGGAGATTCACAATGAAAGAGTACCAGAGCCTGAGCCATACGAGA
>NZ_JAPUVO010000072.1 GCF_029255185.1 Propionivibrio sp.
ATCGACCGATGGATCGAGCTGGGAACAGAACTATCCAATCTCCGACTCGCCAAAGAAACGATCTGAAGGGGGAGAACTTGTCACTCTCCAGTAATTCATTCGTGGCAATCAACGCATATGGCGCAAGACATCGCCAATTTTAATGATCTCTATCTTCAGCGCCCATTTCTCGACAGATATGTTTTGAAAGTATTGATTTTCCCAAGATTAGAGCATTCTAGGCAGCGCCCGGGCGAGGACCAGCACGCTGACCTGTGCCGCGCCGTGCAGCTTGAGCGTGCGCGCGCATTCGTTAAGCGAGGCGCCGGTGGTCATCACATCATCGACGAGGATGATCCGTTTGCCGGTGAAGTCAACCGCGCAATGGAAGGCGTTGCGCATGTTTTTCTCACGTTCGCGCCAGGCCAGGTCGGCCTGGGCCGGGGTGTTGCGCGTGCGGCTGCAACTTGCCGTGTCAATTGGCAACCGACACCTTGTGCTGACCGGGCGCGCGAGTTCGAGCGCCTGGTTGAAGCCGCGCTGGCGCAAACGTTCGGGGTGCAGTGGCAGGGGAATGATAAGGTCGGCAAGCAGTGTTCCGGCCAGCGCAGCCAGTTGCCGGCCGAAATAGGCGCCGAGTGCCAGACGATGGCCGTATTTGAACGACTGCACCAGTTTGTCGAGCGGGAAGTCGTAGCGAAACGCGGCTAGGGTGGCGTCGAAGTACGGCGCTTTAGCCAGGCAGCGGCCGCAGAGTTCACCCTGCGTGGTGGGTAGGGCACAGCGCGGGCAGTTTGGAGTTTGCAGGCAGGGCAGGTTGGCGGTACAGGCGCGGCACAAAATGGCGTCGCCACTGGTGGCAGCGCAGAGCAGGCAGTCCTGCGCCAGCAACTGGCCGATGCGGCGAAGCGGCCCGGACGTTAGGCCCAGGAATTGGGTTAGAATCGGCATCTCTGAATCGTCTCTGGGCGGTTCATGTCTTCCTCTTTTTAGTGGGCTTCTCTCATGAATTCAATTTCTCCTGTGCTTGCCCTGCGTCCTGATGCAACAGCACCGGCCCCTGACACCAGGTGGACGGTCTCTGCCGTCGAGGCACTTTACCAGATGCCGCTGATGGATCTGCTTTTCCGCGCGCAGCAGGTGCATCGCGAGAATTTTGACCCGAACGCGGTGCAACGCTCGGCGCTGATTTCGATCAAGACCGGGGGGTGTTCGGAGGATTGCAGCTACTGTTCGCAATCGGCGCGTTACAAGACCGAAACCGAGCGTGAAGCGTTGATGCAGGTCGAGGACGTGCTGGCGGCGGCGCGCGAAGCCAAGGCCCGGGGCGCATCGCGTTTCTGCATGGGAGCGGCCTGGCGTGGCCCGAAGGAGAAGGAGCTGGCGGTGGTCTCGCAGATGATCCGCGAGGTCAAGGCGCTCGGTCTGGAAACCTGCGTCACCCTGGGCATGCTCAAAGAAGGGCAGGCCAGCCAGTTGAAGGCTGCCGGTCTCGATTATTACAACCACAATCTGGATACCGACGCCGAGTTTTATGACAAGGTGATTACCACGCACAAGCATGCGGACCGCGTCGATACCATCGCCCAGGTGCGGGAGGCCGGCATCAAGGTGTGTTCGGGCGGCATTCTGGGCATGGGCGAATCACGCCGCAACCGGGCGGCGATGGTGGCCCAACTGGCCAACCTTAACCCGCCGCCCGAATCCGTGCCGATCAACAATCTGGTGGCAATTCCCGGCACACCGCTGGCGGAAACGGAAAAAGTCGACAGTTTCGAGTTTCTTCGCTCAATCGCTGCTGCGCGCATCACCATGCCGAAAAGTTTCGTCCGGCTCTCTGCCGGTCGTGAAGCGATGTCGGACGAAATGCAAGCACTGTGCTTCTTCGCTGGCGCCAACTCGATTTTCTATTGCGACAAACTGCTCACGACGAATAATTCAGGAACCAGTCGCGACCTGGCCCTGTTTGAAAAGCTTGGTTTGCGCCCGATTTGATCGGTCATGAACGCAGCGGAGCGCTTCGTTGATTCCAGCCAGGTAAGACGCAATTTTTCGCGTGCGGCGGCAGGCTACGATGAAGTTGCTGTGTTGCAACGTGAGGTGGCTAGCCGCATGCTTGAGCGGCTCGACTACGTGAAGATAGCGCCACAGCGTGTGCTCGATCTGGGCTGCGGCACCGGGGCCAGTCTGACGGCATTGAGTGAGCGCTACACTGGAGCGCAGATGCTAGGCGCTGACGTCAGTGAGGCCATGCTTGATGCCGGGCGCCAGCGGCGTTCACGGTTGCGCTGGCTACTACCCTTCACGCGCGGCAGCAGGGCCGCGCTGCTGGCTGCCGATGCCCAGGCCCTGCCCTTTAAGTCGAATACCCTGGGCCTGCTGTGGTCGAATCTGGTGCTGCACTGGCTGAACGATCCGCTGCGTGCCCTGCACGAAATGCAGCGCACGCTGGAGGTCGGCGGATTGTTGATGTTCTCCACCTTTGGCCCGGATACGCTGAAGGAATTACGCGCCAGTTTTTCAGACGGCCAGGTGCATACCCAACGTTTTACTGACATGCACGATTATGGCGACATGCTACTCACCTGCGGTTTTTCCGATCCGGTGATGGATGTCGAAGTGCTGACCCTGACCTATTCAAGTCTCGATGACCTATTCCGTGACCTGCGCCAAAGCGGCGCTACCTGTGCCATGCATGACCGTCGGCGCGGGCTGATGGGGCGTTCGGCCTGGCAGACGGCGTGCGCCGAGTACGAGAAACGCAGCAAGGACGGACGCCTGCCGGCGACCTTCGAGGTGGTCTATGGTCATGCCTGGAAAGCGCAGGCCAGGAAGATTGCCGACGGTAGTAGTACGATCGTCCGCTTCGATCCAAAGCAAAGGCTTCGCTAAACGAGTTTGTCATAATTGGCGGCTCGCCATTTTTGATTTTTCATTTTTAAACGCACCCCTGACAGCTGTACTCCTTGAAGGCGTTGCTACATTTGTGGTAACCTTCCGCTCATCCGCTAAACGGACTTTTTTGGAGAGCCGCCATGACTGTATCGACTTCCATTCGCATCGATCGTACGCTGTACGATCAGGCTCGCGCTGATGCCATGGTCGAACATCGCAGCATTGCCGGTCAGGTCGAATACTGGGCCCGTGTTGGTCGCGCCGCACTGGACAATCCAGACCTTCCAGCTGGTTTCATTGCCGAATCACTGGCGTCAATGGCTGAGTCCCATGACGATGCGACGGCCTTCCTCGCCCGGTCACGGCGGGCATGAGCTATGCGCTCAAGCAGACCCGACGTTTCGCACGCGCCTACAAGAAACTCCACGACAACGTCGTCAACGATGTCGACGCGGCCGCCGAGGTCGTTGCGGATAATCCCGCCGTCGGTGAACGTAAGAAGGGCGACCTGGCCGAACTGTTCGTCTATAAATTCCGCAGCCAGAACCAGCTCTACCTGCTCGGCTACACCGTGGACGATGAAGTCCGCCTGATCTATCTCGAAGCCGTCGGGCCTCACGAGAATTTCTATCGGGACCTCAAGCGTTCTTCATAGCATCAACTGAGAACTCGCTACTCACAGGAGTCTCTGGCAGTGCAGGCGTCGGCAATTCGTGACGTGGGTCGGAATCGAAGACTAAACCGAAGGCATCTGCCCGGGCGTTGTCAGCGGCGATTTCTCGGTCCACGTTCTCGGAGCGGCGGGGAGGTACTCGAACCCGACACGTGCGCCGACAACGTCAGCCCAGTGCCGCACGCGAATTTAACTCGTAGAGGTAAGCCCCCGGCTTCCGCCCTGTCTCTTGATCACAATTTGGAAAGCGGATGGCAAGCCAAATGAGAAGTTCGTTGTCGAAGTGTTGCGAAGGAGACGAAGCGGCATTGTTGCCCCCACTTCGCGATGGCGCAGTTACAGGCAGCGTGAGACGAGCAATAACCGGCTTTTTGACCAACAGAACAAACCCTATGGGGCGAAGCGATATGACGATGAGTAACAATATTGACGGGGTGTGGGTATGAGCGTCGTGAACCGAAAAATCACCCTGGCTCTTTTGATGAGTAAGATGAAACACATCCGCCAAAATATTCTGCGAAAAACAGGCTGCGCATTGTTGGCCGCAGTCGCCCTGGGCGCGGTGGCGGCGGACGAACCCCTGTTCGACACCAGCCTCAATGAGTCGGTGATCAAAATACCCAAGCGCGGCACGTTCTCAAACATCGAGCTTGAAACCACCGTCTTCAAACCGCCCGGCGACGGCCCCTTTCCGCTCGCCGTCATCAACCACGGCAAAGCAGCTGGCAACCCGGTGTTTCAGGCACGTGCAAGGTACTCCTACGCGGCGCGTGAATTGGTCAAACGCGGTTTTGCCGTGGTGATCCCCATGCGTGAAGGCTTTAGCAAATCGGGCGGCAGCTACATCAGCGGTGGATGCAATGTCGCCAGCAATGGCCTATTGCAAGCCGAAGACGTGGTCGCAACGCTCGACTACATGACGGCGCAAAGTTACATTGACCCCAAACACATCGTCGTCATGGGGCAATCGCACGGCGGCTTTACGACCATGGCGTTTGGCACCCTCGTCTATTCAGGCGTGCGCGCCCTGGTTAACTTTGCCGGCGGTTTGCGGCAAGACCAATGCCCCGGTTGGGAGGGCACGCTGGCAAGCGCCTTCGGCAAGTTCGGTGCCGCTGCGCAATATCCATCCCTCTGGTTCTATGGCGACAACGACAGCTACTGGTCGCCCTGGCTTTATCAGCAGATGCACAAGTCCTATACCACGGCGGGTGGCAAGGCGCGCCTGATCGCCTTTGGCATCTACAGCAACGGCGACGCGCATGGCATGTTTTCGCAGCGCCAGGGTTTGCCGATCTGGCTGCCCGAAGTCGAACGTTTTCTCACCGAGCAGGGCTTCGACATGAACGTCAAATTTGACATTCCGTCACGCCGCCCAAAAGCGACCATACCACCCCCGTCACTGTGGGCTGCCGCCAATGAGGTCGACAAGGCTCCCTACCTGCGCGAACCCGGGCGACAGGCTTACCGGGAGTTCCTCAACCGAGCGAAGCCGCGCGCCTTCGCGCTGTCCGCCGCAGGCAATTATGGCTGGTCGGCGGACAACGACCTCGCCGTCGACAGCGCGCTCGAAATCTGCCAACGCAAATCGACGACGCCCTGCCAGCTCTATCTCGTCGATGACGATGTCGTGTGGCAGGAAAGCGCGGGTGGTGCGGCGCAGGACTCAGTGGGTGCAAAATGAAGAGGGTGTTGAAGCGAGCAGGCAAAGAAAACCGGAGGGTCCATGGTCGACGACACCGGGATTGACGAAAAGACCGTCCGCAATGTCTTCGATGAGTACGTGGCAGAACTGGAAAGGGATTTCGGGCGGTCTTCACCAACATCCAAGGCCGGTCGCTGAGGCTTGGGGCGAGCATCCCTGATGAGCTTGCGAAGCCCTTCCGGCCCGTGAGGACGGCCTTCCGGAACTGAAAGACCTACATCCTAACCCGCCTGGGAGATTGAGAACATTGACGGGCACGAGCAGGTAGATGTGGTAACCCGCCAAACCGATTGAGCGAAGCGGAGTGCCGTTTCTATTTCTTCCCGTAGGCACCGTCGCGGTCAAGGTGGAGCGTTTGAAATAGCATCATCGCGCCCTCTCGTTCGACAACGGCTCGATACGATTTGGAAAGTCGAATCGTGAATGTGCCTGGTTCGTTTTTGACTTGTTCCCACTTCAATCCGTGGTCACGGAAGACATCGTTCCAGGTTAGCGCTTGAAGTTTCTGAAATGTTTTGAATACCTTCTTGACCTCTCCGGTATCAAGCTCAAACAGCTTCTTCTGAAACGTGGGAACGTTCAGATCTAACAGCACCGCATCGTCGTTGCTCACTTTTCTGTAATTCCGAGCTTGGAAGCAAGTGCAGTCAGGTCTGTTGCTTGTGCCGGATTGTTTCGCCGCCATTCGCGAGCAGCCTCCAGTTCAGCATGGACAACCGGGTCAAGCAGTCTTTCGTTCATCGGAACAACAACAGCCCGCTTGAGCACAATGTCGCCTCCAGGCAGTTCTTGCATAATAAAGCCCATCCCAGCCATGGCCTTGCCAAGCGAAATCTGCCCGCTTTTTCCAACTGTTTTGATGTTGTGCATAACGCTCTCCTTTGTGTCGCATGATGGCATTACTGCATGATACATCCAAGTGTTGATGCGGAAACAAAATTTGAGCGGGCGCCGCTGTTAGCGGAAGCAAGTTTCGGCAATCGCACATGTAGGGAAACATCCTCAATACAACAACCAGGACATGTGCAGCACAGCACCGGCCACGTCGCCTCGACAGTCCGGGAAGCCACTGCCCATTGTCACCCCCGGCCTACGCCTGGCGCCGGCGACCCGCAGGCCGGACTCACCGAACTGCAACGTGCACAGCGCAATGGCCAGCTCGCCGCGCCACTGGCTGCCGGAGCGACCACCCAGCACTGGCGTCCGGTCATCCTGGATTTGGACGGGGATGGGATCGAGACCACCGACCAGGCCCACGGCGTCAGTTTCGACGTCGACAGCTCCGGTTACTTCAAGACCACCGCCTGGGCCGGCCACGACGATGGCTTCCTGGTCCTTGACCGCAACCTCAATGGCCTGCTCGACGACGCCTCCGAACTCTTCTCCAACGCAGCGGTCGCCGACAGCGCCAAGGGCATCGCCAGCCTGCGCTGGGTCGACGCCACCGTTGATGGAAACATCACCGGCAGCGACCCGGTGTTCGGCCAACTGCGCGTCTGGCAGGACAAAAACACCAACGGCACGGTCGACGCCGGCGAACTCAAATCGCTCGCCGACCTTAGCATCACCGCCTTGCACTACGCCCGAGGCAGCTACGACGTCGCCGGGCAGACCCGGCAACTGATGAGCCCCGACCTCGTGGCCGATGCCGACGGCATCCGCACCCACGACGTCGACGGCGGCATCCTGGTCGAGAGCAGCACGGGCACCGCCTCGCTGATCGTCACCCGGGTCAATGACCTGGCCAATATTGCACCGGGCAAGGACAGCATCAGCAACGGGATTGAAGATGTGACGCTCGACATCTTCGCCGACGACCTGCTGCGCAATGACCTGGTCGGCGGGGTCAGTGGCACCGGGCTCACCATCGCCGGGCTCTCGGGGTTTCGGCACGGGACGGCGAGCATCGATGGCAACCAGGTTGTCCATTTCAGGCCGGAGGCGAATTACTTTGGCACTGGGGCCGGGCTTGGGTACACTGCGCACCGCGCGGCGAATGACGAGCGGTGGGTGCGGGTGGCATGAGACGGGAAATGACCTGGCACCTTTCATCACTTCCGCCAGCGATCCGCCCCACTCGCCATTGCACACGATCCGCGCGTAGCAGACAACGCTGCCGGGTAGTTACCGATTACATCGGAACTCGTGGCGCTCTATCTTTGGAGATATTGTCGAGTGATCAATAAAAACAATTCGCGTTCAATTGTGCTGTTATTCGGGTTGTCACTGAGCTTTGCCGTCCAAGCGATGACGATTGAGGTACATGGCAATTCTATCTACGCTACTGGACGCATAGGCGACGAGTTCGTGAAATTCAAAGAGGTCCTAGCACAGCCCTCAATTGAGAGGGTCGTCTTGGTCAATTCCCCCGGCGGGGATTTATGGGCGGGTATGCAAGTCGGCAACCTAATCAGGGAAAAGGGGGTTAAGACAGTCATTGCCGGGTACTGTATGTCGGCCTGTTCAATCATGTTTATGGGGGGTAAAGAGCGTTCGTTCTCGGACGCATTTAGACCTACGCAAACCTATATCGGAATTCATGGGCCACACGATACTTATACGAAATCTGTTCTCCCAGCGAAGGCTGTGCAAATTCTATATTTTATGGAAAAGAGCATGGGCGAAAGGTTTAATGCGGAAGTAATGAAGATGGCCCTGTATCACATGGATGACGCAGGTGCGATGCTGAAGGTATATGACGCGAAGAGATTACCAAAACGGGTCGCTTACCACTGTAGGTCATCAAAAACCTTGCGCAAGAACTGTACTGACATTCCCGATCAAGACGCACTGACTCTTGGAATAGTGACAACCAATGACTTCACTGCGATTGATCTTCCAGTCGGTTTCAGGAAGCCGCCAAATGTTGTGGGTAGGGAACTCAATCAGCCACTTGCAGACTCAGATGAGTACTTTAGAGACCTGAGCGCAAAGCAGTGCACGACGGATGGTTGCCGAAAGCTGATTGCCGATTTTGTAGGCTATAAAGAAAACAAGGCACTTGCCGTTCCGATTGGAGCGGCTGGATTAGGCATAGCTGGTAATCAAGATTCCGAGACCGATGCGTTTTCTAGGGCTATCCGTTTTTGCAATCACGTCAAGGATAGGCCCGCCCGTCTTTGTGAAACTCAAATCGTCAACGGATTTGATGTGCGTGATTTGTACCTGTCTGCCGTTGCTATGCACATTGAGGTTTTGACCGCGCTCAGCGTCCCGCCAGAAAAATATTATGCTAATGAAGAATATGGGGGAGTCATGGTCAGCGTTAATGGCTTGCGTACGCAGAACCTCAGTGACATCCCTCCACAACACATCGACGGGATTAAAACGTTTTCTACACAAGAATTGGCAAGTGCGCTTAAGAGCACGCAAGCTCCGGTGTTAATAGATGTCATAAATATTGATGATGCGATTCCAAGTGCGCTCACCCTGCTTTTTGGTGGGCTTGCACACGACGACCCCACCAAAGAACTTGACTACGAAGCCCGGTTTTCTGAGCTGTTAAAGTTGCTCAGCCCGGATACGAACAACGCCATTGTTTTCTATTCCAAGAAACGTGATTGGCATGCAGCGAATGCTGCTTTGCGCGCAAAAAAACTGGGGTACGCGCACGTTGGTTGGTATAGAGGAGGCTTGAACAGTTGGAAGGCGGCCAACTTGCCAGTCGCGACCCCTATAGTCAGAGCTGTAGTGCAATAGACAGTTCATTTTCGGCTACTTCAAGAGTGCCGCGCTTGGGGCTACGACGCCCAGTGGTACTGGGGCTATCAGAACCGTCAGCGAACAAACCGACGCCGACGGTGACGGTATTTTCGAGAAGACAGTCACTGCGGTAGACGCCGATCTGGATGGTCATACCGAAACACGCTTGACGACAATCATCGCCCCCGACGGCCTGCGCACCACGACCACTGAAGACAGCACCGGCCACATCGCCTCGATCGCCAAGCTCACCACGTTTGAGAACAACTCCACCAGCGAAACCACCAACTACGCCGACGGCCGCATCATCCGCACCAACACCGACGGCGCTGGCAACATCACCAGCACGGCGAGCATCCAGGTCTACCCCGAAGACAACTCGCGCGTCGAGATGCTCACCTATCCCGACGGACGCAGCGTGCGCCTGGTCTATGACGGTGACGGCAGACTCTACAGCCAGACCGAAGTCGCCTCGGGTGGCAGCACGCTGCACAAGGCCATCGACCAGGTCGGCGGCAGCCTGATCGACGCGCTCTCGCTGATCAAGGCCGTGCAATCCGGGAAACCGCTGCCCATCGTCGCCTCCGGCCTGCGCCTGGCGAACGACATCAGCACGCTCAATGGCACGCGCAATCTCCAACTGTCCGGCGCATCGAATGTCGCCAGCGGCATCCTGAGTCTGATGAGCTTGAATTCCGCCCTGAAAAACGGCAACACCCTTGGCGCGATTACTGCCGGGGCGCAGGCGATCACCTATGGGGCCGCCGCGTATGCCAATTTTGCGACAATCCAATTTGCCCAGACAGGCACCGTGGAGGCCGCAAGTACCTTGGCCGCCGCCGACGCATTTGCCGATACCCTCGGCGACGCCGTCCCCTACCTGAGCGTCATCAGCAGCATTGCCAGTGGCGACTACACGGGCGCGGCGATCGGGATCATCGCCATCGCCTTTGATATCCCCGTCATCGGCTGGGCCTACGCCATCTACAGCATGGTCAGCAGCCTCTTCCACAAAGAGCACAAGCCCCAGCCCTGGGGTACTGCCAACTTTGTCTGGAATGCCGACGGCAGCATCGGCATCGCCAGTAGCGGCGGTGACGGCGGCGAAGCCAGCGCGCGCTCTATGCTGCACAACGTACAAACCAACCTGCAAAGCCTGCTGGCCAACGCCCAGGCTGCCAACCCGGCGACGCCGCTGGGCCTGGTTGCCAACCGCCTGCCCGGCGCCACCTTCAACAAAGGCACCTTCGCCCTTACCGACATCGACCCGGTGACCGGCGCCGACCGGACCATTCACTACAATTCCGAAGGCCTGCCGACCGACGCCCCCGTCGGCTCACCCGAATTCTTCCGTAATATGGGCACCCAGGCCGTCTATGCCGCGCTCGCGCGCAACGCCATTGCCGCCCAATGGGAAGCCGACACCGCCCGCCTGCAAGCCCAGGCCGGCGACCCGCAAGCCGGACTCACCGAACTGCAACGCGCCCAACGCAACGGCCAGCTTGCTGCGCCGCTCGCTGCCGGGGCGACCACCCAGCACTGGCGCCCGGTCATCCTCGATCTTAATGGCAACGGCATCGAAACCACCGACCAGGCCCATGGCGTGGCCTTCGACGTCGACAGCTCCGGCTACTTCAAAAACACCGCCTGGGCCGGCAAGGACGATGGCTTCCTGGTCCTCGACCGCAACCTCAACGGCCTGCTCGACGACGCCTCCGAACTCTTCTCCAACGCAGCGGTCGCCGACAGCGCCAAGGGCGTCGCCAGCCTGCGCTGGATCGACGCCAACGCGGATGGAAACATCACCGGCGTCGACCCGGTCTTCGGCCAACTGCGCGTCTGGAAAGACGCCAACGGCAATGGCACGGTCGACACCGGCGAACTCAAATCGCTCGCCGACCTGGGCATCACCGCCCTGCACTACGCCCGAGGCAGCTACGACGTCGCCGGGCAGACCCGGCAACTGATGAGCCCCGACCTCGTGGCCGATGCCGACGGCATCCGCACCCACGACGTCGACGGCGGCATCCTGGTCGAGAGCAGCACCGGCACCGCCTCGCTGATCGTCACCCGGGTTAATGACCTGGCCAACATCGCGCCGGGCAAGGACAGCATCAGCAACGGGATTGAAGATGTGACGCTCGACATCTTCGCCGACGACCTGCTGCGCAATGATCTGGTCGGCGGCGTGAGCGGCACCGGGCTGACCGTCGCCGGACTCTCGGGCTTCAGGCACGGGACGGCGAGTATTGATGGCAACCAGGTCGTGCATTTCAGGCCGGAGGCCAACTACTTTGGCAATGGGGCGGGGTTTAGCTACACGGCGCGCGATGGCAACGGCAACACGGCGGCGGCGCAGGTCGATATCACGCTGGCGTCGGTCAATGATGTGCCGCTGGTGACCAGTCTGGGCAATTCGACGCCGGTCTATGGCTATATAGGAGAGGTCGGTTCCACGGATTACCCGGCTACCGAGCCGGGCTGGGCTTATGACGCCCAGTGGCACTGGGGTTATCAGACAACGCCCATGAGCGCCATCGTCAATCCCTACGCAGGCAAATTGGTCATTGCCGACCCGGATGACACGAGCTTCACCTTCCAGTTGAGCACCGTCTACGGCACCGACCGGACGCTGTACGGCCAGGCGACGGTCGCTGCCGATGGGTCGTGGACCTTTACGCCGCTGACCCTCATTGGCGGGCAGGATGCGTTCCAGATCCGGGTGACTGATGCGCATGGCGGCGTCACGATGCAGACGATCACGGTGCCGATTCCTCTTCCTGGCTATGGCGGCGATGGGAACGGCGGGGGAGATATTGGCGATAACGACAGCGACAGTGACAGTGACAGCGACAGCGGTGACAGCGGTGGAGGTGACGGTGGTGGTGGTGGCGATGGCGGCGAACCCATCGTCATTGATCTGGACCACAACGGAATCGTCTTGCAGGCCGCACAGAACAGCCAAGCCTTCTACGACATCAAAGGCGACGGCTGGCGCTACCGGATGGGCTGGATCAGCGGCGGCGACGCGCTGCTGGCTTTTGATGCCAACGCCGACGAGCAGATCAGCGGGCGCAACGAAATCAGCTTCAAGGATTACGTGGCCGGTGCGCAAACCGACCTCCAGGGTCTGGCGGCATTTGACAGCAACCACGACGCCAAGCTTAGCGCCCGCGATGCGCAGTGGTCCCAATTTGCCGTGTGGCGTGACGCCAACGGCAATGGCGTATCGGACGCCGGCGAGCTGACCTCACTCACGCAGGCCGGCATCGAATCCATCGCGCTAACCAGCGACAATCAGTTTTCCACCTCGAACGGCAATGTGATCCACGGCCGCACCCAGGTCACCCTGAGCGACGGCAGCCACGTAGAGGCCGCCGACGTGACCCTGGCGGTGAGCAACGAGGTGCTGGTCATGCACCCGGACGGGACGCAGACGGTGGCGATTCGTCTGCCCTTCTCTCCGCCGACGCAGCTTGACGGCACGGCGGGCGCCGACCTGCTGCTCGGGACTACCGGCAACACGACCCTGACCACCGGCGCCGGCGATGACGTCGTTTTCGACGACCAGGGCGACGACGTGATCGACGCTGGCGACGGCAACGACCAGGTCTACTCGGGCGCCGACAACGACCTCGCGATGGCCGGTGCGGGCGACGACGTCGTCTACGCCGGGCGGGGCAACGACATTGTCTTTGCCGGCGATGGGCAGGATGCGGTTTTTGCTGAAGATGGCAACGATATTGTTTTCGGGGGAGCGGGCAATGATCTGATTTCCGGCGGGCCGGGTAATGACGTGTTGTCGGGTGACGATGGTGACGACCAGATTTTGGGAGAGGCGGGAAATGACGTCATTTTTGGGGGAGAGGGTAACGACGATTTGGCCGGGATGGCCGGCCATGACCGGATCGACGGGGGAGCCGGTAATGATACTTTGGACGGGGGCAACGGCGCAGACGAGATGAGCGGTGGCGCTGGCAACGACAGCTACGCGGTGGATGATATCGGTGACACGGTGAGCGAACTGGCCGACGAAGGCATCGACACCGTGCGCACGACGCTTGATGCCTATGTCCTGGGCGAGAACGTCGAGAACCTGGTATTGAGCGGCACGGCGAATCTCACCGGCAGCGGCAACGCGCAGGACAACCGCCTGACCGGCAACTGGGGCGACAACCGCTTGGTTGGCGGCGCGGGCAGCGACACGCTCGATGGTAGCCTCGGCGCGGATACCTTGATCGGCGGGAGCGGGGAGGATACCTATATCGTCGATAACGTCGGCGATAGCGTCATCGAGCTGGCTGGCGAAGGCAACGATACCGTCTTGTCGGCGGTGAGCTTTACGCTTTCGGATGACCTTGAGAATCTGACTTTGACTGGTGCGGCGGCCATTGATGGGATAGGCAATGGACTTGCCAACACGATCAATGGCAACAGTGCAAATAACATGCTCAATGCCGGAGCTGGCGCAGACACCCTCAGCGGCGGCGATGGCGATGACCTCTTAATTGGTAGCGGCGGCAGCGACACCGTGCTGGGGGGTGCCGGTAATGACGTGCTACTGGCCGGCGACTACACCACCTATTACCACGCCGGCATGGGCTACACGGAAGGCGGAACGAGCAACATCCTCGAAGGCGGCACCGGAACGGACCAATTCTGGGGTAGCGGCGGCTCGGACACCTACCGTTATAAGCTGGGCGACGGTGCGGACACCATCAACGAGGTGGCCTACGCCAATCAAAGCGCCCTGGACACGGGGACCGACCGTATTGTGCTGGGTGCGGGAATCGCCCCGGCGGACGTGACGGTCACGCGCAGCAACACCGACCTGGTGCTCAAGTTTGCCAACGCTGGCGACCAGATCACGGTTGCCGGCTGGTATGACTCGCCAAACAACCGCATCGAGCAATTGATCTTTGCCGATGGCACGGTCTGGGATCGGACAGCCCTGCACGCGGCAGGTCTGATTCTGAATGGCACGGCCGGGAGTGACACTTTGTACGGCCTGCCCGGAGAGAACGACATACTCAGCGGCGGCAATGGCGACGACCTCTTAATTGGGATTCATCCGACTTTTGTGTGGGTCACGGTAGCGGGATAGAGGTTGAGGCCACCACAGTGGAAATAGACAGCGATCTTGAAATTGTCTGGGTTGCGATAGCCACAAGCGCGTTTTTGGACGGTGGCGATCTTGGAGTTCAG
>NZ_JAPUVO010000073.1 GCF_029255185.1 Propionivibrio sp.
AGGCGTCGAGATGGTCATGCCGGGCGACAACATTCAGATGACGGTAAAGCTGATTGTGCCGATCGCCATGGAAGACGGTCTGCGTTTCGCCATCCGTGAAGGCGGTCGTACCGTCGGCGCCGGTGTCGTCGCCAAGATCATCGAGTAAGGAAGACGCTGGAGTGCCCCGCTACGGGACGCTCCTTGTCTCTGCTGCAGGGGTATAGCTCAACTGGCAGAGCGTCGGTCTCCAAAACCGAAGGTTGGGGGTTCGATTCCCTCTGCCCCTGCCACCACCATAAATAAAGCTGACGAAATGGCCGATAAAATCAAGTTTGCGCTGGCGTTGTTGTTGTTGGTTACCGGCGTGGCTGGCTTTTACCTCCTCGCCGAGCAGGCCATGATTCTGCGGGTTCTGGCGGTGCTTGCCGGTTTTGGGTTTTCTGCAGCCGTGGCCTGGCAGACCGAACCGGGTCGCCAGTTCTTTGCGTTCGCCAAGGAAGCAACGACTGAAGCGAAGAAGGTTGTCTGGCCTACACGCAAGGAAACCCTGCAAACGACGGGTCTGGTATTTGTCTTTGTTGTCATCATGGCAATTTTTCTCTGGCTGACTGACAAGAGCCTTGAGTGGGTGTTATACGACCTGGTTCTTGGATGGAGAAAAGCATGAGCATGCGCTGGTATGTGGTTCACGCCTATTCGGGCTTCGAGAAGAGCGTGCAGCGTGCCCTTGAAGAGCGAATCGCACGTCAGGGTATGCAAGATGCATTCGGACGCGTGCTGGTTCCGGTCGAAGAGGTCGTTGAATTAAAAATGGGTCAGAAGAGCATCTCGGAACGCAAGTTTTTTCCGGGCTACGTGCTGGTCGAAATGGAGATGAACGACGAGTCATGGCACCTCGTGAAAAGCACGCCGAAGGTTACCGGCTTTGTCGGCGGTTCTGCTAACAAGCCGACGCCGATTTCCGAGAAGGAAGTCGAAAAGATCATGCAGCAGATGCAGGACGGTGTCGAGAAGCCGCGTCCGAAGGTGCTGTTCGAGCCGGGTGAGATCGTTCGTGTCAAGGATGGTCCCTTCACTGACTTTCATGGTTCGGTCGAGAACGTCAATTACGAAAAGAATCGTCTGCGTGTGTCAGTGACCATCTTCGGTCGCGCGACGCCGGTTGAACTGGAATTTGGTCAGGTCGAGAAAGCCTGAAATACGGCCTGATTCAGCTTGGATCGTGGCGTACTGATTCAGTGTGCCGCAGTAGGGCGACCTGTGGGTCGTATTTGTCGTTGGGGAGCGCCATGAAAAGCGCGCTTGCACCCATTTAAAGGAGTTACACCGTGGCAAAGAAAATTGTCGGCTTCATCAAGCTGCAAGTGCCGGCGGGCAAGGCCAATCCCTCGCCCCCGATCGGTCCCGCGCTGGGCCAGCGCGGCCTGAATATCATGGAATTCTGCAAGGCCTTTAACGCTCAGACTCAGGGTTTGGAGCCGGGTCTGCCCATTCCTGTGGTGATTACCGCCTTCGCGGACAAGAGTTTCACCTTCATCATGAAAACGCCGCCGGCGACCATTCTGATCAAGAAGGCCGCAGGAATTCAAAAGGGAAGTCCGAAGCCCCATACCGACAAGGTTGGCAAGCTGACGCGCGCCCAGTGCGAAGCCATCGCTACGCAAAAAATGCCTGATCTGACCGCTGCCGATATGGATGCAGCGGTACGCACGATTGCCGGAAGCGCCCGTTCGATGGGCATCACCGTGGAGGGACTCTGAGATGACAACTTTGAGCAAGCGCCAAAAAGCCATGCAGGGCAAGGTTGACCGCAACAAGAGCTACCCTGTTGGCGATGCATTGAAGCTGGCCAAGGACTTTGCCACGGCCAAGTTCGACGAATCGATTGACGTTGCCGTCAGCCTCGGCATTGATGCGCGCAAGTCGGACCAGCTGGTTCGTGGCTCGGTCGTTCTGCCTGCGGGTACTGGAAAGACCGTCCGCGTCGCCGTTTTCGCCCAGGGCGAGAAAGCCGAAGCGGCCAAGGCGGCCGGTGCTGACATTGTCGGATTCGAGGACCTTGCCGCCGACATCAAGGCTGGAAATATGAACTTTGACGTGGTCATTGCCACGCCTGATGCCATGCGCGTGGTTGGTCAGCTCGGCCAGATCCTCGGGCCGCGCGGCCTGATGCCCAACCCCAAGGTCGGCACGGTGACCATGGATGTGGTTACCGGCGTCAAGAATGCCAAGGCCGGTCAGGTTCAATATCGTACCGACAAGGGCGGTATCGTGCACAGCACGATCGGTCGTGCTTCCTTCGCTTCTGAAAAGCTTGAGCAGAATCTGAAGGCCTTGGTCGAAGCGCTGACCAAGGCCAAGCCGGCTAGCTCGAAGGGACAGTATCTAAAGAAGATTGCCGTATCCAGCACCATGGGTCCGGGCGTGCGTGTGGATGCGTCCACGTTGTAAAAATGCAATGCGGGGCTGATGAATTGGAATTGGCTCTGAAATGAACTTTGGGCTGTCGGCAAGTTGCCATGCCGGCAGATCGTCAAAGACCGCAGGTGCTGACGGGCAATGCCCGAAAGCTTAAGTGTGTATGGCGGCCTGCGTAGACGGTGAGCCCCGAACAGGATTTCTCTGTAGTTGCTTTTGTAGAACTGCTGGTGCTCTTGGTTCAGGTCGCCGTGGGTGCGATGTGTCCAGCCGGACGTGTCGAGTGTTGACTTGATAGGAGGAAAGACCCATGGGTCTCAATCTTGATGAAAAAAAGGCCGTCGTGGCTGAGGTGTCGGCTCAGGTAGCTACTGCCCAGACTATTGTCGTGGCTGAGTACAGCGGTCTTGAGGTGGCTCACCTTACCAAGCTGCGCGCTCAGGCTCGAAAGTCTGGTGTGTATCTGCGTGTGCTGAAAAATACCCTGGTGCGTCGCGCGGTTGCAGGCAGCGCTTTTGCTGGCCTCGCTGAACAGATGTCCGGTCCGCTGATTTATAGCATTTCAGTGGATCCGGTTGCTGCGGCGAAGGTGCTTAATGACTTTGCAAAAATCAATGACAAGCTGGTTCTGAAGGCTGGCAGCTATGCTGGCAAGGTGCTGGACAAGGCCGGTGTGCAATCACTCGCCTCGATCCCGAGCCGTGAAGAATTGCTTGGCAAGCTACTCGGTATCATGCAGGCACCGGTCACCGGCTTGGCCTGTGCGCTTGCTGCACTGGCCAAGCAACGCGAAGAAGCGGTTGCTTGATTGTTCTTTCGCAAGCCCACTAACAGCTTTTATAAGTATCTAGATTTAGGAGTTTATTGATTATGGCTATTACCAAAGAAGACATCCTCGAAGCCGTTGGCTCGATGACCGTTATGGATCTGAACGATCTGGTCAAGGCGTTCGAAGAGAAGTTTGGCGTTTCCGCCGCTTCCATGGCTGTTGCTGGCCCGGCTACGGCGGCTGCCGCTGTTGAGGAACAGACCGAATTCACCGTTATGCTGACCAGCTTTGGCGAGAAGAAGGTTGAAGTTATCAAGGTCGTTCGCGCGGCCACCGGCCTGGGTTTGAAGGAAGCCAAAGATCTCGTTGATGGCGCTCCCAAGGCCGTCAAGGAAGGTATTTCCAAGGCGGATGCTGAAGCCCTCAAAAAGTTGCTCGAGGATGCAGGCGCCAAGGCCGAGGTCAAATAGTCTCGTTTTTGCAAGTTGGGCTGGTCGCTTTTTAGCTGCCAGCCCTTTTGTGTTTTTCCGGAAACGACTTCGCTACAGCGTTGTTTCTACCGATTTGATGTGCAGTTTTGTTGCGTGCAAATGCAAGCACGAATGGTACTTGCATGATCTGTCCGTTTGTTTTTGCGTTTGTCCGTTGCAAACCGTCCGGGGTCTCGCGACTCCGGACGGGATGCGCTAGAGTATTTTGCCTTCTGAGCTCGGAGCGACCATGACCTATTCCTACACCGAGAAAAAACGTATCCGCAAGAGTTTCGCCAAGCGCGCTAATGTGCTTGACGTTCCGTTCTTGCTGGCGACACAGCTGGAGTCTTTCACCGCTTTCCTGCAGGCAGCCGTTCCGCCTGCACAGCGCAAGAACCAGGGGCTGCAAGCCGCGTTCTCCTCGATCTTCCCGATCGTTAGTCACAGCGGCAATGCTCGGCTGGAGTTTGTCAGCTTTGCATTGGCCGAGCCCGCCTTTGACGTCAAGGAGTGTCAACAGCGCGGTTTGACTTTCGCTTCAGCCCTGCGGTCGAAAGTCCGCTTGATCATCCTTGATCGCGAGGCTCCCGATACCATCAAGGAAGTCAAGGAGCAGGAAGTGTACATGGGCGAGATTCCGCTCATGACGACGACTGGCTCTTTCGTCATTAACGGTACCGAACGCGTCATCGTATCTCAGTTGCACCGTTCGCCTGGCGTGTTCTTTGAACATGACAGGGGCAAAACGCACAGTTCGGGTAAGCTGCTCTTCTCGGCACGCGTGATTCCTTACCGCGGGTCGTGGCTGGACTTCGAGTTCGATCCGAAGGACATCCTGTTCTTCCGCGTTGACCGTCGGCGCAAGATGCCGGTGACGACCCTGCTCAAGGCCATTGGCCTGACACCAGAGCAAATTTTGCGCGAGTTCTTCGATTTTGATACCTTCCAGATCAGCAAGAAGGGCATCGAGTTTCATCTGGTTCCCGAACGTTTGCGTGGCGAGGTGGCGCGCTTTGATTTCTGCGACAAGTCCGGCAAGGTTCTTGTGGCCAAGGACAAGCGGATTACCGGCAAGCATACCCGTGATTTAGATGCTGCCGGCATTAAGCAGATTGCCGTGCCGGAAGATTTTTTAGTCGGTCGGGTGGTCGCCCAGAACATCATCGACAAGGACTCAGGCGAAATTCTTGCCAACGCCAACGATGAAATTACCGAGGCGCTGCTGGCCAAGCTGATCGAAATCGGCGTAGACTCGTTGCAGACGCTCTATATCAACGACCTGGATCGCGGCGGCTTCATTTCCCAAACCCTGCGTACCGACGAAACGGTCTCCAAGCAGGCCGCGCGTGTAGCCATCTACCGCATGATGCGTCCGGGTGAGCCGCCAACGGAAGAAGCGGTCGAGATCCTGTTTAATGGCCTGTTCTATTCCGACGATCGTTACGACCTCTCCGCCGTCGGCCGGATGAAGT
This sequence comes from Propionivibrio sp., assembly GCF_029255185.1. Taxonomy (GTDB): domain Bacteria; phylum Pseudomonadota; class Gammaproteobacteria; order Burkholderiales; family Rhodocyclaceae; genus Propionivibrio. The sequence goes on from NZ_JAPUVO010000073.1 coordinate 5,115, forward strand.
TCAACCGCCGCGTCTCGCGCAAAGACGTCGTTGAATACAAGGTCATGGTCAAGCATGTTCCAGCCAAACGTGATGCGATCGTCAGCGCCATCATTGAAACGGCAGGTGGTTCAACCGCAGCTGTCGAACTGCTGCTCAGCGAGTTATCCTACGGCATGCGCGCGGTCGCCGAAAACCTGACTGAAGCGGATGCCAAAACCTTGTCAGCGCAGTTGAAGAGCCTGGGCGTCAATTCTGAAATTCGTGAACAACTGACTCTGTCACCGCGCGACATTGTCGAAGTCATCAAGATACTTGCTGAGCTGCGCAATGGTCGCGGCGATATCGACGATATCGATCACTTGGGCAACCGCCGCGTGCGCTCGGTTGGCGAACTGGCCGAGAACCAGTTTCGCGCCGGTCTGGTGCGCGTTGAGCGCGCCGTCAAGGAGCGCCTGTCGCAGGCCGAGTCCGACAATCTGATGCCGCACGACCTGATCAACGCCAAGCCGATCAGCGCTGCAGTCAGGGAGTTTTTCGGCTCAAGCCAGCTCTCACAGTTTATGGACCAGACCAATCCATTGTCCGAGATCACGCATAAACGTCGCGTCTCGGCTCTTGGGCCGGGCGGTTTGACACGCGAGCGTGCAGGTTTTGAAGTGCGTGACGTGCATCCGACGCACTACGGTCGGGTCTGCCCGATCGAGACGCCGGAAGGCCCGAACATCGGCCTGATCAATTCGCTGGCGCTGTTTGCCCGGACCAACGAGTACGGTTTTCTTGAGACGCCGTATCGCAAGGTGGTTGATAGTAAAGTGACCGATCAGATCGAGTATCTGTCCGCAATCGTTGAGGGTGGTTTCATCATTGCCCAGGCCAATGCGGCTCTGGGCAAAGACAATTTGCTTAGCGATGATCTGGTGACCTGTCGTGAAAAAGGCGAAACCATTCTTGCTGAACCTGCCCGCGTCCAGTACATGGACGTTGCGCCAGGCCAGATTGTCTCCGTTGCGGCTTCGCTGATCCCCTTCCTTGAACACGACGATGCGAACCGTGCATTGATGGGCGCCAACATGCAGCGTCAGGCGGTTCCCTGCTTGCGTCCGGAGAAGCCGGTGGTCGGGACGGGCATCGAACGTACAGTCGCCGTAGACTCGGGAACGGCAGTGCAGGCGCTGCGAGGCGGCAAGGTTGATTATGTTGATGCGTCACGCATCGTCGTTCGCGTCAATGACGACGAGACGGTGCCGGGTGAAGTCGGTGTCGACATTTACAATCTGGTGAAGTACACCCGTTCGAACCAGAATACCAATATTAATCAGCGCCCCTTGGTTCGTGTCGGCGATGTGATTGCCATGGGCGATGTGGTAGCTGACGGCGCGTCGACCGACAAGGGCGAACTGGCGCTTGGTCAGAATATGCTGATCGCCTTCATGCCATGGAACGGATACAACTTCGAAGATTCGATTCTCATTTCCGAGCGTGTCGTTGCCGAAGACCGGTTTACCTCGATTCACATTGAGGAGCTGACAGTTGTTGCTCGCGACACCAAGCTAGGTCCGGAGGAAATCACGCGCGATATCGCGTCGCTCGGTGAGTCCCAGTTGTCGCGTCTGGATGAATCCGGCATCGTTTATATTGGCGCAGAAGTCGAAGCCGGTGATGTGTTGGTCGGCAAGGTTACCCCCAAGGGCGAGACCCAACTGACGCCGGAAGAGAAACTGTTGCGCGCGATCTTTGGTGAGAAAGCGTCCGACGTCAAGGATACTTCGCTGCGCGTGCAGTCCGGTATTGCTGGGACAGTCATCGACGTTCAGGTATTCACTCGCGAGGGGATAGAGCGCGACAAGCGTGCGCAGTCGATCATTGACGACCACTTGCGTGGTTATAAACTCGACCTAGCCGATCAGCTGCGCATCGTCGAGCGCGACGCCTTCGCCCGGGTTGAGCGCCTAATCGCTGGCAAGGTGGCTAATGGCGGCCCGAAACGTCTGGCCAAGGGGGCTGTGGTCACCAAGGATTACCTTGACGGGATCGATGCGCATCACTGGTTCGACATCCGTATGACTGACGATGAGGTTGCGCAGCAGCTGGAATCACTGCGCGAGGGGTTGGAGCAGACACGCAAGGATTTCGATATCGCTTTCGAAGAGAAGCGTAAAAAACTAACCCAGGGTGACGAATTGCCGCCTGGCGTGCAGAAGATGGTCAAGGTCTATGTGGCCGTCAAGAGACGTCTGCAGTCCGGTGACAAAATGGCTGGACGGCACGGTAACAAGGGCGTCGTTTCCCGCATCGTGCCGGTTGAAGACATGCCGCACATGGCCGATGGACGTCCGGTGGATATCGTTCTCAATCCGCTGGGCGTTCCTTCGCGGATGAACGTTGGCCAGGTCCTCGAAGTTCACCTCGGCCTGGCGGCTAAGGGTCTGGGCTTCAAGATCGGTGACATGCTGCGTCGTCAGGCCAATGCCAAGGAAGTGCGTGGTTTCCTTGAGCAGGTCTATAACAGCAATGGCAAGCCCGAAGAACTTGATCAACTCAACGACAAGGAGATCATGGAGATGGCGGGCAACCTTGAGGCTGGCGTTCCGTTTGCGACGCCGGTGTTCGACGGGGCCAAGGAAGAGGAAATCAAGGACATGCTCAGACTGGCCGGAATGCCGGAGTCGGGGCAGATGACCTTGTTTGACGGGCGTACCGGCGAGCAGTTCGAGCGTCAAGTGACGGTCGGTTACATGCATGTGCTCAAGCTGCATCACCTGGTCGATGACAAGATGCATGCGCGCTCAACGGGCCCCTACTCGCTGGTGACGCAACAGCCTTTGGGCGGCAAGGCGCAGTTCGGTGGCCAGCGCTTCGGTGAAATGGAAGTATGGGCACTCGAAGCTTACGGTGCGGCTTATGTTCTGCAGGAGATGCTGACGGTCAAATCCGACGATGTAAATGGCAGGACCAAGGTTTATGAAAGCATCGTTAAAGGTGACCACAAAATTGAAGCTGGTATGCCAGAGTCATTCAATGTGCTGGTCAAGGAAATTCGCTCGCTGGCGATCGACATTGATCTGGAGCGGTTTTAAATGAGCAACGGCGGCTGCGGCTTTTGCCGCAGCATAGAGAATTTGTATTCTCACCCCGAATGGAGTGAAAGATGAAAGCACTGCTTGATTTGTTTAAACAGGTAACGCAGGAAGAGCAGTTCGATGCGATTAGCATTGGCCTTGCCTCGCCGGACAAAATACGATCCTGGTCTTACGGCGAAGTCAAAAAGCCAGAAACGATCAACTACCGTACCTTCAAGCCTGAGCGCGATGGCTTGTTTTGCGCCAAGATTTTTGGACCGATCAAGGATTACGAGTGTCTGTGCGGAAAATACAAGCGGCTGAAGCATCGTGGTGTGATCTGCGAAAAGTGTGGCGTTGAGGTCACCCTGTCCAAGGTGCGCCGCGAGCGCATGGCGCACATCGAATTGGCCTCGCCGGTGGCCCATATCTGGTTCCTGAAGAGCTTGCCAAGCCGACTTGGCATGGTGCTCGACATGACCCTGCGTGACATTGAACGCGTACTTTATTTTGAAGCTTTCGTGGTTTGTGATCCGGGCATGACGCCGCTTACGCGCGGCCAGTTGCTGACCGAGGACGATTGCCTGGCCAAGACTGAAGAGTACGGTGACGACTTCTACGCGGCGATGGGTGCCGAAGGCATTCGTGAACTTCTGCGCTCGATCGATCTCTCCAGCGAAGTAGATCGCCTGCGTTCCGAACTCGAAATCACGACGTCGGAAACCAAGAGCAAGAAATTCTCAAAGCGTCTGAAAATTCTCGAAGGCTTCCAGAAATCCGGGATCAAGCCGGAGTGGATGGTGCTTGAGGTGCTGCCTGTCCTGCCACCAGATTTGCGCCCGCTGGTTCCTCTCGATGGCGGTCGTTTCGCAACCTCCGATCTGAACGACCTCTATCGCCGGGTCATCAACCGCAACAATCGCCTGAAGCGCCTGCTCGAGCTCAAGGCGCCGGAAATTATCGTTCGCAACGAAAAGCGCATGCTGCAGGAAGCCGTCGACTCGTTGCTCGACAACGGGCGTCGTGGCAAGGCGATGACCGGCGCCAACAAACGTCCACTGAAGTCCTTGGCTGACATGATCAAGGGCAAGGGCGGTCGTTTCCGTCAGAACTTGCTTGGTAAGCGCGTCGACTACTCTGGCCGCTCAGTCATCGTCGTCGGCCCGCAACTCAAGCTGCACCAGTGCGGATTGCCGAAGCTGATGGCGCTGGAATTGTTCAAGCCATTCATCTTCAACCGTCTTGAAATCATGGGGCTAGCGACGACCATCAAGCAGGCCAAGAAAATGGTTGAAATGCAGGAGCCGGTGGTGTGGGACATCCTCGAAGAAGTTATCCGCGAACACCCGATCATGCTCAACCGTGCTCCGACCTTGCACCGCCTGGGCATCCAAGCCTTTGAACCGACCCTGATTGAGGGCAAGGCGATTCAGTTGCACCCGCTCGTTTGCGCGGCGTTCAATGCCGACTTCGATGGTGACCAGATGGCCGTGCACGTCCCGCTGTCGCTTGAAGCGCAGATGGAATGCCGGACCCTGATGCTGGCCTCGAACAACGTTCTGTCGCCGGCCAACGGCGAGCCGATCATCGTTCCGTCGCAGGATATCGTTCTCGGTCTCTACTATGCGACCCGTGAGCGGATCAATGCCAAGGGCGAAGGGATGATTTTCCCTGATCTGGCGGAGATCACCCGCGCCATGCAGGCTGGTGAGCTCGATATACATGCCAAGATTTCGGTGCGCATCAAGGAGTATGAGAAGAACGGCGAAAAAGGTTGGAAGGAAAAAGTATCCCGTTACGACACGACGGCCGGTCGCGCGCTGCTTTCCGAGATTTTGCCCAAGGGTCTGCCGTTCAGCGTGCTTGACCGGCCGCTCAAGAAGAAGGAAATCTCCAAGCTGATCAACGCCGCCTTTCGCCGCTGCGGTCTGAAAGAGACAGTTGTTTTTGCCGACAAACTAATGCAGAACGGCTACCGTCTGGCAACACGCGCCGGTATCTCGATCTGCTCGGACGACATGTTGGTGCCGACGCAGAAGGGCGAAATCATTGCCGCCGCTGAAAAAGAAGTGAAAGAAATTGAAAGTCAATATACCAATGGTCTGGTGACCAACGGTGAGCGCTACAACAAGGTTGTCGACATCTGGGGCCGCACCGGTGACCAGGTGGCCAAGGTCATGATGGACCAGCTAGGCAGCGAACAAGTGATTGATCGTCACGGCAAGAAGGTCAAGCAGGAATCGTTCAACTCCATTTACATGATGGCCGATTCCGGCGCCCGTGGTTCGGCGGCGCAGATTCGCCAGCTGGCGGGAATGCGCGGCCTGATGGCCAAGCCGGACGGCTCGATCATCGAGACGCCGATCACCACCAATTTCCGTGAAGGTCTGAACGTTCTCCAGTACTTCATTTCGACGCACGGTGCGCGTAAGGGTCTGGCGGATACGGCGCTGAAAACCGCGAACTCGGGGTATTTGACCCGCCGTCTGGTTGATGTGACACAGGATCTGGTGGTTATCGAGAACGATTGCGGCACTGAAAACGGCGTCACCATGAAGGCCCTGATCGAGGGCGGTGAAGTCATTGAAGCCCTGCGTGAGCGTATTCTTGGCCGCGTTACTATTGTCGATGTGATCAATCCGGAAACGGAAGAAACCGTCATCGAAGCCGGGACGTTGATCGACGAAGATCTTTGTGACCTAGTTGATCAGTTGGGTATCGATGAAGTCAAGGTGCGTACGCCGCTGACCTGCGATACCCGCTATGGCCTGTGCGCCCAGTGCTATGGTCGCGACCTTGGACGGGGTACGCTGGTTAACGTCGGCGAAGCGGTTGGTGTGATCGCTGCGCAGTCCATTGGCGAGCCCGGTACGCAGCTCACCATGCGGACCTTTCACGTTGGTGGCGCGGCGTCGCGCGCGGCGGTGGCCAGTCAGGTCGAAACCAAGAGTGCGGGTGTCGTGCGCTTCACCGCTTCGATGCGTTATGTGACCAGCGCCAAGGGCGAAAAGATCGTCATTACACGTTCCGGCGAGGTTCTGATTACCGACGATAACGGTCGCGAGCGTGAAAAGCACAAGGTGCCGTATGGCTCAACCTTGCAGGTGGCCGACGGTCAGCAGGCCAAAGCCGGCGCCAGACTGGCGATGTGGGATCCGCATACACGACCGATCATTGCCGAATACTCGGGCCTGGTGAAATTCGAAAACGTCGAGGAGGGCGTGACCGTAGCCAAGCAGATCGATGAGGTTACTGGTTTGTCCACCCTCGTCGTGATCGATCCGAAACGTGGCGGCAAGGCGCAAACGAAGGGCTTGCGCCCGCAGATCAAACTGTTTGATGCCAACGGTGACGAAGTCAAGATGCACGGCAGCGATCATGCGGTGACTATCACTTTCCAGGTCGGTGCCATTATTACCGTGCTCGACGGTCAGCAGATTTCGGTCGGTGACGTGCTGGCACGTCTGCCGCAGGAGTCGGCCAAGACGCGTGACATTACCGGGGGCCTGCCGCGCGTCGCTGAACTTTTCGAAGCGCGCACGCCAAAGGATGCCGGCATGCTGGCTGAATATACCGGCACCATGTCTTTCGGCAAGGACACCAAGGGTAAGCAGCGCCTGGTCATTACTGACCTTGAGGGTATCGCCCATGAGTATTTGATCCCGAAAGACAAGCACGTGCTGGTACATGATGGTCAGGTGGTGAACAAGGGCGAGTCGATTGTCGATGGCGCGCCCGATCCGCACGATATTCTGCGTTTGCAAGGCGTCGAGGCGCTGGCCATCTATATTACCGACGAAGTGCAGGATGTTTATCGCCTGCAGGGGGTGAAGATCAACGACAAGCACATTGAAGTTATCGTTCGCCAGATGCTGCGGCGGGTCAATGTTCTGGATACGGGAGATACCAAGTTCATTCGGGGCGAACAGGTCGAGCGGGCGCATTTGCTTGATGAAAACGACTGCATGCTTGCCGAGGGCAAGCTCCCGGCAAACTATGACCCTGTGCTCCTGGGGATTACCAAGGCCTCGTTGTCCACCGATTCGTTTATTTCAGCGGCGTCTTTCCAGGAAACCACTCGAGTTCTGACCGAGGCCGCCATCATGGGCAAGCGTGACGAACTGCGTGGCCTTAAGGAAAACGTTATTGTCGGCCGTCTCATCCCTGCGGGTACTGGTCTGGCGTATCACCGGATGCGTAAGAGCAATGCGGCGGGCGTTGATCTGGCTGGTGCTGTTGTTGGTGAAGCGGCGCCGGTTTTAGAGAATGCTCAGGATGCGCCGATTGCTTGACTTGGTGCTTGATAGACCATAGAATCTCGAGTCTTTGTCGGCTAGGGCTAACCATTGCTCCTGCCTGTTATAAAAAATCGCTAAGGCGGCCTTGGTCCGCCTTGGTTTTTTTGCAGTAGTCACGCTCGCATGCGGGCTGGCGCTGCAGGGAATTTAGGGATAGAAATATGCCAACCATCAACCAGCTGGTGCGTAAGCCCCGCGAGGCAGTACGCAGTAAAAGCAAAGTACCGGCACTCGACAACTGTCCGCAGAAACGCGGCGTTTGTACCCGGGTCTACACGACCACGCCGAAAAAGCCGAACTCCGCACTGCGTAAGGTGTGCAAAGTTCGCCTAACCAATGGCTTCGAAGTCATTTCGTACATCGGTGGCGAAGGTCATAACCTTCAGGAGCACTCCGTGGTCCTGATTCGTGGCGGTCGCGTAAAAGACTTGCCGGGTGTGCGTTACCACACCGTGCGCGGATCGCTGGATACCCAAGGCGTCAAGGATCGTAAGCAGAGTCGTTCGAAGTATGGTACCAAGCGTCCGAAAGCAGCTTGATCGGTCGTTTGAGTAAGTGGTCGTCCTCATGGGCGACCGGGAGGGGTGGTGCGTGTCGCATCAGTCTTCAACTGAATTGAAATTTTGAGAGGTTGTTATGCCACGTCGTCGTGAAGTACCAAAGCGCGATATTCTGCCGGATCCAAAGTTTGGCAATGTCGAAGTCTCCAAATTCGTTAACACCATCATGATGAGCGGTAAGAAGTCGGTTGCCGAACGCATCGTCTATGGCGCGTTTGACCTGATTGTCGCCAAAGGCGGCAAGGATCCGATCGAAGTTTTCGGCTTGGCCATGAATAACGTCAAGCCCCTGGTCGAGGTCAAGAGTCGTCGTGTTGGCGGTGCCAACTACCAGGTGCCGGTGGAGGTTCGTCCGAGTCGCCGTATGGCGCTGGCCATGCGCTGGCTGCGTGAAGCAGCCCGCAAGCGCTCCGAGAAGTCGATGGGTCAGCGGCTGGCTGCCGAAATGCTGGAAGCGGCGGAAAACCGCGGCGGTGCTGTCAAAAAACGCGATGAAGTGCACCGCATGGCTGACGCCAATAAGGCTTTCGCGCATTTCCGATTCTAATTTCAGTTTTTGCGTCGCAGCCTGACTGCTGACGATTGTTCTTTATTAGTGAAGGTTTATTACTGTGGCACGCAAAACTCCTATCGACCGCTACCGCAATATCGGTATTAGCGCGCACATTGACGCCGGCAAAACGACGGTGACTGAGCGTATCCTGTTCTACACCGGTGTCAATCACAAGATTGGCGAAGTGCATGATGGCGCTGCGACCATGGACTGGATGGAGCAGGAGCAGGAGCGTGGCATCACCATTACCTCTGCGGCGACGACCTGTTTCTGGAAGGGCATGGATTTTGTCCGTCCCGAGCATCGCATCAATATTATCGATACGCCGGGGCACGTTGATTTCACCATTGAGGTCGAGCGCTCGATGCGCGTACTCGATGGTGCCTGCATGGTGTACTGTGCCGTCGGTGGGGTGCAGCCGCAGTCCGAAACTGTCTGGCGTCAGGCCAACAAATACAAGGTTCCACGCCTTGCCTTTGTCAACAAGATGGACCGTCAGGGCGCTGACTTTTTCAAGGTCGTTGAACAGATGGGTTCGCGCCTCAAGGCCAACCCGGTGCCGATCGTCATTCCTATTGGCAAGGAAGATTATTTCCAGGGCGTCGTTGATCTGGTCAAAATGAAGGCGATCTATTGGGACGACGCGTCGCAGGGCATGAAGTTTGACTACCGCGAGATTCCCGCCGAACTTTTGGCGCAGGCTGAAGAATGGCGTGGCAAGATGGTCGAGGTCGCTGCCGAGTCGTCCGAGGAATTGATGAATCAATATCTCGAAACCGGCGATCTCTCCGAAGAGCAAATCATCCGTGGCTTGCGCGATCGCACAATCGCTTGCGAAATTCAGCCGATGCTGTGCGGGACTGCCTTCAAGAACAAAGGTGTTCAGCGCATGCTTGACGCCGTGATTGATCTGCTGCCGTCACCGGTCGATATTCCTCCGGTGGCCGGCGAGAAGGAAAACGGCGAGCCGGATTCACGCCTTGCCTCAGATGATGCTAAGTTCTCGGCGCTGGCTTTCAAGTTAATGACTGACCCCTATGTCGGGCAGTTGACCTTTATCCGTGTTTATTCAGGCGTTCTGAAGTCCGGCGACACTATCTTCAATCCGATCAAAGGGCGCAAGGAGCGCATTGGCCGTGTGTTGCAGATGCACGCCAATAACCGGGTGGAAATCAAGGAAGTTCTGGCTGGTGATATCGCCGCCTGCGTTGGTTTGAAGGAAGTGACGACCGGCGAAACACTGTGCGATCCGTCTGCGGTCATTACCCTTGAGCGCATGGTGTTTCCGGAGCCGGTTATCCATATCGCCGTCGAACCAAAAACCAAGGCTGACCAGGAAAAAATGGGGCTTGCGCTCAGTCGTCTGGCCAATGAAGATCCGTCTTTCCGTGTGCGTTCTGATGAAGAAACTGGGCAGACCATCATCTCAGGCATGGGCGAACTGCACCTTGAAATCATCGTCGACCGCATGCGTCGCGAGTTCAATGTGGAAGCCAATGTCGGCGCGCCGCAGGTGGCCTACCGCGAGTGCATCAAGAAGGCAGTCGAACAGGAAGGCAAGTTCGTCAAGCAGTCGGGTGGTCGTGGGCAGTTTGGCCACGTCTGGCTAAAGATCGAGCCGAATGAGACCGGCAAGGGTTACCTGTTCGTTGACGCGGTCAAGGGAGGCTCCGTTCCGCGCGAATATATTCCCGCCGTTGACAAGGGTTTGCAGGATTGCGTCAAGAGTGGTGTGCTTGCTGGCTTCCCGGTTGTCGATGTCAAGTTTACGCTGTTCGATGGCTCCTACCACGACGTTGACTCGAACGAAAATGCCTTCCGCATGGCAGCATCAATGGCCTTCAAGGAAGGTATGAAAAAGGCCGCACCGACACTTCTGGAGCCGATGATGTCGGTTGAAGTCGAGACCCCCGAGGAATACATGGGTAACATCATGGGCGACCTTTCAGGGCGGCGTGGTGTGGTCCATGGTATGGAAGACCTTCCCGGCGCCATCAAGGCCATCAGGGCCGAAGTTCCTCTGGCCGAGATGTTCGGTTATTCGACGACGGTGCGTTCCCTGTCGCAGGGACGTGCAACGTACTCGATGGAATTCAAACACTACGCCGAGGCGCCGAAGAACGTCGCCGAAGCCGTGATCAACAAGAAGTGATTTTTGTTTTTTTAGGACACATTAAATGGCTAAGGCAAAATTCGAACGTACGAAGCCGCACGTAAACGTCGGCACGATTGGTCACGTTGACCATGGCAAGACCACCTTGACGGCGGCGATCACGACGATCCTGGCGAAGAAGTTTGGTGGAGAAGCCAAGGCCTA
>NZ_JAPUVO010000074.1 GCF_029255185.1 Propionivibrio sp.
CCCGGCGCTGGCAAAGCCGTAGTTGCTCCAGGTGCCCAAGCCGAGCTTGGCCCAACTGCCGGTGTAGTTCTGTGCGGTGGTATTGCCCGAATTCTGCGCCGTGAGGCTAAACGCCGTCGTAAAACCATCCTGGCCGAAATAGCTAAAGCCGCCGCAGGCCGGCGTGGCGGCGCCGGGCGCCAGGGCAAAATGGTCGGGGATGAAGCGGCCAAAGTAGCTGGTGGCCGAGGTGTTGCCGAATTTGCAGCCGTATTGACCGCCGACCAGGGCGTTGGAGAAATCATTGGTGCAGTCGCCGGCTGCCGAATCGACGGCGGTAAAGGTGTTGTCATAGACCCCCGTGCTGCCCAGCCTGAAGTAGCCGACTTCGGAGTAGCTGAAGGCGGCGCCGGTGGCGATGCCGGTCGCCGCGATGGCGCTGGAAAAACTGCCGGACAGCGTGCCGGCCTGCACGGCGCCGCTGTGCGCCGCGAGGGTGCTGGCGTCAATTGCCGGCGTACCGTTGTAGCCGACCACTGCGCTGTCGGCGGTGAGCGTGAAGCTGGCCCCGGTCTTGATGCGTGGCACCGCGCTGGTGCTAACGCCGGTGGCGTCGGCCGAGGCCGTCGAGGTGACGCTCAAGGCGCTTGGGCGCACGGCGAAATCGTCGCTCGAACAGGCGACGATGTTCGGCGTCTGGTTAGCATCGGTGACCCGGCAGCGCAGGTCGGCGTAGGCTTTGCTGACCGTCATGCTGGCCGCCTTGCGCCCGGCGTCGGCGGCGCTGAAGGTCAGGGTCTGCGACACCGCCGGATTGACCGCCGCGCGGCTGCCGCAGGCGGTGCCGCCGGAACCGTCGACCAGTTCGACCGTCACCGATTGGTCGGCGGCGGAGGCGTAGCTCGTTTCGACGCTGTTGTCGGCCTTGAGGGCGACGACATCGACGCTAAAGGGGGTGCCGGCGAGTTTGGTGTAAAGGTGGCCGCTGGCCGCCGTGGCGCCCGACTCGACACAGTTGAAAGCAGCCGGCGGAGTAATCACGCCGACGCCGACCGTGAAGTTGGGCCCGAACTCCGAGGTATTGCCACTGGCATCGGTCGCGGTGCCGGTGACTTTGTCGCCGATATTGACGGTGCTGGCAAACGTGAAGCTGCCGTTGAAGTTGCCGTTGGCGTCGGTAGTGACGGTGCCTAGATAGGTCTGGCCTTCGCCATGGCCGACGCTTTGCCCGTCGCCGGCGACGACGACACCATTATTGTTGCCGTCGTCATTGGCCAGGTAGACGTCGACCAGGACGTTGGCGAAGGTGCTCTGGTTGGCGGCGGAGCCGACGTAACCGGCCACTTGCAGGGTCGAGGCAATGACGCCGACAGTGGTGAAGATGGGGTAGTCGATGCCGTTGTTGGCGGTGGCGGCGTTGACCGCACCGTTATTGCCGCTTACGCCGTCAGTGCCCAGATCGATGCCCAGGGCGCCGTTGTGATGGATCGAATTGCCGCGGATACTCACCAGCGTACTGTCGTTCGCAATCTCGATGCCGCGACCGGCGTTCCGGGCGATGACGTTGCCGGCGCCAGTTGCTGTGCCGCCGATCACCATCGCTATGCCTCCATTGAGCGCAATCTCGATGCCCTTGCCATTGGCCAGCGCCGTCGTGCCGTCGGCTAAAACGCCGATGTAGTTGCCCTGCACAAGTTCGCCAGGGCCTCCCGCATAGGTTTCCAGGTGAAGGCCTGCAGTTGAGTTGCCGGAAATGATGTTGCGTTCTGCCGCAGTGGTTCCACCAATAATGCCGCCGTCACCAAAAGCCGCAACGCCGTACTTGTTTGGCACAGCAGCGGTCCCGGCAGCGTTGGTACCGATGTAGTTCCCCTGGATCAGCACTGCACCTCCCCGCGCGTAAATACCGTACCCTGTCGTATTGCCAGAGATGACATTGCGTTCGGCAGCAATGGTCCCACCAATTCTGGTGGGGCCCTCGCTGTCCACAGAGATGCCATAGAATCCGTTTGGCACCGCTGCGGTCCCTGCCGCATTGGTGCCAATATAGTTTCCTATGATAACGGGATCCGCAGCGGACCTGATTCTAATTCCAGTCGCTGATGTACCGGACACAACGTTGCCGGGCCCGATGACTGTCCTGCTCCCCGAATCGTAGATCCCATAGAGAGTTTTGTTTGTAAGTGCAGCTGTTCCAGCAGCGTTAATGCCGATATAGTTGAACGAGATCGTGTTGTTGGAACCACTCTTAACGTATATGCCGTATTGCGGAACGCCGATCACATTACGCGAGGCGCTAGTGGCGCCTCCGATCAGATTGTTGGATGACGCTATTTCGAGCCCATAGGTTGCATCAATCGAAGTTGTCCCATTCGAAGTCACGCCGATGAAACAACGCTGAACAGTATTGTTTCCATTGGTGCGCAGGGAAATCTGCGTAAAAAACCCGTTAATAACCAGCCCCTGGACGGTGCTGTTCCCGGCGGTGATATCGAGTCCGAACCCCGGAGCCGACGCGCCACTGATGACCACCTTCGGTGTCGTCAGTGTGTACCCGCTCTGCGTGGTCGCGTCGATGGTGACCGGGTAGGTGATGGCCGGCAGTGCTGTCGCAGGCGTGATCGTGCAGACGGGTGAGCCTGAGCCGACGCAGCCGGCGCCGACCACGGCGAAGTTGATGATGCTGGTGCCGCTGGCGGCATTCGAGTCGATGATTGCCTGGCGCAGGGAGCCGGCGCCGCTGTCGTTTGTGTTGATGACGGTTTGCGTCAGGTCGGCGTAGGCGCCCGGTGCGCCGCAAACGAGCGCCAGGAGGGCGAGCATTCGAAACCATCGGTTGCGCGTGGCCTTGGGCATGGGATCAACTCCGAAGTGAACGGGCTGTCATGACAAAGAGTAGCAGTTCAGGGTTCTGACGTCTAATCTAAACACTGTTCATGGCTATAAGCCGACATTCGGGTCGCGGACGGCCTTGGACGTTTGGTCGGTATCGGAAAACATCAGTTCGCGCCAGGCCTCGCGCATGTGCCATGAATGAGAACGCCGCCTCGTCGATGATCAGTTCGAAATGCTTGGCGACTTTGTACTGGTAGATGACCTTGCCCACGCGCTTGTGGGCGCGCAGTTTGGCCAGCGGTGCATTGCGGCAAGCCACCAGGCGTTCGCCAGGATAGTCTGGAGCGAAAAACTCGAACAGATTGCGCTCATCAAACAAGCCAAATTGCAGGTGCCCCTGCTCGATCAGCGTGCGAATCGAGACGCTCTTGAGCGCTGTGTATGCGGAACCGCACGTACGGTGGTGTGAGAGGGCGACGGGGTAACTGCGCCCCCTACTCGATTCAGTCTCAGCATTTCCTGCGCAACATACGCAACATCTTTAGGCGTGCGTAGAAGCTGGAACCCAGCGGTATAGCGTAGGAACGGACACGCCGAGGTTCTTGGCCACATCCTTGGGAGGAACGCCGCTGGCCAGCAGCTTCTTGGCCGATACGATCTTGCTATCGGTCATCTTGGGCTTGCGACCGCCTTTGCGGCCAAGCTGGCGGGCAACTTCCAACCCGGCACGGGTACGCTCGACGATCAGCTCGCGCTCCATCTCGGCGAGGCTGGCCATGACGTGGAAGAAGAACCGGCCAGAGGGCCTGCCGGTGTCGATGGCGATGGTCAGGCTCTTGAACTGGACGCCTTGCTTGTGAAGCTCGCCGACCAGATCGACCAGTTGTTTGATGCTACGGCCCAGCCGATCCAGTTTCCAGACGACCAGGGTGTCACCCTCGCGCAGCATTTCCTGCGCCTTGCCCAAGCCGGGGCGGTCGGCCCGCGTACCGCTCACCTTATCCTCAAAGACCTTCTGGCACCCGGCTTTGGTCAAGGCTTCCCGTTGCAACTCAAGGTTCTGATCCTGCGTCGAGACACGTGCATAGCCGATTAGCATGGCTTGTCTCGCACCCGGTCGATGCGATCCTGCATCGCCTGCATGACTTCTTCGTGCGTGTAAAACTTGGCGTTGGGGTCGTCAGCTTCACGAAGTGCTTCCTCGATCTCGCGCGTCATGCGCTCAAAATCTTCCGGCCACAACGTCTGCTCCATGGACAGTGATGCTTGGCCAAACAGGCGCATATCATTGGTGGCGACGATGTGGTCACGAATCCGTGACTGGAGAGCTTCGGATGCCCGATGCGCCGCAGGTGTGGCCGTCCCTTCGTAGTCGGGCGGGAGCATCGCTTCCTCGGCGATACGCGCCCAGGCGCTAGCCAGCGCCTCAATGCTGAGCGTGCTCATTTGCGGCGATCTGGCTCCCAGCCTTGGCTTGCTCGTGCTGCAAATCGTCAGGCAAGACCGACATGCCATTGCGAGTCGGCACGATCCCACGGTATGGCTCGTGTCCTTGCTGTCGAAGGCAAACTTCAACGGAATCGTCGTCGTGCAGTTCCCGATGATCGTCTCGGCTAGCGCTATCGGTTTTCCCGAAAATGCAGCCATCAACTCATTCATCAAGGCTGACTTGCCAGAACGCGGTTCATAGGTGACCGGGGCGATCACAGCAGAGGGGCCGAACATCGGCGTCTTGGCGCACGGCAGGCAGTTGCTTAAGCAACTCCGGTAGCCATTCCAGTGCCGTCTCCCATACCACATCGAGATTGATGTCGAAATAGCCGTGGGCCATGCGATTGCGCATGTTACGCATGCTGCGCCAAGGCACCTCGGGGTGCGCCTGGGTGAACTCGTCATAGCCGTCCATCACCTTCGTGGCGGCCTCGCCAATGATGACGAGGCTCATGATGACGGCCTGCTGGGTGCGCTTGTCGGTCAGGAAGTCGTCCTTGACCAGCCCCTCCACGAAGCTGCACGCATCGGTCGCGGCCTGCTGTATGTGCTCGATGTAATCAGGAAGACGGTTCTCATTCATACCGGCTGCGCCTCCGCAAGCACCTTGGCTCGAAACTTTCGCGGCAGGTCGCCGGGTGTCAGCAAATCAACGTCAACGCCGAGCAGCGATTTCAGTTCGTCTTCTAAATCGCCTAGGTCCAATAACGTGGCGCCAGGCAGCGCATCGACCAAGAGATCGAGGTCGCTGTCGTCCCGGTCGGTGCCATGCAGCACCGACCCGAAAACGCGCGGGTTCGCCGTGCGAAAACGGTTTACCGCTTCGCGCACTGCACTTCGCTTCATGTCGAGCACAACGGACGGTCGCATGGGCATCCTTTTTTATCGAAACTCATTGCAACGGTAAGGGGTCGAGAATAGCATTTCAAGAACTATTTTCAACAGGCTGCAAGCCTATTCGCTGTTCTCGTCTCGCTGCTGTGCCTGGCGCCTTGCCAGGCACAGGACGCATCGCCGGCAGAAGCGGCCGACGATGCCCTGGCCCGCAGCATCGTCGAAAAAGCCGATCTGGTGCGCTTTCCCGCTGATGGTTTTCAGGTTGATGTTGGCATCACCAGCACCCAGTCCGGCCAAACAACCGAGGC
>NZ_JAPUVO010000075.1 GCF_029255185.1 Propionivibrio sp.
CGCCTCTATCGCATCACTGAACTCGGCGCTTCCTCCATGTGGGCTGCTATTCGCTTCCGCGAAATCAACTTCCCCAGAGACTTTATTATGACCAAATCATTCGCGCAGTAGAGACAATTGTTAAGGAGAAATTCCATATCTTATTTTTTCCCAGTCTGTTGGCAACGGTATCGCGAAACGAATGCAGTGTTTTTTTGCGGTATTTATAGACCCCAGCCTTGACGGCCAAACCTTCGTTGAAGTCCCGACTTAAGTAGCGCTCACACTTGCCATCGTCGCCGATGGGTAGGCCGAACAGTCGCTGCGTGCCCGTTGCTTTCATATCAGCGACAAAATCCTCAAATCCGATTGCTAGCAATCTTTCATGCTAGGGAATCCGCCGCTCGGAGGCGGGATTTTTGGTTCGGGTCGGCACGGGATGGTTAGGCTCGTGGGTGATGTCCATGCAGAGCACACCGTTCTCCCGAACAATGTCGATCACACGCAACTGAGCGATTTCGTTGGCACGCGCACCTGTAAAAAGCGCAATCAATGGCCCCCAGAACTGATACGGACGTTTCATATTCGAAAAGAATGTGGGCTGAAAAATCTGCTCCAACTCGCTGTCCGTAAAAGCTTCGGCCCCATCGCCAGTGCCGCCGTGGCTACCTTCGGATGGTTTCACAATCCCTGCAAAGGGATTGTCACCCTTGGGGTAGCGCAGAGTCCCAATGGCCCAATCGAAGAAGTCTTGGATAAGGATGAGATATTCCTTGACCGTAGGTTTGGCAATCGGCTTGCCTTCTGGCGGTTTCGCCAATATTTCATCAGCGCAGCTAATCTCCCGCTCGTGGCGAGGAAGTAGTTGTAAGGCTTCGGAAATCCTGACGCACTGAACCGGGCTGACGTCATGGAGCATCTGATTTGCCCCACCGGCAAGTTGCGCAAAAACGTTCAGTCGGCGGCGGTAGGCTGACTGGGTTGATTTGGCGGTGCCGCTCTTGTTTGCCATATAGGACTCGATAGCAGCCTCAATCGTGCAGGCAAGAGCAGGAATGGACACCTTTGGTTTTGATTCTGCCTTAACCGCCAATGCGGCATCGACGATGGCAGAAAAATTATCATGCTCCGCCAACATTTTTTCAGCATCTTCCGCGCTCAGGATCGAGAGGGGGCTCGCTGGACTGACGATCTTTTCGATTTGCCGAAGCTCTTGCGCGGCAAGCACAGGGTCATTGCTGGTTTCTACGCGGCCAAAATCAACGACAGTGCCATCTGGGTGGGTGATTTTCAGATGCCCAAGGATCAGTTCGCGAACATCCTTGGGATCAATGCTGTTCGGGTCAAACGCCATTTGCCGCCTCAACAAACGCAAGAGTGGCAACATTTTAGCCGAGAGACGATATGCCGCCAGTCGTGCCTGTTCTGGGCGCTTTGTGCCAAGGCTTTTGATAAGGCTGCGCTGACCGAGAAGGGCTGCCACGGCATTCGGCAGGACAAGACGAAACTGGTAACCCCCCAAAAATATCCGCTAAGCGCCGATCAATTCGCCGCCCTGAATCAAGTAGTCGCGCAATCTGTCCGCGCCCGCCTTTGCCGCACTGGTAGCTATTTCGGCGTGCGCCCCGTCAAACTGGCAAATGGCCGGCTGGCATTTCCGAATGTACAGGTGACCAAGTGAGCAGCCATCTCGACGACCTGTTCCCCGAGTCTCTGGAGCCGGAGCGCCCGACTCACCAAGCGCCGCAGCTCCAGCCAGTTGTCACCGGCCAGTGCGCCCAAGTGCTCGAACTGATCCGCAAGCACCAGCCGCTGCTCTCGTTCGTGCTGACCGCTGACCACGCGATACCTGAGGCGGCAGCGCGCGTGCATGACCTTCGCGCCAAGGGCTTCAACATCATCACGCAGATACAGCAGGAGGTCGTTTTCCGTGGCCACGTCCGGCACAAAGCGGCAATGTATTCGATTGGCATGCCGGAGTGGATCGCGCCAGCATCGAGCCAGGCCGGGTTCATCGATTCGACGCTGCTCGGCATGATTGCATTCGCCGTTGCGTGCGCCGTTCTGTTGCTTGGGGTGCCGGCATGATCGAGACAAGAGCCCCGCTAAACCTCCTCATCGACATTCAAAAATGGAAGGAGTTGACGCAAACGCTGAGCGCTGCCGAGCGTGGCGCATTCCTGTCCATGAAGATGTTCGTCTGGAGAGCCGGCCCGATACCCGACAGCGATCGTGCCATCGCCCAAATCGCTGGGATGGAATTGAAGGAGTGGAAGAAAGCCCGCAAAGTCCTCGAACCGATGTTCATCGTCAGCGGCGGCGAGTGGTTCAGAACCGACTGGAACGAGGAACTTGAAGAAGCTTACCGCGCCGTCGCAAAGGCGAAAGAAAAGGGGAAGAACGCGATAACGGCCCGGTGGGACCGGAAAAAACGGGGAGAAACGCCGTACTCTGAGAATACTCCGAGTATTCCACAAGTATTCCCCGTGAATACTCCAGCGATACTTAATAATAAGGACAACCCCCCTAGCCAGGAAAAGGAGTTTTTCGACTACAACGACCCGGAGATTGATCGGCTGGTTTCAGGGCATGAAGCGAGGTGGAAAGATCAATCCATCATCGCCATGGCTAGGGAGGGGGCAGACCATGCTTAAGCTGAGCCCGCCCGAGCGGTTCAAACTCCGCGCGTACCAGACCAATGCCGAGCAGCTAATCCGTTCATCGATGGCTAGGGGGGCGAGGCGTACGGCGCTGTATCTGCCCACAGGCGGCGGCAAGACCTTGACCGCGACCAGCATCATCACCCAGGCGAACAACAAGGGGCGCAAGGTGGTGTTCCTGGCGAATCGCAAGCAGCTGATAAACCAGACCAGCGCGGTCCTGACCAAATACGGCATCCGGCACGGCATCCTGCAAGCCGACAACACCCGAGACACCCGCGAGCTTGTCCTCGTCGCGTCAATCGATACGGTGCATGTCCGTGGCCTGCCTGACGACGTCGGCCTGCTCATCATTGACGAGTGCCATGCAGTTGCCGGAAGCGAGAAGTACAAGCAGCTGATGTTCAAGTACAACATGGTGCCGGTCATCGGCTTGACGGCGACACCGTTCTCGGCCGGCCTGGGCAAGCACTACGCCGAACTTGATGGGGCGTTGTTCCAGGAGCTTGTCGTCGGCGCCACAATCAAAGATCTGATCGCAGAAGGTTATCTGGTCGACTGCGACATTTACGCGCCGTCAGAGCCAGACTTGAAGGGCGTCAAGATCGTTGCCGGCGACTATGCCGACAAGCAACTCGGGGAGGCGGTCGACAAGCCCGAACTAATCGGCGACATCGTTTCGCACTGGTTCAAGTTGGCGCGCGGCAAGCAGACGGTCGTATTCGCCTGCAACATTCCCCACTCGAAGCACATCACCGAGTCATTCATCGCGAAGGGCATTGCCGCCGAGCACATCGATTATTTTGACGACGACGCGACCCGTGCCGACAAACTGGCCCGATTCGCCCGCGGCGAAACGATGATCCTGAGCAATTGCAGCCTGCTATCCGAAGGATGGGATTGCCCGAGCACCGAAGTCATGATCCTGGCGCGCCCTACGCGGTCGCTGATCCGCTTCATTCAGATGGTGGGGCGTGTCCTGCGCCCGGCAGATGGGAAGCTCCGTGCGCTGCTGCTCGATCACTCAGGCAGCACTGCCAGGCTGGGGCATCCGTGCGACGACCTGCTGCTCGAACTGGACGACGGCAAACCGAAGAAGTCCGACGTCAAGGACTCGGAGACAAAGGAGAAGTTACCGAAGGCATGCAGCGCGTGTCACTTCATGAAGCCGGCCGGCGTGCATGTCTGCCCAGAATGTGGATTCGCTCCTGAACGTCAGAATGAAGTTCTTGTCGGCGCCGGGGAACTGGTCAAGCTGGAACGAAAGAAACCAGTAGCAAAAGGCGCCAAGCAACACGTCTACAGCCAACTGCTGTTCGTCGAGCGTCAGCGCCGGTACAGGTCGGGATGGGCGGCCAATCAGTACCGGAGCATCTTCGACGTGTGGCCGCGCGGATTGAATGAAGTCACCGCGACGCCCAGCCAGGAGATTCTGAACAAGATTCGCAGCAACCAGATTGCCTACGCCAAGCGCCAGGAGGCCGACCATGCACGCGGCTGAACTGGCTGTTGGTCGCTGGCCTGGGCTGTTGGCTCGGTTCGGCATCGAGCGCAACCTACTCACCGGCAAGCACGTTCCCTGCCCTGCCTGCGAGGGGCGTGACCGGTTCCGATTTGATGACAAGGACGGAAGGGGGACATTCTTCTGTTCGCACTGTGGCGCCGGCGATGGCTTCAAGCTGTTGAATCTCGTCAAGGGATGGGCGTTCAAACAGGCCGCGACCGAAATCGAGAAGGTGGTCGGCACTGTCGCTGCGATTCCGCCAAGGCAGTTGCAGACCGACGTCGAGAAGATCGAGTCCTGCCGGAGAATATGGGGTGAGAGTAAGGTCGTCGTCGCTGGAGATCCGGTTAGCAGGTATCTGGCTCGACGCACAGGCATCAACGTCGTTCCGGCCTGCGTCCGTTTTCATCCGGCGCTTTCGTACCGGCATGACGACGGGAGCGCCACCCGACACCCGGCGATGATTGCCAAGGTACAGGATGCCGATGGCAACGGCGTAGCGATACACCGGACATACCTGACCAACGACGGGCAAAAAGCCAGCGTGCCAACTGTCAAGAAGGTCGTCGGCACGTTGCCTGCGTCAAGCGCTGTGCGATTGGCACCCGCGTCGAGCACCATTGGCATAGCCGAAGGCATAGAAACGGCTCTGAGCGCGTCTGTGCGCTTCAGCGTTCCTGTCTGGTCGTGCATATCTGCCGGCGGAATGGAGAAATGGGCACCCCCGACCGGCACCGAGCGCGTGATCGTGTTCGGCGACAACGACCTGAGCGGTACCGGGCAGGCAGCAGCCTGGATTCTGGCAAAGCGGCTGATTGCCTCGGGGCTCGCCGTCGAGGTGAAGATCCCGAACGAGCCGGGCACGGATTGGGCAGACGGAGTAATCCCGTGAAGAGGCGCAAATTTGAACAGGCTGATTTGCAGTTTGTATCAGGGACAGCACGCGCCGAAAAGTATGCTTATGGCATACCCGACAAAAGCCAATAGCGCGACAGCGGATACATTGTCCGCCAAGCGCTACCGCCAGGACTGGCCGCGCTTGGCAGTCTTTTTTCCAACCTCAGATACAGCCCAAGTATTTAGGGGTGCACGTACTGCAAACGGGGTCATGTACAGTCAAATCCATCTAATCAACCGCGAGCACATCAATGGCCCTTATTACCCTCACTGAAGCAGCCAGCCGCGCCGGGGTATCGCGCTCGACGGCCGAGCGGATGATCGAGCGCGGCCAGTTCATCGCCTGCTATCAACTCCCAACCGGATCACTGCGCTTTGACGACGATGAGCTTGCACAGTGGCTGGCATCCTGCCGCACCAAAACCCAACAGAAAGGCACCCGACCATGATGACCGACGCACTGAATCAACTTTCAACAGCCCAGGCCGTGACCACTACGGCATTGTCGACGAACAGTATCGACCTTGGCCCCCAGCCGGCCAATGCCGGCGATCCTTTGGTCGCCCTGATCACTGTTGATGCCACAGCAACCGCAGCCGGCGCCGCCACGGTCACTTTCCAAGTGGTCAGCTCGGCATCCGCCAACCTGAGCACGCCGACCGTGCTGGCGCAGACCGATGCGATTGGCAAAGCCGAACTGGCCGCAGGCCGGCGCCCGATCGGCCTGGAATTCAACTTCAGAAATCTGACGGCCGGCCATCGTTACTTGGGCCTGCAATACCTCGTCGGCACCGGCCCACTCACCGCTGGCGCCTTCTCATGCGTACTCACCGATACGACGAACGCCAGCGGCCTGTACGGCGCCGCTGGCAGCTTCAAGGTCTACTAATGGAAATTACAATGACATCGAAACTTGCAACTCTCGCCGCGCAGATCGCCGAACTTGAGACCGATCTCGAACTGGCGCAGGCTGCGCACAGAGCAGCATCGATCAACCTGGCCGGCAATGCCGCAGACGGCGAAGCGCTCAAGCACGTGCGTGGCACCGAAATACGGATTGTCGACATCAACGGCGATCTGAAGCTGTTGCGCGATGCGCGGGCCTTCGCCGAAGAGCAAGACCAGAGCGCGGCGGCGCAGTTGCGCAAGGCCGGCGCTGTGGGCAAGCTGCGCGCCACCGAGGTGCTGATTGCCAAACGTCCGGTCGCAGCGGCCAAGGTGGACCGGGCGCTGGTGGTATTGAAGGACGCCGTGCAGGAATGGGTTGATCTGAATCAAGAGGTCAAGGGCGCGGCAATTTCGTTCTATCGCGACGCTCGGCCCGCTTCTCTCACGACGTTTGATCTGTACAGCCAGAGCGGCGCGAGCAGTGACTTATTCCGCTGCGCCCTGAATGCGATCGCCAGCCAGGTTGAAGAAGCAATGCGGCCATGTGAGCCGCGCAGCGTGATGGCGTTTAACTTCGTGCGGTATTCCCCCGACAGCCCCGAACTGGTCGTCAAGGATTCCAAACGCATCGGTGAGCGCCTGATCGCGCACATGAACAGCGTTGCAGCAGCTGAAGGCATGCAGCTGTGATGGAGATGACCGCCCGCACCAATGCCGAGCTTGCGGCCGACATGTACGGCCCGCAAGCGGACGCGCCCGCCACGCCGCCCGCGCCTCAGGCCAGCCCCGAGGGGCAGCGCACGGCGCAGGAACTTGGCGAAGCGCTGTATGGCAAGCCGGCAGCGGATCCGACGCAACAGCCTGCCGACGACGCCCCAATCGTCAAGCGTACGGACGCGGAACTTGCAACGGCCATGTACCCCGAGCCGGAGGAGCCCGTGGTTCTCGATCCCGTGCCGCCCGATGTGGCGGCAATCCGCGACGACATTGCACGGCGCCTGTACTCGGCGCAAGACACGTTCGCGGAGGCAATCCCTGACAAGGTGTTCGCCAACGTCGCAGGGCTCGACCCAGCCGCAGGACGCAAGACCGCGGCTGAACTTCGCGAAATTTCTGCTGACCTGGACCTGGCGCCGCAAGACGTGCAGAAACTGCGCGAGCGCATTACCTACGTGCAGACGAATCAGCCGACCGTCGCCGCCCAGTGGGATGAAACCGTGTCCCTGCTGAACGCTGAATACGGCACCGATGCCAAGCAGGCGCTGCGCGACGCTCGGGCACTGCTACGGCGCGACCCACGTGCGGCACGCGTCATCGAGGCGATGGGCCTGGGCAACGACCCGCAGACCGTGATGATAATCGCCCGGCGCGCCAGGTCAGCGAAAGGCACGGGAAGGATCAAATGACGCGTGGATCGGTGGCGTAATTGGAAAAGAAGGCGCCGAACAGGTGGCCCAAGGGCACAAGCGGAAACCTCGCCGGCCGGACGCCTGGCGTGGAAAAGGTTCGTCAGTTGCTCGACCCGCACCGCGAGGAGCTTGTCGCCAAGGCTGTTGAAATGGCTATGGCTGGCGACGGTATCGCATTGCGCCTGTGTCTTGATCGCATATCACCGCCCCCACGCTCAGAATCGCCGCCAGTGAGGATACCGGGGCTTGCCGCAGGCGGAAGCATGAGCGACAAGGCCAGGGCCATCCTGGCCGCCGCAGGCAAGGCGCTAATCAGTCCCGATACGGCAACCATGATGCTGGGCGCCATTGCCAACGCGGCCAAGATCATCGAGGCGGACGAGTTGGCCGACCGCATTACCGCGCTTGAGTCTAAAACCGCGACTTAAGGAGCCAGCACTATGACATTGCACACCCGCCTTGCCAAGTTGGAAAATCGCAAGGGGACCAGCAGAGACATAGCGCGCATGACCGCCGCCGAGATTGAGGCCGAGCTTTACGAATTGTTTATGCCGGAAAGGCTCGCTGTCATCTATCACTTGGAGCACCCAAACGGACCCTGGGGCGGATTGGTCAAGACCACCAAGACCGTCGAGGACGTCACCTATCAGGACATCTCCGATTGCGAGGGCGTCGACAGCGAGATTCGAGAGATTGCCAGGGCCCTTGCTGCCGATGAATCGCGCGGCGAGCACCCATGAATCACGCGAAAATCATCAGGTGTATTGCGACAAACGACCGAGGTATTGCCATCGGCAAGTATCACCACAACTGCAAGCACTCTGACGAGACCGTCGACAAAATCAGGGACATGCACGAGGTAGAAGGGATGGGCTATTTACGCATCGCCAACGCGCTCAATTTGTCAAAAAGCACGGTCGCCGTGATTTGCCGGTATGAGCGACGGGCACAGACTTACGGAAATTGGAAGACTATCGAGGTGGCGCCAGCAGCGGAGCCTGCGTGATATGCCCCAACCCAAGGCCAGCGAGGGTTTTGCGCATACTGCCGAAGAGGTAGCCGCCTGGCTGTCTGCGCAAGAGGGGCGAACGGTGACCATCGTTGACGTGTGGAAGATCGAGGCGCAGGCGCTGCGGAAGCTGCGCGCGGAGTTTGCCAGGCGCCGGATGTCGTCGCGCGACCTGTTGCCGGATCGGTGACGGATGGGCCTTGACAGGACGCAGATATTTGCCGGATACTTCTCGAACGGTGCTGAACACACCAAGTCAAAAGCGGCGATCCACCCCGAAGCGTGGATTTTTTGCGCCTGTTGGTTTTTACTCTCAATGGGCGGGTTCGTCAGTCCGTAAGGCTGGCGGCATGACTTTTGACATGTGTTCAAAACCCGCCCACCCCCGCATGAACACGGGATTCTGAGACTCATCAAAAGGAGCAATCATGCAAACCAATACCCCCTTGCAACACAGGCCGTTCGACTATCGCCCGACGTCGTTACATCCGTTTTACCGCATCGCCCCCGAGGTCGGGCTTGATGAGGTGCACGATTATCTGAATGCGCGACTGGGCCAACTTTTCGCGCTGCTGGCAACGACTTACGGCGAAGGTGGCGAATCGTTCCGCGCTTGCAACGATGACATTCAAGATGATTACCTGTGGTCATGCGCTACGCTCGCTGACGAATGCCGTGCGCTGTTCGGACAATTTCCTTATCCCGCAACAGCCAAGCCAGACGGAGGCAAACTGGCAAGCGTATTCGAGCAACTGAACCAATTGCATCGAAACGGCGTGCTCATCATCAACCCGCAGGCCGTCAAGCATGAAGTCGACGATGCCCAAGGTTTCCTTGATTGGGCGGGCCAGCAGGCGAAAGGGGGTGCAGCATGAGCGCCGAAACCATCAGCCGCGAAGCCGCGAGCCGTATCAATCCGATTATTGGCAGCCTCTTCACCGAGGACACGCTAGAGGCAGCAAGTTCTCTGCTCAAGTCGGTCGATGCTTTGATGTTGCAACTAGACGACATAGATGTGCCGGCGTCTGGCCTCTACCCACTCTTCAGCATCATTGCAGCGGCAATCGACTACGAGAAGGAAAATCCGCGCCTGTCAGGTTGCGGTAGAGCCAAGCAAATAGCGTCGACCTGACCGATGGCCAGGGGTGCGACGAACACACGACCGGCTGTAATGGCCGGTTTTCTTTTGCATGCGCCGATTGCCGCGCCGGTTCTTTCTCTGGTGCGAGTTGCTTCGTATTGCCCCGCAAAACCTACACAGTGCCTACACAAACCAGAGACAGCAAAAAGCCTCTGCTTTTTACCGTGGCTAAGTATTTGTTTTTTGGTGGTGATGGGCAGAATTGAACTGCCGACCTATGGGTTATGAATCCATCGCTCTAACCAACTGAGCTACATCACCACGTGGGGCGCGAGATTATAGAGTTGCTGGCGCTTTCTGGTCAAGCGTTACAGTCACACAAGGCACGCAAGCTTGACTATAATGGCGCCATGCCACTACCTGCATCCCTTGTTGCGTCGATCATCAGCGCCATTATTGAAGCCGCGGCGCAGAACCCTGCGTCGACAACGGCAAAATACGAAATCTATGCCACGACCCGCACGCTGCCGCCTGAAGCCAAGCTGGGCGTCATGCTGCCGCCGCTGGGCGACGGCATGGTGGTCATCAACGGCCAGCCGATGACGCTGGCGCCGACCGCCCAGTTCCGCAGCCAGCAGAACCTGATCGTCATGCCGATGACCATTCAGGACCAACAAGATGTTGTTTTCATCACTGATGCTTCCGGGTCGATTTATCGCGTCTGGATGATCAGCCCGGCCGAGATTTCGGCGCTCCCCAAAAACTGACTCGAAAAAAATGGCAAAAAAACTGTTCATCCGCACTTTCGGGTGCCAGATGAACGAGTACGATTCGGACAAGATGACCGACGTTCTCGCTGCTTCTGAAGACATCGTCAAGACCGATACCCCGGAAGATGCTGACATCATTCTCTTCAACACCTGTTCGGTGCGCGAGAAGGCGCAGGAGCGTGTTTTTCACGACCTGGGCCGGGTACGGCTGCTCAAGCTAAGCAATCCCGACCTGGTGATCGGTGTTGGCGGTTGCGTGGCCAGCCAGGAAGGCGCGGCGATTGTCGCGCGCGCGCCTTACGTGGACGTGGTTTTCGGGCCGCAAACGCTGCATCGCCTGCCGCAGTTGATCGCCGATCGTCGCCGCCTGGGCCGCTCGCAGGTCGATATCACCTTTCCCGAAATCGAGAAATTCGACAATTTGCCGCCGGCCAAGGTCGACGGTGCGTCGGCCTTTGTCTCGATCATGGAGGGGTGCAGCAAGTTCTGTTCGTTCTGCATCGTTCCCTACACCCGTGGCCAGGAAGTTTCACGCCCCTTCGATGACGTACTGACCGAGGTCGCCGGCCTGGCGGCGCAGGGTGTCAAGGAAGTGACGCTGCTCGGGCAGAATGTGAATGCCTATCGCGGCGCCATGTCGGCCGGTGATGAAAAGGCCGACCTCGCGCTGGTCATTGAATACATCGCTGAAATTCCCGGCATTGAGCGCATCCGCTACACGACCTCGCACCCACGCGAGCTTTCGCAGCGGCTAATCGATGTTTACGCCGCCGTGCCGAAACTGGTGTCGCACCTGCATCTTCCCGTCCAATCCGGCTCCGACCGCGTGCTGGCGGCGATGAAGCGTGGCTATACGGCGCTCGAGTACAAAAGTCTGGTGCGCAAGCTGCGTAGCGCGCGACCGGGGCTCTCGCTGTCGTCGGATTTCATCGTCGGCTTCCCGGGCGAAACTGCCGAGGATTTCGAAAAGACCATGACGTTGATCGACGACGTCGGTTTTGACGCATCCTTCTCCTTCCTGTACAGCGCCCGCCCCGGAACGCCGGCTGCCGAGTTGCACGACGACACGCCGCACGCAGTCCATCTCGAACGTCTGATGCGCCTGCAAAAACGTATCGAGGATCTGTCGCAGACGGTTTCCGAAGCCATGGTCGGCAGCGTTCAACGGGTGCTGGTCGAAGGCCTATCGAAGAAGAACGAAAATGAATTGGCCGGGCGTACCGACAACAATCGCATCGTCAATTTTGACGGCGGGTCTGCCAACAGCGCACGCCTGATTCACCGCTTCGTCGATCTGCTGATCACCTCCGCCATGCCGCATTCGCTGCGCGGTGAAATCCTGACTCGGGCATCATGAGCGCCAAAACCACCGCCCGACCCAGAGCCATCGAGTTATTGCTCTCGCCAATCAATAACCACCAGTTAGCCAATCTATGCGGCGCGCTCGACGAGAACCTGCGCCAGATCGAAACCGCACTCGATGTTTCCATTGCCCGGCGCGGCGAGCGCTTCACCCTGCGCGGCGAGCCGACGCAGACGGCGCGCGCATCCGAAGCGCTGCAAATGTTCTACGCGCAGGCCAGAAATACATTGTCGGTCGATGAGATTCAACTCGGCCTGATCGAGTTGATCAACCGCCCCGCGCGCAAAGCCCTGGCCTTAGGCGGCCTGGCCCCGGCGCTACTGACGCGCAAAACTGAACTGCACGGCCGCACGCCGCGCCAAGCTGAGTATCTGAAGCATATCCAGGAACACGACATCACCTTCGGCACCGGCCCGGCCGGCACCGGCAAGACCTATCTGGCGGTAGCTTCGGCGGTCGATGCCATTGAACGCGAACTAGTGCAGCGCATTGTGCTGACCCGCCCGGCAGTCGAGGCCGGCGAACGACTTGGTTTCCTGCCCGGCGATCTGGCGCAGAAGGTCGATCCCTATCTGCGACCACTCTACGACGCACTCTATGACCTGATGGGTTTTGACAAGGTGGCCAAACTCTTTGAGCGTGGCGCCATCGAAATCGCCCCACTGGCCTACATGCGCGGGCGCACACTGAACCACGCTTTCATCATTCTCGACGAGGCGCAGAACACAACGCCCGAGCAGATGAAGATGTTCCTGACACGTATCGGAATCGGCGCCAAGGCCGTGGTCACCGGCGACGTGACGCAGATCGACTTGCAGCACGGGCAGAAGAGCGGGCTGATCGAAGCGCGCCAGATTCTCAAGGAAGTGCGCGGCATCGCCTTTACCGAATTCCAGAAGGAAGACGTGGTCCGCCACCCGCTGGTCGCGCGCATTGTCTCCGCCTACGAAGCGCACACCACGTCGCTTGAGAGACAATGAGCAGCAAGCGCGTGAACCTTAGCGTGCAATACGCCTGTAATACAGCGCAGTTACCCTTACGCCCGCAGATTCGCGCCTGGGTACGTGCTGCGCTGGGCGCAGACGGCGGTCGCGGCGGGCAGATTACCGTGCGTTTTGTTGATGTCGAAGAAGGGCAGACGCTCAATCGCGACTATCGCGGCAAGGACTACGCGACCAACGTACTGTCCTTCCCTTACGAACAAGAACCGATCGTCTGTGGCGATCTCGTCCTCTGTGCACCGGTCGTCGCACGCGAAGCAAACGAGCAGGGCAAACTGCTGGAAGCTCATTACGCGCATCTGATCATTCATGGGCTGCTGCACCTACAGGGTTACGACCATGAAGCCGGCCAGAAAGAAGCGCACCGAATGGAGGATCATGAGCGCGTAATTCTCGCTTCACTCGCTTACGCCGACCCCTATTCGGACGGTCAGTAGGGCTGCCGGAGACCCGCAATATCACCCGCCACCCATTTCGTTTTACTCCTCACGTGATCTATGGACATACACCCAGACACCCGACCCAGCTTCTTCGAACGCCTCTCTTCCCTCCTCCTGCGCGAGCCGGAAGACCGGGAGCAACTGATCAAACTGCTACATTCGGCGCACGAGCGCAATCTGCTTGACGCCGACGCGCTGTCGATCACCGAAGGCGCGCTGGCCGCCTCTGAAATCAGCGTATCCGATGTGATGGTGCCGCGCGCCCAGATGGAAGTCATCGACATTGACGATCCGCTGGACAAAATCATTGCCCTGCTCAATCGTACCGGGCACTCGCGCTTCCCGGTCATCGACGGCGATCGTGACCAGGTTATCGGCCTGCTACTGGCCAAGGATTTTTTGCGCCTGCAAAGCGCTGACAAATTCAATCTGCGTAACTGGCTGCGGCCGGCCGTCTTCATCCCCGAATCCAAACGCCTGAACGTGCTGCTGCGCGAGTTCCGCGTTTCGCACAACCACATGGCCGTGGTGGTCGACGAATACGCTGGCGTTTGCGGCCTGATCACCATCGAGGATGTTCTCGAACAGATCGTCGGCGACATCGAGGACGAATACGATTTTGACGAGGCCGAAGATACTATCCGGCTCGATCAAAGCGGCCGTTACCGTGTCAAGGCGCAAACAACTATTGAGGATTTCAACGCCCTCCTCGGCACCCATTTTGGCAACGAGGAATGCAACACCGTGGGCGGACTGATCCTGCATCATCTTGGTCGCGTCCCGAAACGCAACGAAGCCGTCGACCTTGACGGCCTGCACTTCCATGTCTTGCGTGCTGATAGTCGCCGGCTCTACACCCTGTCAGTCAGCGTCGCGCCCGACGCCGCGGATGACCCGTCCTAGTGTTTAATTGCATAACTCAACAACCACCGGCTGAAAGCCGGTGGGCTGGTGTTACGGACTGAAAGTCCGGATACGCGTCGACTAAACGACGCGTCTTAATCGGGTTCTATCTTGAATACATCATTTGGCTTCGGTTCAAAGTGGTGATTTAAACCTTATGATCGACAATTAACTAGTCAGAAATTCATTCATCTTAGAACCTGGGGAAACAGTCATCTGCAAGCGATGCTCCTGACCGTGGAAGTATCATTTTTTTGCCGCGTCCTGAATTTTCTCACCGGCCTTTTCGATCTTCTGCCCAACCTTGTCCGCCGCCTTGTCAACTTCCTTGCCAGCGCGTTCTGCCGGGCCTTCCTGCTTCTGGCAGGCGGGCAGTGTTGCAAACAGCGCGCCGATGACCAGGGCAGCGCCGACGGTTTTTCCGAGCTTGATCATGTTCATCGCTTGTATCTCCAGTTAAACCGCTCACCCGCAAACCAGCATTTCGGCTGGCCGCAGGATCAGGGCACAATGGCGCCAGACGTCCAGTCAGGCCCATCGCATCACTCATTACTTGCTGATTTCGTGACCGATGACACCGCCGACGGCAGCACCGCCAACGGTGCCAAGGGCACCACCACCGGTCAGGATGGCGCCACCGACGGCACCGACGCCAGCGCCGATGGCCGTGTTCTTATCCTGATTCGACATCCCGGCACACCCGCCGAGGCAAAACAACACCGCAGCAGCAACCGTACTGAGCGCAACTCTCTGTATCGTTTTCATTGGACCACCTCGTTATCAAACATTGGACTACCGGCATATCGTCAGTGATCAAGTACGACCTTTACTTGCCAGCACTCATTTTTGCCTTGTTCAGGCAGTCATCCTTGCTTGCGCCAGAAAATGCGTCACACTTTTCCTTGGCTACTGTGTACTGGGCCTCACCCTTTTCTACCTTGGCATCCTTGCGCGCCTCGCTAACCTTTATGTTGGCATCGCTACGTGCTTCGGCAGTTTTTTCAGTGGCTGTGGCGTTGGCGCCGGCAGTCGTCTTCTGCGCCTTGGCGTCGGCTTTGGCGGTAGTCTGTGCGGCCTTGGCTTCCTTCACGCAGACATCCTTGACGTTGCCGGACAGGTCGTCACATTTTTGAATGGCCACCTCATAGTCCGCCTCGGCCTTGGCGACGAGTACATTGTAGTGATTC
The DNA here is from genome assembly GCF_029255185.1 of Propionivibrio sp. GTDB lineage: Bacteria > Pseudomonadota > Gammaproteobacteria > Burkholderiales > Rhodocyclaceae > Propionivibrio. Next base: position 15,092 of record NZ_JAPUVO010000075.1, read on the forward strand.
TTGGTGCTTGGCTTGTAGCCGGCTTCGAGTTCAGCCTTGGCCACATTTTCCTTGCCTTTGGCTTCAGCCACGCAGATGTCGTTGGCATTGCCTGAAAGGGCAGCGCAATCCTTCCCGGCGGCCTTGTACTCGGTGGATATCTTGGTTTTGCTATCCTTGTACTCGGTCTTGGTCATGGTTTGCGCCATTGCACCGGCGCTGAATGCGAAACCAATGGCCAGTGCGGCCAATTTGATATTGAACTTGTTCATAATGATTCCTTCATTTAATGGATGGAAAAATGATGCATTGGCAAAATGCCGGATGACCAGTTATCTTCGCCAAGCGTTCTGCTTTTAACCATCACGCTATGCCACGGTACCGATAAAGCACCTTTGTTGGCTCCGACAGGTTGAAGCGTATTGAGAAAATCCGGGATACTCTGTCTGCTGGCGCACACAAGCGATATTCGATTGCCACTGTTTGTTTTCCAAGCACCTGCCGTACTGCGATCGCATGTTAGGATGCGATCCACCGTGTCTTCAGTAAGTATTAAAAGTGCCGATTTCGCATCGGCTCATTGGAGAGTAAAACGATCCTATGTTGCCTTTGCTTTCTGATTCCTTCTGGATTGTTGCCGCAGCGCCGCTGATCTGTGCCGCATTGACGCGCGGGCTGATGGCTCCAGCACAGCGCTATGGTTTGGTCGACCGTCCTGGCGGGCGCAAAAAACATGGCGCGCCAACACCTCTGGTCGGCGGCCTGGCGATATTCCTGACGATCATGCTGGTGGCCGTATTAATGCGCCAACTTCCTGGAAACAGCGAGAGCCTGTTAGCCGCGATGGTCGCGATCATCGTTATCGGTGTTTCTGATGATGCACATGAAATTAGTCACCGTTTGAAATTCATCGTGCAGTTCATTGCGGCGCTGCTGATCGTTTCAGGCACCTCGGTGCATGTCGAATATTTCGGCGACATGCTGGGTTTTGGCCCGATCATGCTCGGCAAGTGGTCGTATATGGTCACCGCCATCGCAATTGTCGGCCTGATGAATGCAATCAACATGATCGACGGACTGGACGGACTGGCCGGAACGCAGACGCTGTTACCGTTTCTGGTGTTCTCGGTCATTGCCTTTGTCGGCAATCGTGCAGAGATTGGACTCGAGATGCTGATTCTTTCCGGAGCGATTATCGGCTTCCTTTACTGCAATCTGCGCACGCCATGGCGGAGTCAGGCCCTCGTCTTCATGGGCGATGCCGGCGGGATGCTGCTCGGCCTGTTGCTGGCCTGGTACTCGGTTCAACTCGCCGGCTCCACCGACGCCGTGATCAAGCCGATCACGGCGGTGTGGATTCTCGCGCTACCCTTGTTTGATATGGGCAGCGTGATGCTGCTGCGGGTCATGCAGCGCCAGAACCCGTTCCATGCCGACCGGCAGCATATGCACTATGTTTTGCTTGACGGGGGCTACTCAGTTGGCCAGGTCGTGGTCATCCTGTCCGGCTTCTCGCTGACCTGCGCCCTGCTTGCGCTTCAGGCGCAGAGCGTCGGTGTTCCGGAATTCGTCATGTTTTACGGATTTCTCGGCCTGTGGGCTGCCTACCTCGCGGCGCTGAACCAGCCGGAACGGATTCGCCTGCTTGCATTCCGCTTGATTTCTCCAAGACGCACGCCGATTTCGAGCAATGACAATGAGTGTAATTAGTGCCTGACCGAAAACATGACGAGTTTTCGTGGTCATGCTATGCTTCGCGGCTGGTCACTCAAGTACTAGCATAGAAATTTCCTGCTTTGTAACCGATTGATTGTTTTACGTTAGCTGTTATTGTTTTTGGAGTGGCTTGCACTCCGCCGATACCCGAAGGCGAACGAAAGTTCGCTTTTTCCATTTTTGCTTCGACCCTTCACTTGAACTAGCGGGCAAATACCATGTTCGACTCCGTACGCAACAACAAGAAAATCGTTCAAATATTTCTGGCGCTGATCACCTTGCCCTTCGCTTTCTTTGGCGTTGATTCCTACGTCAGGAACTCGGGAGCAGGCAATGACCTGGCTAGCGTTGGCGATACCAAGATCACCATTCCCCAGTTCGAGCAGGCCTTGCGTGAGCGCCAGGATCAGATGCGTCGGTCGCTTGGCGCGAATTTCAAGGCGGAGATGATGAATACGCCGGAAGTGAAGCTCTCTGTTCTCAACTCGCTGGTTGATCAACGCCTGCTGTTGCTCGAAGCCGAGAAAAATCGCCTGCTGACCAGCGACGAGGCACTGCGTGATGTCATCAGTAAAATCCCGTCGCTGCAAGAAAACGGCAAGTTCTCAATGAACCGTTACGAAACAGCGCTGCGCGCTCAGGGCATGTCGCAACCGCAGTTCGAGTCCAAACTGCGTCAGGATCTGACGCTGCAACAACTTATTGGCGCCATCGGCGACACCGCTTTTGTTTCGGATACCCAGGCCGAAGCGATGTTGCGACTGCAATCGGAAACGCGCCAATACAGCGAACTGCGGATCACGCCCGAACAGTTTGCCGACAAGGTCAAGATCGACCCGGCAGCGGTACAGAACTATTACGACGACAACAAGGCCCGCTTTGAAGTGCCGGAGCAGGTCCGTGCCGAATATCTGGTGTTGTCACTTGACGCACTGCTGGCCCAGGTGACGGTTGGCGATGCCGAAGTAAATGCCTGGTACGAGACTCACAAGAATCGCTACGAGCAGCCCGAGGAGCGGCGTGCGAGTCATATTCTGATCCTGACCAACGCCGATACCGACAAGGAAAAAGCCAGGGCCAAAGCCGATGAAGTGCTCAAGGAGGTTCAAAAATCACCGGCCAGATTTTCCGAACTAGCCAAACAGCATTCTCAGGATCCCGGTTCCGCCCAGAAGGGTGGTGATCTTGGCTACTTCGGTCACGGCATGATGGTCAAGGCCTTTGAAGACACCGTCTTCAAACAGAAGGAAGGCGAGATTTCCGGTCTGGTGCAATCCGAATTTGGCTATCACATCATCAAGGTCACTGGCATCAAGCCCAGCAAACTGCGTTCACTTGATGAAGCGCGTAGCGAAATCGTCAGTGAACTAAAGGCTCAGACGGCGTCGCGAAAATTTGCCGAGGCCGCCGAGGCGTTCACCAATATGGTCTACGAACAATCGGACAGCCTGGCGCCAGCCGCCGAGAAATTCAAGCTTAGGATCGAGAAATCTGGCCTGATCGCCCGAAATCCTGACCCCAAAACCCTGCCAGCGCTTGGCCCGCTGGCTAACCCCAAGATTCTTGGTGCGCTCTTTTCGGAAGATACGATCAAGAACAAGCGCAATACCGAGGCCATCGAGATTGCACCCAATAGCTTGCTGGCAGCGCGCGTTGTTGAGCATGTTGCGGCAGCCAGCATCCCTTTCGATGCGGTAAAAGCCGACATCGAGAAGCTGCTCAAATCGCAGGAAGTTGCAGCCATGGCCAAGAGATCTGGTGAAGCCCGTCTGGCCGAACTGAAAAAAGGTGGCGAGGACCAATTGGCCTGGTCGCTGGTCAAGAGCGCTTCGCGCATGCAAAGTCGCGACTTGCCGCCGGCCACCCTGCAAGCCATTTTCAAGGCGGATGTCCAGAAGCTTCCGACCTATGTCGGCGCCGGCGTTGACGGCAGCTACATGCTCTACAAGATTGTCAAGGTCAGCCAGCCGGAACAGGTCGATGCCGATAAACGCAAAGGGCTGCAAAGCGAATACGCTTCGATTGTCGCCCAGGAAGACCTGTCAGCCTATCTTTCCAGCCTTCGCCAGCGCTACAAACTAAATATCAACAAAGCGGCCCTGGAATCGAGAGAGCGTCAGTAAGCACCGAAACCAGGGCAAATTTGTTCTACCGCTAACCCATTGATTTACCGTCATTCCGGGCTCTGCACTTCCTACGGTCGCTTGCGCCGGACGATGGATGGTTAGAACAAATTTACCCTGACGAAAAACAATCCCATTGATTTTCGTTGTGTCCGTTGTGGTTCAAGATTTTTTCAAATTAATTTATTTTTCCAGGAGTCACCATGAACGTTCCCGCCAATCTCAAATACACCAAGAGTCACGAATGGGTTCGCAGCGAAACCGATGGAACGATCACCATCGGCATTACCGAGCACGCGCAGGACCTGCTCGGCGACCTCGTGTTCATTGACCTGCCGGATGTCGGCATGGAACTCGCCGCTGAACAGGAAGCCGCCGTTGTTGAATCGGTCAAGGCTGCCGCCGACGTCTATGCGCCGGTCGCCGGCACCGTTACCGCAGTCAACACGGCGCTCACCGACGCGCCAGAATCAGTCAATCAGGACGCCTATGCGGCATGGTTGTTCAAGATGAAGCCGGTCAATCCCGGTGACGTGGACGCACTGCTCGACGCTGCCGCCTACACCGCCAGCGCTGGCGAATAAGCCTTGTCGATCGGGTTAACGGTTTGCGCGTGACCCGACAAACAAATCACCTTGACCCCGGAAACGCCATGCCACAGACCTTCTCCCTGAGCGCACTCGAACAACGCGACGAGTTCATCTCCCGCCACATCGGCCCCTCGCACGCCGACATCAGCGCCATGTTGTCGGTCATTGGCGCATCCAGCCTGGATGCCCTGATCGAGCAGACAGTGCCGGCGGCGATCCGCCTGCCCGCCCCGCTGCCGCTCGCCGATTCCCGACCGGAAGCCGAAGCGCTGGCGGCACTCAAGGTGATTGCCGGCAAAAACAGGATCAACAAGTCGATGATCGGCATGGGCTATTCCGACACGCAAACGCCCAAGGTCATCCTGCGCAACGTACTCGAGAATCCGGGCTGGTACACCGCCTACACGCCCTATCAAGCCGAAATTGCACAAGGCCGACTTGAAGCCCTGCTCAATTACCAGCAAATGGTGATCGACCTGACCGGCCTTGAACTCGCCAACGCCTCGCTACTCGACGAAGCGACGGCGGCGGCCGAGGCGATGACCATGGCGCGGCGGGTGAGCAAGTCAAAGTCCAATCTTTTCTTCGTCGATGCCGGCTGCTTCCCGCAGACCATCGACGTAATCAGGACACGTGCGGGCTTCTTCGGCTTCGAACTGATTTTCGGCACGCCGGAAGAAGCCGCACTGCAGGAAGTTTTTGGCGCCATCTTCCAGTATCCGAACGACGCCGGCGAGATCAACGACTTGACCGACCCGATTGCCGCGGTCAAGTTGCGCGGCGGCGTCGTGGCGGTGGCCACCGACTTGATGGCGCTGGTGCTGCTCAAATCGCCGGGCGCCATGGGCGCCGACATTGCGCTCGGTTCGTCACAGCGTTTCGGCGTGCCGATGGGTTTCGGCGGTCCGCATGCGGCCTTTTTCGCAACCCGTGACGAGTACAAGCGCTCGGTTGCCGGACGCATCATCGGCGTGTCCGTCGATACCCGCGGCAACAAGGCGCTGCGCATGGCGCTGCAGACACGTGAGCAGCACATCCGCCGCGAAAAGGCCAACTCCAACATCTGTACCTCGCAAGTGCTGCTCGCCAACATGGCCGGCATGTACGTGGTTTATCATGGGCCGCAGGGGCTACGCGCCATTGCCGAACGCATCCACCGGCTGACCGCTATCCTCGCCGAGGGACTCAAGCGCGCTGGCATCGAGCTATTGACCAGGAACTTCTTCGACACCCTGCACATCAACCTTGGCACTCGCGCACTCACCGTCTACCAGGCGGCACTCGGCGCCGGCTATAACCTGCGCCAGGTCGGCAGCGGCATCCTCGGCATCGCCTTCAATGAAAAATCAACGCGCGACGATGTCGTCATGCTGATCAAACTGATTGCCGGCATCACGATGGATATCGAAGCCTTCGATGCACAAATCCAGCAACTCGATACCGCCTTGCCGGAGGCGCTGCGGCGTACCGACGCCGTTCTCACGCATCCGGTCTTCAACAGCTACCACACCGAACACGAGATGCTGCGCTACCTCAAGCGCCTGCAGAACAGAGATCTGGCGCTTGACCATGCGATGATCTCGCTTGGCTCGTGCACCATGAAGCTGAACGCCACCAGTGAAATGATTCCGGTCACCTGGCCAGAATTTGGCGACATTCATCCCTTCGCTCCGCTTGATCAGGCACAGGGCTACATGGAAATGATCAGTGAGCTGGAAAGCTGGCTCAAGCTCATCACCGGCTTCGATGCGATCTGTATGCAACCAAACTCCGGAGCGCAAGGCGAATATGCCGGAATCGTAGCCATCACCCGCTATCACGCCAGCCGTGGGGATAGTCAGCGCAACATCTGCCTGATTCCGAAGTCGGCGCATGGCACCAACCCGGCAACAGCGCAGATGTGCGGCCTGCAGATCGTTGTTGTCGATTGCGACGACAACGGCAACATCGACCTTGCTGATCTCACGGCCAAGGCCGCACAGCACGCTGCCAAACTGGCCTGTCTGATGGTCACCTACCCGTCGACACACGGTGTCTTCGAGGAGTCGATCAAGGACATCTGCGCGATCATCCACGCCCATGGCGGCCAGGTCTATATGGACGGCGCCAACCTCAACGCCCAGGTCGGCCTCACCTCACCCGGCGCCATCGGCGCCGACGTCAGCCACATGAACCTGCACAAGACCTTCGCCATTCCGCACGGTGGCGGCGGTCCGGGCATGGGTCCGATCGGACTGAAGGCACATCTGGCGCCGTTTATGCCCGACCATGCTGTGCAGCCAACCGACAGCGCGGCGCGTACACAGCGCGGACACGGTGCTGTTTCCGCCGCACCCTGGGGCTCGGCGTCTATCCTGCCGATCTCGTGGATGTACATCGCCATGCTGGGCGGCAAGGGCCTCATGCGCGCCACCGAAGTGGCAATCCTCAACGCCAACTACGTCGCCAGCCGTCTTAACGCGCTCTACCCGGTGCTGTACACCGGCAAGAACGGCCGCGTCGCTCACGAATGCATTCTCGATATCCGCCCCATCAAGGCTAGCACTGGCATTGCCGAGATCGACATCGCCAAGCGCCTGATGGATTACGGTTTCCACGCACCAACGGTAAGTTTCCCGGTGGCCGGAACGATCATGGTTGAACCGACCGAATCGGAATCAAAAGCCGAACTTGACCGCTTCATCGCGGCGATGACGGCCATCCGCGAGGAAATCGGCAAGATCGAACAGGGCGCGTGGCCGGCGGACAATAATCCACTGAAGAATGCTCCGCATACCCAGGCCGACGTCGTCGATGCCAACTGGAACCGTCCGTACAGTCGCGAAGAAGCCGTTTTCCCGTTGCCCTGGGTTGCCGCCAATAAGTTCTGGCCGAGCGTCAACCGCATCGACGACGTTTATGGTGACCGTAACCTCTTCTGCGCCTGCGTGCCGATGAGTGAATATGAACAAACATCGACAATCCACTCTTGAACTTTTCACCAGATTTCGCTGATCAGACACACGATGTGCAACAAGAACTCGACACGCCAGATTCGCCTTTATCTGCTCGGCGCCTGCATCCTGTTTGCCGGATTGTTGGGCGCTGTGGCGATCTATGTGACAGCGTCTGATGACAACAGCAATGCCATCGCTTATGAAATAGTCAATGGCGAAGCCTACGCCATCATGGCGTATGAATCCAAGAGCTATCGCCATGACCTGGAGCGCTTTGGCGGCAAGGCGGCGGTTATGGCGGATGACTTCAACCGCTGGTTTTCCGGTTTATGGATGGGAAAACGGCTGGCCTACACCCTGGCCGTGCTCGCCACTGGAATCGCCCTGGGCTGCTTCGTGGCGGCCCGCCGATTGTCCAACCATCGCCCGCTCGGCGAGGACCGGGACGGCTAAAACGCGCGGACCGGGCCTTGCACCAGACGCAATTTCGCTGAGGCTGTCGCCATGGACCTACTCGATCTTCTCGGGCTTTTACTGCTGGCCGCTGGCGGCTGGCTCTGGCATGACAGCCTCACAGCTCGCGAAATAGCGGTGTCGGCGACCAAAGCGGCCTGCAACTCCGAGGGCCTGCTGTTGCTCGATGATACCGTTGCCATCCAGCGCATCAGCCTGATGCGGGATGGCGAGGGGGTCTTGCGTGTCCGTCGCATCTATGATTTTGAGTACAGCGATACGGGCAACGATCGCAGCGCAGGAAGCATCGTCATGCTGGGAAGCCGCGTGCTCGTGATCAACCTCAATCTGCCAAACACTCCACCGCGTGCAGTTCTTCACTAACTGCCCGGCGAGGCAGGCGACTGTTTCCGCCTTTGCCGGCGCAGTCGCCAGATTTCGAGTCAACGCGGGTGCTTATGCTGTTACGATAACGGCATTCCGGAAATCAAATATCGAGGGCAGAGATCCTGATCTGCCTCAGAAAAAACGCCAATGAGTAAGCAGTTTTTCGAGAAGCCGATCCTCAACTCGCCCTACGACTATCCCTCGCGCCACTGGGAACTCGATGACACGGGGCAGCCGACCCAGAAAGTCGCGGAGAGCCGTCGCCGAGCGGAGTTCATCACACCGATCCCGAAGGCAAAAAAACAGAAGTCAGCTCAAAAGCAGGACTCGCTGCTATTTGACGAAGGCCTTTCCACCCAATCCCAGCAGTATGCCCATACGGCAATCATCAATGGCGTTCGGCAGGAAGTAGATAAGTGGCGCAGCCTGCCCAGCGCCAGCGATTGGCGTGTCACCCCCGAAACGGCTCGCCTTCTCCAGCATTGGCGGCACCACAAGTTCGGCAGCATCCGTCCTTTTTTCTGCCAGGTAGAAGCCGTTGAGACGGCTATCTGGCTAACGGAGGTGGCTCCCCAGGTTGGCAAAACCGGTGAACGGTTTCTGGAGCATCTGGCCGACGCCAACCCCGAGATCATGCGGCTGGCGCTAAAGCTTGCAACTGGAGCCGGCAAGACAACCGTTATGGCCATGCTCATTGCGTGGCAAACCATCAACGCGGCGCGTCGGCCCAACAGCAAAAAGTTCACGCGGGGCTTTCTCATCGTCTCGCCGGGCCTGACGATCAAGGATCGCCTGCGCGTTCTACAGCCAAACGACCCGGACAGTTACTACGCCAGCCGTGAGTTGGTTCCCGGCGACATGATGAATGATCTTGAGCGCGTCAAGATCGTCAATACCAACTACCACGCCTTCAAGCTGCGTGAGCGCATCGAGATTTCCAAGGGTGGTCGCCTCCTTCTTCAGGGGCGTGGCGGTGAGGAACTGAACACCCTTGAAACCGAAGGGCAGATGATTCAGCGCGTCATGCCTGACCTCATGGGCATGAAGAACATCCTCGTCATCAACGACGAAGCGCACCATTGCTACCGTGAGAAGAAAAATCACGACGACGCGGATGATGTTTCCGATCTGAAAGGTGACGAGAAAAAAGAGGCAGAACAAAACAGCGAGGCGGCCCGCTTGTGGATATCCGGCATCGAGGCCGTCAACCGCAAGCTCGGCGTGGCGCGGGTACTTGACCTGTCTGCAACGCCATTTTTCTTGAGCGGTTCCGGTTACGCCGAGGGCACCTTGTTCCCCTGGACCATGAGCGACTTTTCGCTGATGGATGCCATCGAATGTGGAATCGTCAAGCTGCCGCGCGTGCCGGTGGCCGACAACATTCCGGGCGGGGAAATGCCCAAGTTCCGCAACCTGTGGGAGCACATCGGCAAACGCATGCCGAAAAAAGGCCGTGGTCAGGCCAAGACGCTTGATCCGCTGAGCATCCCCGTAGAACTCCAGACCGCGCTGGAAGCCCTCTACGGCCACTACGAGAAGACCTACAAACTCTGGGAGCAAAGCGGCATCAAGGTGCCGCCATGCTTTATCGTCGTCTGCAACAACACCTCGACCTCCAAGCTGGTTTATGACTTCATCTCCGGTTTTCAGCGGCAGAACGATGACGGCTCATCGACGCTGGAGAACGGGCGCTTGGCGCTGTTCCGCAACTTCGATGAACATGGCAACCTGCTTGGTCGACCACGCACCCTGCTGATCGACAGCGAGCAACTGGAATCCGGTGATGCCTTGGACGATAGTTTCCGCAGCATGGCCGGTCCCGAGATCGCGCAGTTCCGCAGTGAAATCTTTGAACGCGGCGGCAGGCTTGCCGATGAACTGCGGGCTGGCAAGGAACTGGACGACGCGTCACTGCTGCGAGAAGTCATGAATACCGTCGGCAAACCAGGCCGGCTGGGCGACTCCATCCGTTGTGTGGTGTCGGTTTCGATGCTCACCGAAGGATGGGACGCCAACACCGTGACCCATGTGCTGGGCGTGCGCGCCTTCGGCACCCAGTTGCTGTGTGAGCAGGTCATTGGCCGCGCGCTCCGCCGCCAGTCCTACGAACTGAATGAGGAAGGTCTGTTCAACGTCGAATACGCCGATGTCCTCGGCATTCCTTTCGACTTCACCGCCAAACCAGTCGTTGCTCCGCCGCAGCCGCCACGCGAAACGATTCAGGTCAAGGCCATACGGCCAGACCGCGACGTGCTGGAAATTCAGTTTCCGCGTGTGCAAGGCTACCGTGTTGAACTACCCGAAGAACGGCTGACTGCCGAATTCAACATCGACTCGGTGCTGGAGCTCACGCCCGACCTGGTCGGGCCGTCCATTACCCAGAATTCCGGCATCATCGGCGAGTCCGTCAATCTCAGCCTGACCCACTTGGGCGACATGCGCCATTCCACGCTGCTGTTTCACATCACCCAGCGGCTGCTCTACACCAAATGGCGTGACCCCGGCGAAGAAGCCAAGCTTTACCTGTTCGGGCAGCTCAAACGCATCACCAAACAATGGCTCGACACCTGTTTGGTGTGTAAAGGCGGCACCTATCCGGCGCAGCTCATGTATCAGGAACTGGCGGACATGGCCTGCGAACGCATTACCGCCGGCATCACGCGGGCACTGGCCGACGAGCGCCCCATCAAGGCCGTGCTTGATCCGTATAACCCAACGGGTACAACAGCGCACGTCAGTTTCAACACCTCCAAGATGGATCGTTGGGAGACGAACGGGCCGCCGCCCAAGTGTCACCTCAACTGGGTCATCCTTGACAGCGACTGGGAAGGTGAATTTTGCCGTGTCGCCGAATCGCATCCACGCGTCAAGGCGTATGTCAAAAACCACAACCTCGGACTGGAAGTACCGTACCGGTATGGCTCGGAAACACGCCACTACCGCCCCGACTTCGTTGTGCTGGTCGATGATAAAGGCGGCGACGAAGACCCCTTACACCTGATCGTCGAAATCAAGGGCTATCGGCGCGAAGACGCCAAAGAGAAAAAGACCACCATGGACACCTACTGGGTGCCGGGCGTGAACAACCTCAAACAATATGGCCGCTGGGCGTTTGCCGAGTTCACCGAGGTCTATCAGATTGAGTCCGACTTCGCGAAAAAGGTCGCGGCAGAATTCAACAAAATGATCGAAAGGATTGCCCATGAAAACTGAGATTGTCCACTCGCTGACTAACACTTTTGAAGCACACGCCCAACAGACTGAAGGCGGTATCGAATACTGGCTCGCGCGCGACATCCAGCATCTTCTCGGCTATACCAAGTGGGACAACTTTCTGAATGTCGTCTACAAGGCAAAAACCGCTTGTGAAATCTCGGGGCATGCGGTTCCCGATCATTTTGCCGACGTCGGCAAAACGATCGCCATGCCGAAAGGCGCGGAGAAGGAAGTTCCCGACATCATGCTTACCCGCTACGCCTGTTACCTCGTTGCGCAGAACGGTGATCCAAAGAAACAGGAAATCGCTTTTGCCCAAACCTACTTCGCCATCCAAACCCGCCGCGCCGAACTGATCGAGCAACGCTTGCTGGAAAACGAACGTGTTTCAGCCCGCAAGAAACTGACCGAAACCGAGAAAGAACTCTCTCAGGTCATCTACGAGCAAACCGGCGGCAATCAGGATTTTGCGACCATTCGCAGCAAAGGTGATCGGGCGCTGTTTGGGAAAACCACCCAATCGATGAAAGCCCAATGGAAAGTGCCGGATAGCCGGCCGCTCGCCGACTTTGCCCCCACCATCATCCTCAAGGCCAAGGATTTCGCCACGGAAATCACCATTTTCAACGCCAGAGAGCACAGCCTGTCCAGCGAAACCGCCATTTCCAGCGAACACATTGCCAACAACGAGGCCGTCCGCCAAACCCTGCTCGAACGGGGTATCCGGCCGGAGAGTCTGCCCGCTGCCGAGGACGTGAAAAAGGTCGAGCGCCGCCTTGTTTCCGAAGAAAAGAAATCCTTGAAGAATCCCGACGCGCTGGACGCCTGATCGACATGGCAAAAAAACCAAACCAAACGCTCACCGTCGAAACCCTCAAGCACGACGACGCCACGCGCAAGAACATCCCCACCGCCGAATATCAATCGGTGATGCAGAAGGAAGAGCAAAACCCGGTTCGTGTCGCTTACCAGCGCCGCAATCGCGATCTTGACCCGCAACTCGTCTGGCGCGGCAAGGATGAGCAGGACTGGTCTGATCTGGTGGTGCACGCGCCGCCGCTCTATATCCAGGAAAAGGTGCACCCCAAGGTGCTGATCGACGACCTGAAACGACAGACGGATCAGGCCGCAGCAGGCAAAGCGAGCAATCAGCAAGGATTTACCACCGACCTTTTCGCCGATTTCAACGGCCTGCCCGACGACAACGCCAAAACCGAGTTCTATCAGCACGACGCCCACTGGGCCAATCGCATGATTCTCGGCGACAGCCTGCAAGTCATGGCTTCGCTTGCAGAGCGCGAAGGACTGCGCGGCAAGGTGCAGTGCATCTATTTCGATCCGCCCTACGGCATCAAATTCAACAGCAACTTCCAATGGTCAACCACCAGTCGGGATGTGAAGGACGGCAACGCCGCCCACATCACCCGCGAGCCGGAGCAGGTCAAGGCGTTTCGGGATACGTGGCGCGATGGCATTCACTCCTACCTCACCTATTTGCGCGACCGACTCACCGTGGCGCGGGATTTGCTGGCCGACACGGGCTCGATCTTTATTCAGATTGGTGATGAGAATGTGCACCGAGTCAGGGCTGTGATGGACGAGGTATTTGGAGAGAAAAATTTCGTCAGCCTCATCTCAATACAAACCACAACTGGGTTTAAGACAAATTACATCGGAAACATCGCTGATTATGTCTTGTGGTTCGCGAAGGACAAACCAACTGGTAAATCGCGTTCCCCGTTCTATCGCAAAAGTTTTGAATTGGGCGAGGGCAATGCGCGCTGGCTTCTACTCGACGACTTTACCTATCGCGGTGTTTCAGCAGCCGAGAAACGCGGAGAAAGTCCAGTTCCGGCGGAGGCGCTGCCCTATGCGCCAGACAACATTATTTCGCAAGGTCGTGCCAAGGAGCCTCAACCCTTCGAGTTTCGCGGGAAGCACTATGATTGTTGGGATAAGAATTCGCACTGGAAAGCATCCTACCCCTCAGGCATGACCCGCTTGGCCAAGGCCTCGCGAATACATGCCGCCGAAAATTCAATCCGCTATGTGCGGTATCACACAGACTTTGCGCTTGGCATTCATGGCAATGTTTGGACCGACACCGGATCGGGAAACTTCACCGATGACAAGGTCTACGTCGTACAAACCAATACCAAAGTCATAGAGCGCTGCATCTTGATGGCGAGCGACCCCGGTGACCTCGTTCTTGACCCCACTTGTGGTTCCGGCACCACCGCCTATGTCGCTGAACAATGGGGTCGCCGCTGGATCACCATCGACACTTCCCGTGTCTCTCTTGCCCTGGCTCGTGCTCGCATCATGGGTGCTCGCTATCCCTATTTCCTCCTTGCAGATAGCAGTGATGGCCAGTTCAAAGAAGCGGAAATCAATGGCACGGTCCCGTCTAGCGCTCCAACGCGCGGCAGTATTCGCCAAGGCTTTGTCTATGAGCGGGTGACGCACATCATGTTGGAAACCATCGCCAACAATGCCGAAATCGACGTAATCTGGGACAAGTTCCAGCAAACGCTGGAGCCACTGCGTGAACGACTCAACCTGGCGTCAAGCAAGCAATGGCAGGAATGGGAAATCCCCCGTGATGCCGATAGCAAATGGACTGAAGCGACGAAGAAGCTGCACGCCGACTGGTGGCAGCAACGCATCGCCCGCCAGAAAGAAGTCGACGCCTCCATCGCCGCCAAGGCCGAGCACGAATACCTCTACGACAAGCCCTACGAGGACAAGAAGAAAGTCCGTGTCGCCGGCCCGTTCACCGTCGAAAGTTTGTCGCCGCACCGCGTTTTGGCCGTGGATGAAAACGACGAGCTGATCGACCGTGCCGCTGAACCAGAAGCAGGCTACGGTGAGGAACGCGATTTCGTTCAGATGATTCTGGAAAACCTCAAAACCGCAGGCGTGCAACAGGCGCACAAGGAGGACAAGGTTGCTTTCACGTCGCTAACGCCCTGGCCGGGCGATCTGGTCTGTGCCGATGGTCGTTTTGAGGATGCTGGCGGCGAAAAACGCGCCGCCATTTTCATCGGCCCCGAGTTCGGCACCGTTTCCCGCCCTGATCTGGTCGCTGCTGCCCGCGAGGCAGGCGACGCCGGCTTCGATGTGCTGATTGCCTGCGCCTTCAACTACGATGCTCACTCGTCGGAGTTCGACAAGCTTGGCCGCATCCCCGTGCTCAAGGCGCGCATGAACGCCGATCTGCACATGGCCGCCGACCTCAAGAACACCGGCAAGGGCAACCTGTTCGTCATCTTCGGCGAGCCGGACATCGACATCCTGCAAGCCGATGGTGGGCAGATTCGCGTCAAGGTGAACGGCGTCGACGTATTTCACCCCAACACTGGCGAAGTCCGCAGCGATGGCGCTGAAGGCATTGCCTGCTGGTTCATCGACACCGACTACAACGAAGAAGCCTTCTTCGTTCGCCACGCCTATTTTCTCGGCGCCAACGATCCCTACAAAGCCCTCAAAACCACGCTCAAGGCAGAGATCAATGAAGAGGCATGGGCATCGCTCAACAGCGATACCTCTCGTCCGTTCGACAAACCAACGTCAGGGCGAATTGCGGTGAAGGTCATCAATCATCTTGGGGATGAGGTGATGAAGGTTTTCAAAGTTATCTGACAGGCAGTTTTGATAGGCGGTTAGCAGATCACTTCTCCTATCAGCAATTCGGGATAAAAAATTGACTCGAATAAAGCGCCGAAGGATACTCCTGAGCTTGCGCTTTTCATCCCCGATTATGACCGTCCCCTTGTAATTAAAAATCTATGTATTGGGAAAAAGAATTAGAGACCCTGGACAGAAACGCTCTGGAGAAGCTCCAGCTTGAGCGCTTGACGAAGTCGCTGCGTCAAGCTGTAAATGCACCCTGTTATGGTCAAATCCCGGAAATAAACAATGTTATCAAATCGGGATTGAAGTCGATTGAACAGATTCGGGAACTTCCCTTTACCAGTAAAGAAGATTTGAGAAATGGCTTTCCCTGGGGATTTCTTTCGGCCGATAAAAGAGAAGTTGTCCGGCTGCACAGCTCAAGCGGCACCACTGGAAACCCAACCGTTGTTTATCACAACCGGCATGATCTGGAGAGCTGGGCAAATTTGATGGCACGTTCCATTTTTTCTGCTGGCGTGCGTGATACCGATGTATTTCAGAATATCTGCGGTTATGGATTATTTACTGGCGGTCTGGGTTTCCAGTATGGCGTCGAAAAGCTGGGCTGTTTAAGCATTCCTGCCGGTGCGGGAAACAGCTTGCGCCAGATCAAATTAATGCGCGATTTTGGTACTAGCGTAGCCCATGCCATTCCCAGTTATCTCGGGCGATTGTTTGATGTATTCAAAGACGAAGGGCTCGATCCACGCAAAGATACCCGACTGCATACCCTGGTGATTGGTGCCGAACCACACACGGAAGAACACCGTCAGCGAATCGAAGAATTGTTTGGCGTAAAAGCTTATAACTCGTTTGGCCTTTCCGAGATGAATGGTCCGGGCGTGGCGTTCGAATGTACGGAGCAAGATGGTTTGCATATCTGGGAGGACGCTTATGTGGTCGAAATCATCGATCCAATCACGCTGCAACCGGTTGCCATGGGTGAAATTGGCGAATTGGTGATGACCACGCTCGACCGTCAAGCTATGCCTTTGCTGCGCTATCGCACACGTGACTTGACGCGCTTCATTCCCGGCGCATGCAAATGCGGGCGCACCCACCGCAGGCTGGACCGCATCGCTGGGCGGTCGGATGACATGTTTATCATCAAGGGATGTAATGTTTTCCCGATGCAGATTGAGGGCATTTTGCTCAAGCTGCCTGAAGTTGGCGACGATTACCGGATAATTCTTGATACTATGGACGATCAGGACGAAATGATTATCGAGGTAGAAGTCAAAAAAGAGTGGTTCAACGGTGATCTGGCTTTTCTCAATAATCTTGAGCGGCATATCACTCGTCTTGTTCGGGACGAAGTGCTTGTTCGTCCGCTCATAAAACTCGTCGAACCGGGATCAATACCAAAATCGGAAGGCAAGGCGGTGAGGGTTTTTGATCATCGCCAAAATAAGATATGACCTATCAGATTTCAATTTTCCTTGAGAACAAACTTGGCCGTCTGGAAAAAGTGACAGCAGTATTGAAAGACGCGCAGATCAATATCCGTTCCATACACCTTAACCATACTGCCAATGGCTGGGGCATATTGAATCTTGTTGTTTCAAATCCGGAATTAGCGCTTGAACTTTTAAATCAAAGCGGCATGTCAGCCGCGCTGCGTGAAATTGTTGTGGTTAAAATGGCCGATACCCCCGGAGGTCTGGACGAACTACTCAAGTGTATTGCCAAAGCCGGCGTAAACTTCACCAACGCCTATGGGCGAGTCGTCGATGATGGCGGCAACGCTTTTTTTGTTATTGATATCCAGGATATTCCCGATGCACGAGCGAAGCTCGAAAATATCGGTCTCGAAATAATTTCGAACCCGCTGGTGTACGGTGTTTAGTTGTTGTTTGGCAGGATATTAACTATCCTGTTCGTTTAATCACTAAGGAGATGTTATGCCAAGCTATGAAGAATTGATTTCCCAACGCAATGAACTCGACCGCCAAATTGACGCAGCACGTCAAGCAGAGCAGTCTAAGGCCATTGAGACGGTCAAAGGTCTGATCAAACAGTTTCAACTGAGCGCCGATGATTGCGGTTTCAAGCAGCAAAAAGTGGGGGCGAAGGCCAAACAAGCCGTCCCCGCCAAGTTTCGCGGCCCAAATGGCGAAGCCTGGTCGGGACGTGGCCGAGTTCCGGGATGGCTTGCCTCACTTGAGAGTCAGGGGGCCTCGCGGGAGACATTCAGGATCAATTCGTAATCCCGGCTGGCCCGCAGACTTGCCCTGAAACCTCCATGGGTATTAGTCTGCGGACCGCTTGGGCGGATATCAACAACGAACAAAAGAGAAAATGGCATGAACGGATCAAACGCTGATCTGTACAAATTTACGGCAGAACGCCTGCAGGGGAATACGCAGTCAATCGCTGATTACGCCGGCAAGGTTCTGCTCATTGTCAACACCGCCAGCAACTGCGGTTTCACGCCGCAGTACGAAGGGCTTGAGTCGCTCTACCAGCATTTTCAAGAACGCGGCTTGGTGATTCTTGGCTTCCCGTGCAACCAGTTTGGCGCGCAGGAACCGGGTTCGGCCACTGAAATTGCCAGCTTCTGCCAGAAAAACTATGGCGTCAGTTTTCCGATGTTCGCCAAAATCGAGGTCAATGGCGCTGACACCCACCCGCTTTACCGCTACTTGAAAAAATCTGCACCCGGACTACTCGGCAGCAAAGGTATCAAGTGGAATTTCACCAAATTCCTGATCAACCGCGAAGGTGACGTCGTTAAACGCTACGCTCCGGCGCTAGCGCCTGAAGCCATCGCCAAAGATATCGAAGCGCTGCTCTGAGGTCACAACCCGGTCAAGGGATAAACGGCCACTCGATCTCGTCGCTTCGTTTGGCGCCAGCGGTCATCGCGCGGCACAGCCCGATGAATTCACGCATGCCTGCCGTCTGGAACTTTCGCTTGTGCCAGAGAAAATGAAAATGTCGCAACAGATCAAGCTCCGGTGTGTCGATGGCCACCAAGCTGCCGCGCCGGAATGCCTCGCGCAGCGCGAGCCTTGAAATGCAGCCGATGCCAAGACCGAATTCCACTGCCCGCTTGATCGCTTCGGTGTGTTCCAGTTCCAGACGCACTTTCAACTCGGAATGATGGTGACGCAATGCCCGGTCCAGCGTCTCGCGCGTCCCTGAACCTGGCTCGCGCACAATCCAGTGCTCTGCCGAAAGCTCGGCCAGCGTCGCCGAACCCTTGTCTGCCAGGGGGTGGGTCGGCGAACAAAACACCACCAGCTCATCTTCCACCCACGTCTCGACGACCAGGTCGGGATGCCGGCAATTGCCTTCAATCAGCCCCAGATCGAGTTCGTAGCCAGCTACCTGAGCGATGATCGTCGCCGTGTTGTGCACCTGCAACTGGGCTGAACTCTCGGGATGTCGCTTGAGAAAATCGGCAACGATGAGGGTCGCCAGATAGTTACCGATGGTCAGCGTCGCGCCAATGCGCAACCTGCCAAAACCGGCGCGGCCTTCAAGCACTGTCTCGATCGCCTGGGCCCGTTCAATCAGTTCAACCGCCTGCGGCAACAGCGATTGCCCAAGTTCATTGAGGCGCAATGTTTTGCCGACGCGGTCAAAAAGCTGCGTGGCATAGAGCCTTTCCAGTTCGCCAAGCGCCGTGCTGGCTGCAGACTGCGATAGCGAAAGGGCGACCGCCGCGCGTGAAACACTCTCCTGGCGAGCAACCGCAACAAATACCGCCATCTGACGTAATGTAAATTTCATATCCACCCCATGGATATCAGTTATCATAATAATCAATTTTACAGATACATTATCGCGTAATAGTATTCGTCTTATCAAAACTGTTATGGAACGACGCCATGAGTACACTTTCCACCCAGCATGTCCTGTCCGTCCGCCACTGGAACGACAACCTGTTTAGCTTCCGCACCACACGCGATGACGGACTGCGCTTCATCAACGGACAGTTCGTGATGCTTGGCCTTGAACAGGAAGGCCGGCCACTGACGCGGGCTTACAGTATCGCCAGCGCCAACCACGACGAATTTCTGGAATTTTTCAGCATCAAGGTGCCCAATGGCCCGCTGACCTCGAAGCTGCAACACCTGTCGGTCGGCGATGCCGTCGTCGTCAGCCGCAAGCCGACAGGAACACTGGTCCTGCGCGACCTCAAGCCGGGTCGAAATCTCTACCTGCTCGCCACCGGCACCGGCCTGGCGCCATTCCTGAGCCTGATTCAGGATCCGGAAAGCTACGAGCGCTTCGAGAAGGTCATTCTCGTTCATGGCGTACGCACCGTAAGCGAACTGGCCTACCGCGACTTCATCAGCCGCGAACTGCCCACTCACGAGTACTTCGCCGATCTGGTTCGCGACAAGCTGATTTATTACCCGACCGTAACCCGCGAGTGTTTCGCGAACCAGGGCCGAATCACCCACCTGATCGAAAACGGCAAACTGTTTTCCGACATTGGCCTGCCGCTCCTCAATCCGGCGCATGACCGAATCATGATTTGCGGCAGCCCGGCGATGATCAAGGACTGCTGCACGCTGCTCGACAAACGGGAATTCAAAATCTCCCCGCACATCGGCGCGATGGGCGATTACGTCATCGAGCGCGCCTTCGTCGAGAAATAAGCCTCAGAACAGCGCTCCCTGACATCGCTCTGAGCAAACGAATCCTGGTGAAACCAGCCTGCAGGTACAATGGCGCCATTACCCCCTCAGGAGCGCGCCATGAGTCACAGCAACATTTCCCTCGTCCTGACCGTTATCGGCGATGATCGTCCGGGTCTTGTTGAACAACTGGCGACGGTCATCAGTTCGTACCAGGGCAACTGGCTAGAATCATCAATGTCGCATCTGTCCGGCAAATTCGCCGGGATCGTTTGCGTGAGCGTCCCCGAGACGCAACTCGTGGCGCTCAAGGAAGCGCTTGCCGCGCTGCCCGGCCTGCGCATCACGTCGGAGGCCAGCGGACCGACCACCGGCAGCGAAAAAGGCAATAGACGATTGAAGCTCTCTCTGGTCGGCCACGACCGCATCGGCATTGTGCGCGAGGTATCCCAAGTGCTCGCCAGGCATGCGATCAATGTTGAAGATCTCAGCACGCATACGGCCAGTGCACCGATGTCGGCCGAGATACTGTTCCATGCTACCGCCGAACTCACCGCTTCGGCCAGCCTTGACGCCCGCGCCTTGACCAGTGATCTGGAACAAATATCGAACGATCTGATGGTCGATATCACGCTCGACGAAACGATCCGAACCTAACTGAGCGCATTTTCCGCTACAACGCCTTTGCTTACAGAATGCCGGGGCGCTTATCAACCCTCTCCGAAAGCCCGTCTTAATGGCCCAATATGTATTTACGATGAACCGCGTGGGCAAGATTGTCCCGCCCAAGCGCCAGATCATCAAGGACATTTCCCTATCCTTCTTCCCTGGCGCCAAGATCGGCCTGCTCGGCCTCAATGGCTCGGGAAAATCGACCGTGCTGCGCATCATGGCCGGCGTTGACAAGGACATCATCGGTGAAGCCACGCCAATGCCCGGCTTGCACATCGGCTATCTGCCGCAGGAACCCCAACTCAACCCGGAAATGACCGTGCGCCAGGAAGTCGAATCAGGCATGGGCGAAATAATGCAGGCCCAGGAAAAACTCGAACAGATCTACGCGGCCTACGCCGATGAAGGCGCTGACTTCGACAAACTGGCCGAAGAACAAGGTCGGCTGGAGGCGATTATCGCCACCGCCGGTTCGGACCTCGCCAGCCAACTCGAACTGGCCGCCGACGCGCTGCGCCTGCCACCGTGGGACGCGCCGATCAGGAACCTGTCGGGCGGCGAGAAGCGCCGCGTCGCACTGTGCAAGCTGCTGCTCTCCCGGCCCGACATGCTGCTGCTCGACGAACCGACCAACCACCTCGACGCCGAATCGGTCGAGTGGCTTGAGCAATTTCTCGTGCGCTTCCCCGGCACCGTCGTCGCCGTCACCCATGACCGCTACTTCCTCGACAATGCCGCCGAGTGGATTCTTGAACTCGACCGCGGCGAAGGCATTCCGTGGAAGGGCAATTATTCAAGCTGGCTTGAGCAGAAGGAAGCTCGACTGGAAACCGAAGCCAAACAAGAGTCTGGCCGCATCAAGACGATGAAGCAGGAGCTCGAATGGGTGCGGCAGAACCCCAAGGCCCGGCAGTCCAAGAGCAAGGCGCGTCTTGCCCGCTTCGAGGAACTGTCCAGCATTGAATACCAGAAACGCAACGAAACGCAGGAAATATTCATCCCGGTCGGCGAACGGCTGGGCAGCAAGGTCATCGAATTCAAGAATGTCAGCAAGGCCTTCGGCGACCGCCTGCTGATCGACAATCTCTCGTTCAACATCCCGCCCGGCGCCATCGTCGGCATCATCGGACCCAACGGCGCTGGCAAATCGACCCTCTTCCGCATGCTGATGGGCAAGGAAAAAGCCGATTCGGGCGAGGTCGACATCGGCACCACGGTCCGGCTCGCCTACGTCGATCAGAGCCGCGACTGCCTTGATGGCGACAAAACCGTATTCGAAGAAATTTCCGGCGGCTCCGATATTCTTACGGTCGGCAAGTACGAAACGCCGTCCCGCGCCTACATCGGCCGCTTCAACTTCAAAGGTTCGGACCAGCAAAAGCGTGTTGGCCAGCTCTCCGGTGGCGAACGCGGTCGGCTGCACATGGCCAAGACGCTAATCGCTGGCGGCAATGTTCTGCTGCTCGACGAGCCGTCCAACGATCTGGACGTTGAAACCCTGCGCGCGCTGGAAGATGCCCTGCTCGAATTTGGTGGCAGCGTGATGGTCATCTCCCACGACCGCTGGTTCCTCGACCGCATCTGTACCCACATCCTGGCCTGCGAGGGCGACTCGCAATGGAGCTTCTTTGCCGGCAATTACCACGAGTACGAAGAAGACAAGGTTCGCCGGCTGGGCGAGGAAGGTGCGAAACCAAAGCGGATTCGCTACAAGCCGATCTCTCGTTAGTGTTGCCCAATGAAAAAGGCCTGCAAAGTTTAAACTTTGCAGGCTTTTTTTTATTCCCCGAAAACCGGTGTATTACCAGAAATCAGTGGATTTTTTCACGTTCCTTGCTCAGTGTTCTGCCCGCAGGCTGGCTGCAAAGGCGACTTCCATGCTTTCCGGAAACTGGAATTGGGTGAAAGCGCGATGGATCTCGGCTTCATTCACACCTGCGCTGTGATCCTGAAAGCGTATGCCGAGCGGGCGACCGTTGGACGCCAAGGTGGCAAAGGCAAAGCGCCAGCGCTGTGCTTCGGCGAGGCGCTCACGCAACTCAAGCTCATTGCTGATGGCCACACCCGCTTGTTTGAGAGAATCCAGAAACTGGTCGAAGGATTCGGTACTAAGACTGCCCATTTTCAACTCCGTTTGGTTTGGTGAAGAGCCACCATGTGCCTAATAACGCGGCTTCCTGAAAGCGGTTGACACAAATTTCCCGGTTCTTCCGATTAGTAGTGTGGCGGGATTTCGTCGCGCAGGTTCAGTGGCTCGGTGGGCTCGGCATTGGCCTGCATCTGTCCGTAGATATGACGCAACTGCTCTTGCAACAAATCAAGCTGCTGCTGTTGCCGATAGACCGTGCGATTGAGTTCGTCAAGCAGATCTTCGTTCAGGCTGGCCTTGATTTCCAGTTCGGTCAAGCGGTCGTTCATGGCTCAATCCTTAAGGTGGCAAATCGGCCACTGGTCCTAGCAGGAGCCGACGGACTATAATCCCGAGTCATCGGAAGAAGGATAACGCAATGTCGCTCGTTACATGCCGTGCTTGTGACCATCAGGTTGACACTTCGGCGCTCGCCTGCCCCAAGTGCGGCGCCACCGACCCGGCAAAAAAAATCAGCCGGCAACGGCGCGATGCGCGCAACTTCATTATCCAGACGATCATCTGGTTAAGTCTGATCGGCTGCGCCGGTTGGTACGTCTGGAATACGTTAATTCCCGTGGTCAAGCAGTACATCGTCAAGCCGCAAAACGATCAGTCACCGGTGGGTCGGCCGTAAGCCTCCCGTAAGCCTCTATTCCACCACCGCTGGCAATTTGGTTTTCGTATCGAGCATTACGCGGCGCGTCGCAGGCGTTTCCAGGCTGATCCGGCCCAGTTTGCCGTCGCGGTAATCCTGCAACAGTACGCTCGAGGCTTTCTCGAAATCAGGTTCGCCACCACGCATGCGCAGGGCGCGCCGCTTGGCAACCCCTTCTACGACCGCCACGGCATCGATTCCTTCAACCGAGAAGCCATAGCGTTCGGCGAGTAGCACCGGGTAGCGGTCGAGCAGGAGGCCAGCAAGAAATACCGCCACTTCCTCGTCGATGATGGCGTTGCGGCCGACGGCATGGCTCGCGGCAAGCATCAGGCCATCGCTCGGATATTCGATTTTTGGCCACATCAGACCCGGCGTATCGGTGATCGAATGGCGCACGCTGATCTGATGCATCTGCTGCGATTTGGTCACCGCCGGCTCATCGCCGACCTTGGCGATCTTGCGCTTGACCAGGGCATTCATCAAAGTCGATTTTCCGACGTTTGGAATCCCCATGATCATCATGCGCAGTTGTTTGATGTTGTCATTACGGTGCGGCGCCAGGCGTTGACACAGGGCGGGAATGCGCGCCACCTCACCGTGATTCTTGCTCGACAGGGCGACGGCCTTCACGCCATCTTGCTGGTTGTAGTAATCAATCCAGGCCTTGGTCGCTTCCGGGTCAGCCAGATCGGCCTTGTTCAGCACCTTCAGGCAAGGACGCTGGCGGTGCAAGCGCAGTTCACGCACGATCGGATTGGTGCTGGCTTCAGGCAAACGAGCGTCGAGCACCTCGATCACCACATCGATTGACGCCATCGTTTCGGCCGCTTTTTTCCGTGCCGATGTCATGTGACCGGGGTACCACTGAATAGCCATGAAGAATCAGAGCCCGTAAAAAACCGATCATTATCCCATTTGTTCGACCATGCGCCTAAAATGGTCGCTTTTGGCAAACACAAGCCGTGCTGAATATTCCCGAAATCAAGCCCGAACAGTCAATTGAACTCCTCAAGGAACTGCACATCCTGACGCGCGATGGCAAACTGAATCAGGACAGTCGGCGCAAACTAAAGCAGGTGTATCACCTCTTCCACTTCATCGAGCCGCTGCTCACCGAACTGGTCACCGAAAACCTGACGCTGGCCGACCACGGCGCCGGCAAGTCCTACCTGGGTTTCATCCTCTACGACCTGTTCTTCAAGACGCGCGCCAGCGGCCATGTCTATGGCATCGAGACGCGCGAAGAACTGGTTGAAAAATCGTGCGCTTTGGCACAGCGTCTGCACTTTGAGCGAATGAGTTTCCTCAACCTGACGGTTGAAGACTCAATTTCCTCACCCGCCCTGCCCGCGACAATCGACATCGTCACCGCCTTGCACGCCTGCGATACGGCGACCGACGACGCCATCCGCTTTGCACTGTGCAAGCAGGCGCAGTTCATCGTGCTGGTTCCGTGTTGCCAAGCCGAGGTCGCCGCCGTGCTGCGCCAGAACAAGAATGCATCGCTGGCGAAAACACCGCTTTCGGAACTCTGGCGACATCCAATCCATACCCGCGAGTTCGGCAGCCAACTCACCAACGCCCTGCGCTGCCTGATGCTTGAAGCCAACGGCTATCAAGTGACAGTCACCGAACTCGTCGGCTGGGAACACTCAATGAAAAATGAATTGATTATTGCGCGACAGACCGATCAGCCGCGAAAGAACGCGCAAACACGACTACAGGCAATATTGCGCGAACTCAATCTTGAAGAATTGCAAGGCCGCTTTACGCTCTCCGGGGAAAGCGCGTAGCCCCTGATGCCACTCGCCAGACCAGGCGAGTCAGGCAGTAGTATTGACCCGCGTACCCACCGTCTGCCCGCTAGTATTGACCGTAGGCCGGCTTTTCTCAGCCTCGGCTTGAGCGCGATCCGCTGCCTCGCTTTCATCAACAGGCGGACTGCCCTGCGCCTGCCGGGACTCCTGAGTCTGTTGTGACTGTTGGGATTGCTGCGCCTGTTGCGCTTGCCGATCCTGCTCCGGCTGGCGTGCGCGCAACTGGGACGAAGCACTCGCGGCCAAAGCGGCGGCGCTGCTACCTGAAGAAACCGAACCGACGTCCATGATTGACTCCTCCTGCTCCGAGCTTGATCAAGCCCAACAAGCCCATAGTAGATCATTGCTGCGTTGTTTGCCATGATGAAACTTAAAGCAACAGCGGCCACTCATCCGCTCGATCCAAAAATGAGCGCCGGTTCGATACGGACCGACTCCCCCTCCCCGGTAATCAGCATCTCGCCGTCCTGAATCATGCATTGCAGATGCATCGCGCGGTTGGCCAACGCCGCCAGGGCCTGGGTGCTTTCCGGCGGCAGCCGGAACACCGTCAGATTCGGCAGTTTTTCCAGCGTCGCACGGTTTTGTTCCCACCACATTTCCGCCACCCGGCCACCGTAGGAAAACAGGACCACGCGCCTGGCGCGACCCGATGCCTTGCGCAACCAGCGTTCGTCGGGCTGACCGACGACAATCCAGAGGTCGATGATGCCGGTCAGATCCTTAAGCCAGAGGTCGGGCTCTTCGTCGGTCGACAACCCTTTGCCGAAGGTCAGCGAAGGGTCGGCATAACGCATAAAGGCGAGCAGACGAACCATCATGCGCTGGTCGTTTTCGGAAGGATGGCGGGCCAGTGTCAGCGCATAGTTCTCGTAGAGATTGCGATCCATATCCGCAAGCGCGAGATCAACCTTGAAAATCGTTGCCTTGAGTGCCATGAGTATTTTTTGCCAAAACCACGTCATCGCGGCCGGTAACATTGACTAACAGGTCGACGGGCTGACGCCGCGTGAGGAAGAATGAAGGCCGCTATACTAGCGGAAATTTTGACCCGACCGCCAATCCGATTCAAGCGACTCAATGCACGCACTGCGCACACGCTCCGTACTGCTGACCCTGCTTACCCTGGCCAGTGCGTTCGCCCCTAAGGCGATGGCCTTTGGCCCGCTTGATCCTTTCAATACCGAGGCGATCACACCACCACGCCCGCTGCTCTTCCCGGCCGGCGTC
Source organism: Propionivibrio sp. (assembly GCF_029255185.1). Taxonomy (GTDB): domain Bacteria; phylum Pseudomonadota; class Gammaproteobacteria; order Burkholderiales; family Rhodocyclaceae; genus Propionivibrio. Next base: position 41,264 of record NZ_JAPUVO010000075.1, read on the forward strand.
CCGTGCCAGGCGCCCCTGCCAAACACCACTTACGATGTCCTGGACGTTGTTGACCTGGCGCTGTGCCAGAACCCGAGGACCCACGAAGCCTGGGCCAACGCCCGCGCGCAGGCCGCCCAGGTCGGCGTAGCCCAGTCCGGCTACCTGCCCAGCCTGGATGGCAAGGCAACAACGAGCCGCTTGCGAACTAATGCCGACAACAGCAATCAGCGCAGCGCTTCACTCACTCTTTCCTGGCTGCTTTACGACTTTGGCGCGCGTTCGGCCAACCTTGAAATAGCCCGACAACTGCTCAGCGCCGCCACCTCAACGCTCGACAACACCGTACAAAGCGTCTTCCAGGCGGCCTTGCAGGCCTACTACAACACCCAGGCGGCACGTGCCGCAGTAATCGCCGCACTGGAATCGGAAAAAGCCAGCCGCGAAAGCCTCTCGGCCGCCGAAGTACGCTACAAGGTTGGCACGGGCACCCCGGCCGACCGGCTGCTGGCGCAAACGGCATGGTCACAGGCTACGCTCAACCGAGTCAAGGCTGAGGGCGCGGTCAAGATCGCCTTTGGCACGCTAGCCAACGTAATGGGAATGAACGCCAGCGTGCCGCTGAAGCTGGCCGACATTGCGCAGGTCACGCCGGACGCTTCATTCGAGGGCGACATTGACGCCTTGATCAGCGAGGCGCAACTGCGCCGCCCTGATCTCAAAGCCGCCCAAGCACAGCTTGATGCCGCCCAGTCGAACATCGAGTACACACGTGCCTCCGTCCTGCCAACGCTTGCGCTGGGCGCCGGCCCAAACTGGTTGGATACGGGAGGTATCTCCAACCATGGTAATTCGATTGGCTTGACGCTCACCCTGCCGATCTTTTCCGGCTTCGAAACCCGCTACAAGGTTCGCTCGGCACAGGCTGCTGCCGACGCGGCGAGCGCGCAGCGCGAAAACCTCCGCCTGCAAGTCGCGCTTGACGTCTGGAGTGCTTACCAGAGCCTGATCACCGCCACCCAAACGATCCGCACCACAGCCGATCTGCTGGCCAGCGCCGAGCAATCGGAACGCGTCGCGCTTGGCCGTTACAAGGCCGGTGTTGGCAGCATTCTTGATGTCCTCAATGCCCAGAGCGCACTGGCTGCCGCCCGCTTGCAGCGCATCCAGGCACTACTTGACTGGCACGTCTCGCGCGCCGCACTGGCCAAGGCCGTTGGCGTACTCGACAGCAGCCTGTTAAACCCCGCGGCAGGAACCCCATGACACCAATCCTCAAGACAAACCTCATCACCCTCGTCGCTGTTTCAATTGTCGGTGGCGGTTTCTACTGGTATCGCAGCAGCGCCGCGCAGTCCCCTGAGCAGCGCTACAAGTTGCAGGCCATCGAAAAGGGCGATCTCACGCAAACTGTCTCGGCCAGCGGCACGCTCAACCCGGTGGTCCTGGTTAGCGTTGGAACGCAGGTTTCCGGAACGGTCACCAAACTTTATGTCGACTTCAACGACAAGGTCGAGAAAGACCAGCCCCTGCTTGAGCTTGACCGTTCGCTGTTTGCCGCGCAGGCCAGGCAATCGGCGGCCAATATCGGCAATATCGCGGCGACGCTTGATCTGGCGCGTGCCAACGAAACACGAATGAAATCGCTGTTCGAGCAGGAGTATGTGTCGCGGCAGGAACTGGAGCAGGCTGTCCAGGCACGCAAATCAGCAGTGGCGCAGCTCGAACAAGCGCGGGCGGCGGCCGACAAGGATCAGGTCAACCTCAACTACACCACCATTCGCTCGCCGGTTTCCGGAATCGTCGTTGACCGCGTTGTCGATCTCGGGCAAACCGTTGCCGCCAGCCTGCAAACCCCGACGCTGATCAAGATCGCGCAGGATCTCTCCGAGATGCGCATCGATTCGAGTTTCGCCGAGGCCGACATCGGCAAGATCAAGGAAGGCCAGAAGGTTCGCTTTACCGTCGATGCCTTCCCGAACAAAACTTTTTCCGGCGAAGTGCAGCAGATCCGCCTCAACCCGACTGTGCAGCAGAACGTCGTCACCTACAACGTTCGCGTCTCGCTGCAAAATCCGGATCAGATTCTGTTGCCGGGAATGACCGCCTACGTCAACATCGGCGTCGCCCGCCGCAGCGATGTGCTGATGGTGCCCAACGCCGCGCTGCGCTTCAAACCCGCCGACGCCGATGAAAAAGGCGCCGCCGCCCAAAGTGCCTCACCGGCCGGCGAGCCAAAGGGCAAGGGGAAGAAACGCGACAGCGCCAGCGGCACGGTTTACGTGATCGACGGCAAGGAGCTCAAGCCGGTCAGCATTCAACTGGGCATTACCGACAATCGCACTACCGAAGTCATCGCTGGCGACCTGAAAGTCGGTGACAAGGTCATCGTCGGAGAAAACAACGCCAGTGCCGGCGGCAAACCCAGCAGCGTCGGCATGAGGCTGTTCTGATGCCCGAAGCAGTTATTCGCGTCGCCGGGCTCGGCAAGTCCTACGTCACCGCCGCCGGGCTGTTCCCGGCGCTCAAGGGCGTCGACCTGACGATCAGGCGCGGTGAATTCGTCGCCATCATGGGGCCGTCGGGTTCAGGAAAATCGACGTTCATGAACCTGCTCGGCTGTCTTGACACGCCAACCATGGGCGATTACTACCTGGTCGAACGCAATGTTGCGCACATGGGGAGCGACGAACTTGCTATCTTGCGCAACCGCACCATCGGCTTCGTCTTTCAGGGCTTCAACCTGCTGCCGCGCATGAGTCTGGAAGACAACGTCGCCCTGCCGCTGGTCTATTCGGGAATCGAGCGTGAAGTGCGCCGCGCGAAGGGCCGCCAAATGCTCGCCCGGGTTGGCCTCGACGGCTACGCAAAATCCCTGCCCGCACGCATTTCCGGCGGCCAGCAGCAGCGTGTGGCGATCGCCCGCGCACTAATCAATTCGCCACGTCTGATTCTTGCCGACGAACCAACCGGCAACCTTGACAGCCATACCGGCGAAGAAATCATGGCGCTCTTTGGCCAACTCAATGACGAGGGAATCACCATCGTCCTGGTCACCCACGAAGCCGACATCGCCGCCCATGCCAAACGGCAGGTCCGCTTTTTCGATGGCCACATCGTGAGCGACATTATCAACGACAGCGCCACCCTGGCGCGGAAACCCGCATCATGCTAGGCGCGATGCTCGGCGAAGCCTGGCACGCCATGGGCTGCAACCGCATGCGCACGGCGCTGACCATGCTCGGCATGGTCATCGGCGTCGGCTCGGTGGTACTCATGATGGCCATCGGCCAAGGCGCCCAATATGCCGTGGCGCAGACAATCAGCACCATGGGCAGCAATCTGTATATCCTGATTTCGGGCTCAACCAATACCTCGGGGGTGCGCACCGGCAGTGGTTTCGGACCGACGCTCAATGTCGCCGACGCCGAAGCCATTGCGGAGCTCGACGACATCAGCAACGTCGCGCCGGTGCACCAGGGCACGCAGCAACTGGTCTATGGCGCGAAGAACTGGAGCGCAACCGTCGTCGGCACCACCCCCGCCTACCTCGACGCACGCGCCTGGACGCTGACCAGCGGCTACGTCTTTGGCGAATCCGACGTGCGTTCGGCAACGCGGGTCGCGCTGATCGGCAGGACGGCTGCTGAAAACCTCTTCGAACCGAATGAGGACCCGCTGGGCAAAACAATCCGCATTCGCCAAACCCCCTTCGTCATCATCGGCACCCTCGGCGCCAAGGGGCAAAACCTCGACGGACGCGACCAGGACGACACCATCATCATTCCGCTCACCACCGCCCAGCGCAAGGTCTTCGGCGTTCCCTTTGCCGGTTCGGTACGCACCGTCGTGCTGCAGGCCAGTTCGGCAGAAGCCATGCCCGCCGTCGAGAAATCGGTTACCGCCCTGCTCCGCCAGCGGCATCGTCTGCGCGAGGACATGGATAACGATTTCTACATTCGCAACCTCGCCGCAGCGGCCGATTCAGCCGCCGAAACGACCCGTGTCATGTCACTTCTGCTTGGCGCCATCGCCTCGGTTTCGCTACTCGTCGGAGGTATCGGCATCATGAACATCATGCTCGTTTCGGTCACCGAACGGACGCGCGAAATCGGCATCCGCATGGCCATCGGCGCTCGCCAGAAAGACATCCTGACCCAGTTCCTGCTCGAAGCCATCATGATTTCAATCGCCGGCTGCCTAATCGGCCTGGTCCTCGGCATTAGCAGCGCCCTGCTGATCAACGCCATCACCAACATGGTGATCGTCATCTCGGGCGGCTCGGTGTTGGTCGCCTTTACCGTTGCCGCTGGCGTTGGCGTATTCTTCGGCTTTTATCCCGCCCGCAAGGCCGCCGCCCTCGACCCGATCGAAGCGCTGCGTTATCAGTAAGACAGGAAATGCCGGTATACCGTCTTGGAATCCACACTCCGCGAATCGACCCGCAAAGCTGGATCGCCCCCAGCGCTTCGATTATCGGCCAGGTGCATCTGGCCAGGAACGTCTCAGTCTGGTGGAACGCCACCCTGCGCGGCGATACCGACCTGATCAGCATCGGCGAGAACAGCAACATTCAAGACGGCTCGGTACTGCATACCGACCAGGGAATCGAGCTCATCGTGGGACGCAATGTCACCGTTGGCCACATGGTGATGCTGCATGGCTGCACGATTGGCGACGGTTCGCTGATCGGCATCGGCTCCATACTGCTCAACAACTCGGTGATCGGAAAAAACTCGCTGGTCGGCGCTAATACGCTGATCCCGGAAGGCAAGGTATTCCCGGAACGCGCCCTGATCATCGGTTCACCGGGAAAAGTCGTGCGCGAACTAAGCAATGAGGAAGTCGCCCGTCTGCCCGACAGTGCGGAGCGCTATGCCGAGAACTGGCAGCGCTATCAGCGTGAGCTACTGGCGATCTGATTTATACGACGGCAAGGAGCCGCTGATGGCACGTCTGATTCTTTTGGGCTAGCTCCAAAACTATTCATTTCGCATCACAAACAGAAAGAAAGCTCCGCCAAAAAGGCGGCGACGCTCAACTTTGCGGAGCGAGGGAATCGCCAACCAACTCACGCACCAGGGTTGCTTCCGTTGCTGTCCTGATATGCGCGATTAGCACCACGTGACCGTTCCGGATGGCATCGAGCCGTAGCGGTCATGTCTTGATTCCTCTGAGTTGTTCTGCTTGAGCATGCCTGTACGGTAGCCAACAAAACGAGCTTTGCGTTCGGCAGCGCACGGATGACCATTCTCCTTTCCAGTAGCCTCGCTCCAGGTTGAACAGTGCCGTGCACCGTAGCTGTCATCGTTAGCCATCCAAAAAGGGAACACCCCATGGAATACCATCAAGCCAACAACGCCAGCCCGGCTGAGCGACAGACGACATCGTCGGTGATCGAGATCCGCACCGGCCAGGCCCCCGGACGTCTGACACGAGCCGAGTTCAGCATCCGTTTTCGTGCCACCTTCATCGACCCTGCCTTCCGCGCCGAAGATCAGTCCATCGAACGTCTTGAAGACATTGCCTGGCTGGCTTATACGGATGGCCGCAAGGCGCCATATACCCAGAAAGCCGGTCCCGGCTACGCCGATCCGGACTATGAGCTGTCAAGCGAGTGGATTGCCACGAAACAGCGCATCGATGAAGCGCAAAAGAACTGGTCCGAACCCTCGACCCCTTCCCGCGTGTTGCTGATCTGCGGTTCGGCCCGCAACGACGGCAGTTGCCCGAGCGAAATCTCGAAATCGTTTCGGCTTCTGGGAATCGCCCGCGAAACACTGGAGCATGCCGGCATCGGAGCTGATGTACTCGATCTGAGTCTGCTCACCTCCGAATACGGCCGCAACATCCACCCGTGCAAGGGCTGCGTGTCGACAGCCATGCCCCTCTGCCACTGGCCGTGCAGTTGCTACCCGAATCACTCGCTCAACCAGACCAATGACTGGATGGCCGAAATCTACGAGCGCTGGACGGCCGCCCACGCCGTGATCATCGTCACGCCGGTCTATTGGTACCAAAGCCCGAGCCCCCTGAAGCTAATGATCGACCGCCTGGTCTGCGCCGACGGCGGCAACCCAGACCCGACGCTGACTTCGGGCAAGAACGCCAATAAAGCAAAGGAACTTGAAATGGCTGGCTGGGACTACCCGCAACACCTCGCCGGACGGGCTTACGGAGTGGTCGTGCATGGCGATGTGACCGGAATTGAAGACTCGCGTCGCGCCCTGTCGGACTGGCTCGACTGGATGGGTTTCATCGATGCCGGAGCACAGGCGCGACTCGATCGCTACATCGGTTACTACGAGCCGTATGCGACCAGTCACAGCACTCTGGACAAGGACGAGCTGATGCAAGAAGAGACGCGCAATGTCGCGCGCGCCGTGGCTAAAACCGTCGTCGAATTGCGTGCCGGGCGACTTCAGGAGGTGCGGCCCAAGCTCTCGCGTCCACGACCGAAATAACAAGCCCGACCGACCTTCACGACACGTTTAACAAATTCATGTGCATTGCCTCAAAAGTGAAGACGCGGACCCGGTCCCCGATCATCAATTCATAGCTCGCCTGCGCTGTCCGTGCGATACCGAACAGACCGTTTGTATCCGTCCCGCTAAGTTCACTCGGCGCCGACCACCAAACTCAGCAAAAGGAGACTCACATGACTGAAAAGACCGCCAGCGTTCATTGGGAAGGCCAGGGCAAGAAGGGCCTGGGCACAATCAGCACCGAGACCGGTGCGCTGAAACAATGTCCCTATGGTTTTGCCAACCGCTTCGAGGATGACCGACGCGGCACCAATCCCGAGGAAATTCTGGGCGCCGCCCATGCGGCCTGCTTCACGATGGCGTTTTCGTTCGCCTGTGACAAAGCGGGATTGGCGACTACCAGTGTGGATACCACAGCCAGCGTGCGCCTATCCAAACAGGGGGAAGGCTTTGTCATCGACCGCATCGCGCTGACCCTGCAGGCCACGGTTCCGGGTATTGATGACGCGACATTTCAGGAGCTCGCCGCCGCTGCCAAACGCGACTGTCCGTTATCGAAGGCGTTGGCCAGTGTCGCGGAGATCACCTTGCTGGCTACATTGAAATAGCATTTTCGAAGAAGCGGATGGCGTTTAGCCATTCAGGAAAGTTGTAAATAATGTAGTCGTGCTTTACACCATCCTTTTCCTGCAACCCCTGATTTGATTTGAAGAAAACGGTTCTTATCCCGAGTCTCTGCGCCCCATACACGTCGTGATACATATCGTTGCCCACAAACACAAGCACAGACGTTCCTTTCCTGTGCATGATGTTCTGCGTAAAAACGGGAGTCTGTTGGCTACCGTACGCAGGCCAATCGAGGGATGAGTACGGTCACAACATAGCCTCTGCTTAACTCCTTGGATACGGCCGCGCACTACGCAATTCAGGTGTCGATTGCGTCGTCACCCGGTCGGATGGGCAAAACTTCACCTCCGGGAGCAGGCGATCAAACTCTTTCTTCACGATCGCGTAGCACTCACAGGCTCGCGCCTCCAACCCCAGTCGATCGAGCACGGAAATGTGACCACGGCGATACCCGATCAAGCCAGCCTTATGCAGCTTGCCGGCGGCTTCCGTAACGCTTTCACGACGCACCCCAAGCATGTTGGCGATCAATTCTTGCGTCATAATCAGTTCGTTCGAGTACAGGCGGTCGAGACTCATGAGCAGCCAGCGGCAAAGCTGCTGGTCCAAAGAATAATGGCGGTTGCACGCCGAGGTCTGCGCCATTTGTGTCAGCAACGCCTGGGTGTAGCGCAATAACAAATTGTGCAATGCGCCGGCACGACGTCCGCCCGAGCGATTGAATTCATCCTTCAGCACTTGTCCCCGAAGCCGATAGGCTTGGCCACCGCTTTGTACGACAGCACGACTGGGCGTAGTTTCACCGCCCATGAAGAGGGATATCCCGATAACCCCTTCATGGCCGACTACAGCGATTTCCGACGATGAACCGTCTTCCATGACGTAGAGCAGGGACACAATCGAGTCAATCGGAAAATAAACGTGACGCAACTGAAACCCGGACTCATAAAGCGCTGCGCCCAAGGGCAACTGCACCGGTTCGAGATGCGGTAGCAAGCGTGCGTATTCTTCAGATGACAAGGCGCCGAGAAGGTGGTTCTGGTGGGGGCTACAAGGAGTAAGCACGAGCATTCCCTCTGACTATCGATCTGCGTCCAAACGATTCATTGACACCTCATTCGAACAAAAGCCCTGCCCTCGTTATAGTTTTTGTGAGAAAGGTATTCCATGTGCCCTACATGAACTATGAGCGCTAGCGCACAGAACGTTTCCGATTCAATGCCTATTCTCCTGATTGGGAGCGTTGCGCCACCGGTTCATCGCTCCCGAGCACTTCCAACAATCACTTAGGAGATCACCATGAACAAGGATCAAACCAGCGGTCGCGTTACAGAAGCCAAAGGTAAAGTAAAGGAAGTTGTCGGCAACCTGGTTGGCAATAAGGATCTGGAGCTGAAAGGCAAGGTTCAAAATACCCGTGGCAAAGCCCAGGCGGCATACGGCGATGCCAAAGCGGATCTCAAAGACGCCATTAAAGGCAATTAATCGCGCTCTGCCTTTGCCGTCGAGTTCATCATTGGAGCGGATCGACGGGAAAGCTGCGCTATTCGTATCTCAGAGCGTCGTCGCTGGTCACTTCCGTGAACGAGATCAAAATTGCACCAGTCAAGAAGCCATCACTGTGGACGAGACTTGGCCCCGGTCTTATCACCGGTGCGGCGGATGACGATCCAAGTGGTATCGCCACCTACTCCCAAGTCGGCGCCGGATTTGGTTACGGGATTTTGTGGACCGCGTTCTTCACCTTTCCGCTGATGGTTGGCATCCAGACGGTGAGTGCCCGCATCGGACGGGTCGCCGGTCAGGGCTTAGCCGCCAACATACGCAAGCATTACCCGCCCTGGCTGCTCTACGGCATCATCACGTTGCTGTTGATCGCGAATACGATCAACATCGCAGCCGATATCGGCACCATGGGTGCAACCCTAAAACTTCTCATCGGCGGCCCCGCCCATTGGTACGCAATCGCCTTCGGGGTGATCTCGCTGGCGCTCCAAGTGTTCGTACCCTTTCCGCGCTATGTGCCGCTACTCAAGGTATTAACCCTTGTTTTCCGCCGGCATCGTGAGCACCGGGTTGCTCGCTGTCCCGATTCTTGCCGGCTCTGCCGCCTACACGGTCGCTGAAGCCTTCAAATGGCGCACGGGCCTCGGCCTCCAACTCTTGCAGGCGAGAGGGTTTTACGCGATTGTGATCATCGCCACGGCCCTCGGCGTCGCGCTGAATTTCACGCCCATTGATCCGATCAAAGCGCTCTTCTGGAGTGCCGTCATCAACGACGTCATTTCTGTCCCGATTATGGTCGTAATGATGCTGATGGCCGTGCGTGCTGACATCATGGGGATTTTCGTTATCACCCCGAAGGCTGACATGCCGCAAAGTGCGGCGGCGCCATCATAGCCAGAGACAATCACCGCGATGATCTTGTCATCCCAGTAACGGGTCAGTGATTCCAGAAAAACCGTGATTTAGTGGATATCAGAGGGAGGCACTGACATCTGAGTCGCCAAAGCGCACAGCGACTCATTCCTCACCTTGCCCCCAATATCCGGCTTCACGTTGATGACGGATCGCAAGAATCAGGACGGCGTCCTGATCTTCTTCGAGGCTATAGAGGGCCAAGTAACCGCTGCGTCCGCGAGATATCACCAGCTCCCGCAATTCATGCTCTACAGGACGGCCGACCAACGGATGACGTATTAATAAATTGACAGCCTCCTCAATCAACTCAACCGTCTCTGCCGCTGCCGAAGCATCAATCTCAATCAGGAAGTCGGTTAGCCTTTCGAGATCGGCAAGCGCTTGTTCCGAATAGCTCAGTTTTGCCAAGATATGGCTTTCGGTTTTGCAAATTTACTTCCGGTAATGCGTGCCTTCAGGTAGGTATGAACCTCGCTTGCATCGTAGCCTTTTCCGGTCTTCAACATTTGTTCTCGTGCCGCGTGAGCATCGGCCACGAAACTGGCCCGCCGTTCTGCTGATGTAGCCGCCTGCTCTATCGCGCGCACCATGAACGCATGTGGCGATATACCTTTCTTCTCGGCAGCGGCAACTGCCCGCTGCTTGAGTTCGTCCGAAAGCTTCAATGATGTAGTGGACATTGTTGGGATCCCTCTCTCGTGATGGTAGCACCAAAGTAACACCTAAGCTATGTGAGTTGCAAGTCGTCGGTAGCAATCCGTGTCAACGAAAACGTGCTTAAATCAACGGCACTGACTGTGGCTTGCTGGCCGCTGCAAGCGCCTTGATATGTTTCCAAAGCACAGCCTTGGGGGTATCCATTTTCATGGCCTCAAGGCATTTCTCTAGCCAACCGGGCTGTTTTAATACATGCTCCACAGCCTTAGCGAGATCGCGTCGGACGCTACCGCCATAGGCGCTTTCTGCTTTAGCGATGGCCATCGGCAGAAGCTTGGGGGACTGCATCATCGCCATGTCGATGAGATCCCGGCTAAAGAAGGCGTCATCACGCCAACGATCAACGTTTGCAAGCAGCTTTGAAGCCATGAGGTCGGTAGGCGTCAGTGTTGCAATACCACACACCCGGTCATCCGATTCTGGTGAGTCAAACTTGATCCGTGCCTCCAAAACAATCTCGAATTTGATCCTGGCATCCCCTACGCCAATCGCAGACTGAATGCTGTACCCCGTGGATCTGATTTCGCGCAGCTCATTGATTACTGCACCTGCTTTGGCAATGGCTTTGAGACTGTCTGCCTCTTTGATTAACTGGTGCAGGTTTCGATACCCCCACAAGTCGGAAACAAGAAAGTCAATATCGACAGACTCTCGGTATTCTCCGTACCGCAGGGTAATTGCCGTGCCGCCCCCGAGGAGGCATCGGTTCCTGGCGAGCAAATCCGCATCCAGTGACTGCAACGCCATTGCAAGCACATGATGGTGTAGCCGGTTATACAAGGAAGAAACCATTCCCATAGGTCTTAACGAGCTTATCGACCACTTTGCGCTCCTTGGCCGTCATCTTCTCTTTGTCGACATGCCGCCAGTTCCGCTCATAAAGATTAAGCGCATCTTTCGCCGGGAGCGCATCAACGCCATGGACGTGCCAAGCCACTTTCTTTAGCTGCGGACAATCTCTGAACGAAACTGTGCTGGGCCATTTTTGCGCATTCGTTTTTTCTTCAGGAGCGCGCTCGACTTCAGCCTCTTGGGCCAGCCCCTTGGGAACAACATCAAATGTCAGCCCGAGAACCTCCATGGCCTCAAAATACATACCCAGGGCCACCGTAGGTTCACCATGCTCTATGCGGTGCAGCGTCACCCGGGAAATCCTCGCAGCCTCTGCGGCAACAACCGTAGAAATTCTCAGACGCTTGCGTTCAGCACGGATGCGCTGGCCGAATTTTTGAAGGGCATTTGCGGTCTTCACGATGCAAATCTTTCCATTAATATGTTTCTCATAGTAGTCAAAATATAATCAGAATCAAGTATCGGAGCACACTACTTTTGTTTCTGTCGCCAGAGCAGAACGGCTAGAATCCGCAGCATGCCAGACGCCGATTACCCCCTTACCTTACTCTGCCACCCAGCAAGTCCGGCGCCGGTAGTGCGCGCGCTCGAAGTGTGGGCGAGGTTGCGACAAGACGGCGCACTCGCTCTTAACTATCGGCTCCGGGGAGACATGGCACGCTTGCTGATCCCGGCGGCGCAGGCCTCGAATCAACCCGATTTACTCTGGGAACATACCTGTTTCGAGGCTTTTATTGGTTTGCGAGACGATACGGCTTACCGCGAATTTAACTTCTCGCCGTCCGGTCAATGGGCGGCTTATGCTTTTTCTGACTACCGACAGCGCGACGAAACACGTGTCCTCAGTGCAGCGCCACAACTCACATCCCGGCTGTTTGCCGGTCGGCTGGAAATGGAGGCAATCATTGCACCGGAAGCGCTGCCTCCCGGCGCGAGCACGCTTCTGCTCGGTCTTTCAGCGGTGATCGAAACTGCCGATGTTGTTGAAGGAAGCCACAGTTACTGGGCGCTGAGCCACCCTTCCGCCCGCCCCGACTTTCACCATCGCGACGCCTTTACGCTGGAACTGACCGTCTCATCCACCCCTGTTTGAAAGCCCCAACGATGCCCGCCATCCAGTTTGGACTCGACCGCCTGCTTGCCGACTCCGCACTGCGCAAGCCGCTGACCGGCAAACGCCTGGCCCTGCTTGCCCACCCGGCCTCGGTCACCGTCGATCTGACACACGCCCTTGACGCGCTGGCGGCACTCCCCGACCTCAGGCTCACCGCCGCCTTCGGCCCGCAGCACGGCCTGCGCGGCGACAAACAGGACAATATGGTCGAGTCACCCGACTTCCTCGATCCACGGCACGGCATCCCGGTGTTTAGCCTGTACGGCACAGTGCGCCGGCCGACGGCCACCATGATGGACACCTTCGATGTCCTGCTGATCGACTTACAGGATCTTGGCTGTCGCATCTACACCTTCATCACCACCCTGCGCTACCTGCTCGAAGCCGCTGCCGAACACGGCAAGACGGTGTGGATACTCGACCGCCCGAACCCCGTCGGTCGGCCGCTTGAAGGGCTGTTGCTGCGTACCGGCTGGGAGAGTTTTGTCGGCGCTGGTCCATTACCGATGCGTCACGGACTAACGATGGGCGAACTGGCACACTGGTTCATTGCCACTTTGAAACTTGATGTCGACTGCCAGGTCATCACCCTCCTGGGCTGGGCGCCCGACGCCGCGCCCGGTTACGGCTGGCCGCTGGGCAACCGCAGTTGGGTCAACCCCAGCCCGAACGCGCCCAATGTCTCGATGGCGCGCTGCTACGCCGGCACCGTCATGCTCGAAGGCACGACGCTTTCCGAGGGACGTGGCACCACCCGTCCGCTCGAACTATTCGGCGCGCCGGACATCGACGCCCAGGCGCTAATTCGCACAATGACCACCCTAGCCCCGACCTGGCTTGCCGGATGCCGCCTGCGTGACTGCTGGTTCGAGCCAACCTTCCATAAACACGTTGGCCAACTGTGCAATGGCGTGCAGATTCACGTTGAAGACGCCAGCTACCAGCACCTCGCGTTCCGCCCATGGCGCCTGCAGGCTCTTGCTTTCAAGGCACTACGCCGAATGCAACCGGACTATCCGCTATGGCGCGACTTTGCCTACGAATACGAAAACAACCGGCTGGCCATTGACCTGATCAACGGCAGCCCGCTGCTACGCGAATGGGTTGATGATCCACAGGCAACGCCGGCCGATCTTGACGCATTGACCCGGCTCGACGAAACCGCCTGGGAGATCATGCGGAAAGATTTCCTGCTCTACTAAAAGGCAAATTCATTGTGTCGTAAAACACATGTTTTACTATTGCGGCGCTGCCGTCTGGCAAACGAAGGGACACGCTCCACACCAGTCTTGAGCAGCGAATCTTGCCTATGTTCGTCGGTCGAATACTGCCCTTTGATGCAGCCGCCTCAGAAGCCTACGCAGTGCTTCGCGCCCGTGCGCGGGCCGAAGGCAAGGCTATCTCGCCCGCAGATGGCTACATTGCCGCGACGGCCACAAGCCATCGTTTGATTGTTGCAACGCGAAACACCAGCCCTTTTGAAGCTGCTGGTTTGACTGTCATCAACCCTTGGAATACACAGCACTGACGGACAGAACAAATTCTGCCGGTTTGGGCTTAGAACCACATGAAACGGGTGCGTTTAAATCTGTTGGTCAAAGAAGCCTAATCCCAATGGCGCTACCTTAAGCTGAATGTCAGCCATTTCCCTTTCCACCACGCACGTCGTCCCGGGTGCGATTCAAACTGATGTGGAGCACAACTCGTCGGGTTAGCACGCAGGGCGTAACCCGACGCGACTTTCGGTCATGCGCTTGGCGCAACTGTCGTCACATCGTGACGAAATACAGTCGCAATGTGACAATTTATGTCCGCCTTATCCCACCGTGCCCCTCACGCACTCAGTGTTTTCAAAGGGTTTGATCCTGGCACGAAAATTGAATGTGTAAGCAGGCCGTCCTGCATCGGGCCGGTGACCTCAAGGAGCATTTGACGTTATGTGCCGCACATCAACCTAGAAATTTTCGTCATAAAAACAATGCAATATCTCTTGACCTGCGTTAAAATCCGCCGCTTTCGCCAGCGCTCAACTGGCGACCAGCGTCGGCCTATCGGCGACGCCAGTACACATCAAGCAACTCTCTTAACAAAGCCTCGAATTATGCCGCCGCTCCTCCACCTCCTCCACGCTCGCCCGCGTTTTGCCATCGTCGTCCGCCACGCGCTGTCGCTGTCCATCGCCGGCCTCTATGTGCTCGCCGGCGCCGCCTTCGCGCAAGTCACCGTTGACACGGAAGAGCAACGTCGCCGCGCGCAGCAGGAGGCCGAAGAACGGCTGTCTCGGCAACAAGCGCCGGATGTCCACCTGTCACCGGCGGCGCCAACGGTCGATACTGAGGCCCGCGACCTGCCTGTCGAAACGCCCTGCGTTCGCATTGACCGCGTGCAACTTGACGGTGAGCGTCGTCAAGCCTTCACCTGGCTGGACACCTATCTTGCTGGCTACGCCGGGCGCTGCATTGGCCCGCAGGGAATCAACCAGATCGTCCAACGCACCGTCGCGCTGATTGTCGCCAAGGGCTATAGCACAACCCGCATCGGCATTCCTCCCGAGCAGGATCTGGCGAGCGGCAGCCTGCGCCTTGTTCTTATCCCCGGCGTCATTCGCGCCATCCGCATTGAGGGTGAGGGTGAGGCCCCCGAACGCAACTGGCGCAGCGCCTTCCCGGTACGCCCCGGCGACCTTCTCAACCTGCGCGACATCGAACAGGGGCTGGAACAAATGAAGCGGACTTCCTCGCAGGACGTCTCCATTGACATTGTCCCCGAGGGCGCCCCGGGAGAAAGCGACATCGTCCTCACTGTCCAGCGCGGCAAACCCTGGCGCCTGGGCCTCACGCTTGACGATGCTGGCGCCAAAGCCACCGGCCGCCTGCAAACCTCGCTCACCGCCTCGCTCGACAACCTGCTGGGCATCAACGACCTGCTCAGCCTAACCGTGAACAACGACGCCGACCATGACACGGCGCGCCATGGCACGCGCGGCCACAGCCTGCAATACTCGGTACCCTGGGGCTACTGGACGCTCTCCTTAGCGGACAGCGCGTCGCACTACCTGCAAACCATCCAGGGCATGAACGAGACCTTCCGTTCGAGCGGCAATACGCAGAATCAGGAAATCAAGCTACAGCGTGTGGTCTATCGCGACCAGACCGCCAAAACCACCCTGCAATTTCGCGCCCTGCGACGCTACACGCGCAGCTACATCGAAGACACCGAAATTCTCAATCAACGCCGACGCAGCAGCGCCGCCGAACTCGGTGTTGCCCATCGGCAATACCTCGGCGACGCCCAGATTGACCTGGCCCTGGCGCACCGCCAGGGCGTCTCCTGGTTCGGCGGGCAGAGCGACGCGGCCGGGCACAGCGCCGACGCCCCGACCCCCGCCTACCGGATGCAGACGCTCGATTTCACGGCCGTCACCCCCTTCAAAATCGTCGCCCAACCCGTTCGCTGGCTGGCCACGCTACACGGGCAGACGACCAACGACGTGCTCTACGCCGTCGACCATATCGCCATCGGCAACCGCTATACCGTGCGTGGCTTCGACGGCGAACGTACCCTCGCCGCCGAGCGCGGCTGGTTTCTGCGCAATGAACTCGAAGTCCCATTGGGCGACTCCGGCCAGGCGGCCTACGCCGGCATCGACCACGGCCAGGTCAGCGGCCCGAGCGCACAAGCGCTGGCCGGCCGTCGCCTGACCGGCGCCGTTCTCGGCCTGCGCGGCGCCGGGCACGGCTTCAACTACGACCTCTTCGCCGGCTGGGCACTCGCCAAACCCGATGGCTTTGGCACCCGCAGACCGGTGGCCGGGTTTCTGTTGAGTTACCAGCTTTGATTTTAAAAACCTCACCGCAAAGGCGCAAAGACGCAAAGGACGCTAAGAAACATGGAGTTACGAGCTTTCCACCCCACACTCATCGGGTGCCGAACAATTATGCTGGAATGGTAGGGTAACTCCTTGATCTTCTTTGCGAAACTTTGCGTCCTTTGCGTCTTTGCGGTGAATAACTGAGTTTTTCAGGTTGATCGCTCTTTGAGGTCACATCAAAACCACCCTAAACACCTGCCGCACAACCCTTCACCGCCATGAAACAGCTATGATTTCGTCATCCATGCACACCTCCCGCCCCACCTTCTTCCAGCGCACCATCCTCTGGCTCACCCTAAGCGCACTGATCGCCCAGCCGGTCGCCGTCTCGGCGCAGGTCATCGCCGCCACGGGGAGCGCCTACGCCCCGCAGCTTGGCGCCGCAGCCAACGGCGTCCCCGTCGTCCAGATCA